>NZ_JBMWAM010000007.1:0-214794 GCF_049725345.1 Paenibacillus praedii | reverse complement strand
TCTATGCAGATGCACCTAATGAGAAATGGTTAACCGATGTAACGGAATTCAAGTACGGTAATGGGCAGAAGGCGTATTTAAGCGCCATTCTTGACCTTCATGACAACACGATTATCTCTCATGTACTTGGGCGATCCAATAACAATCCGCTGGTATTCCAGACGTTAAAATTAGCTTTGCAAGAAGCTCCAGGAAGCAAGCCTATGCTTCATAGCGACCGTGGTTACCAGTACACTTCTTTAGCCTTTAAAAAGATGTTGGACGAGAACCAAATGACCCAAAGCATGTCCCGTGTTGGACGATGCATCGATAATGGTCCAATGGAGTCCTTTTGGGGTACTTTGAAATGTGAGAAATATTATTTACACACCTATGATACCTTTGAGGAGCTCAAAAAGGATATTGACAACTACATCCACTTTTACAATTACGAACGATTGCAAAGTAAACTAAACAGCCTCAGTCCAATGGAATTCAGGACTAAGGCCGCATAACTGTTTTTTATTTTTTGTACTGTCTACTTGACGGGGTGCAGTTCATAACCCGCGGCAGTCTTTGCTATTTGATTTCAATTGTATTGGCTACTGCGTTTTCACCCTTGACCTGTACAAGCTGGCCAGTCTTCAGCAGCGAAAAGTCGCCGATAATCGTTGCGTTAGTAGATACATTATAAATAAAGACGACGGTTTGACCGTTTTCAACTCGAGAGATCGAGATCGTGGAAAGCTTCGCCTGCGCATTGAAGGCTAGCGAGCTTACGACTCCCAGCTCATTGAAGGCCGTTACGACAGAAGCCGATTTCGTTACATCGATAAAGACAACTTTATTCTGATAAGTGCGTACAAGCACCTCATCCCCAGCGCGAAGCGCGCTTACAGGAGACTTCTTATCATCGCGGAAAATGAATACGTTCGGATCAAGCGTAAGCGAAAGCTCCGTATTATCCGCTTTTACAACCGTTATTTTACCATCTGCTGATGCTTTCAGCTTACCAGTAATCGCCTGCGCGTCGTGATCCGGCATTTCCACATCGGTACGATCCAGAAGCGCCGCAAGCTCTGCGCGCGTTACAGGCTGATTAGGACGGAATGTTTTACCGCGTTTGTCCTCGTAGCCCGTAATGATACCTTTTTGAAGCGCAAGGGCTACATAACCGACAGCACCTGCAGGAATTTCTTTCGCATCCTTAAAGTCCAGCTTCGTATTATTAAGTGCCTTTGCTTCATCCTCAAGCTTCAAAGCTTTGATCAGTAGAATCGTAGACCATAGTCTTGTTGCATTCTCCTCCGGCTTTACTTCTGTATCCGTCTCGGAGAATAAGTCATTTTCCAGCGCGACCGCTACGTAACCGACAGCCCAAGGATATTTGCGCTCGATTTTGTCAGCATCTCTAAAATGCAGATCCGTACTCATCTCTGCCGCAGATTCAGCTTGCGCACGAAGTCCCATCAATCTTACTGCTGCTGTCAGTGTCTCGATTCGGCTAATTTTCTTGTTCGGCTGAAAGGTTCCGTCCTCATAGCCTGTAAATACGCCCTTGGAAGACAAACGCATAATGTATTCCATGGCCCACTTCAGGTCGTTCTCATCCTTAAACTTCCAGGTTACTTTATATTTATCATCGTCATCATCATCGTCCCAATCATCTCTGTCATTCCGATCCTGATATTTGCCTTTATCGCGATCGTCTCCGTGTCCTTTACCTTTGCCACCGTCTGCAAATGCCGCCGAGGTTGCTCCGCCTGCAAGCATTAGAAGCGCAAGCGAGGATATTGCAGTCTTTTTCCACATCGTTTGTTTCGTCAAGAAAGCCACTCTCCTTTTTTCGATTGCGGGATATGCCGCATGTTTTAACTCTCGCCCATATCGTTCGGGAGAGGCTATTCGATTTAAGAGGGTGGCCTTCAAAAAAAAATTATTTTATTTTTCTTTCTCTGCTTCGCGTTTGGCTTTCAGCCATTTTGGAGCGCCCTTGTTTTTGCCTTCCCGCTTCTGCTGCGCCTTCGAGGCAGCTTTCGTCTGCGCGGGCTTCGGCTTGGACTTAGTCGGCTGGGAAGCTTGGTTTGCTTGTGAAATTTTGGCGGCGCCGGCTGCAGACGCCTTCTCCAGCTGCTTTGCTTCGTTTATTGCGTTACCTCGCTTATTCTCTTCCGACGATTGTTTTACGCCAGCTCCTTCCTCACGTGTACGCCCGTCCGCCTTCTCTTCTCTCCGTAAGGCAAAAGGTCGAGTCGCTTCCCTTAGCTGTTCTGCTGTCAGCAGCTTGCCTCTAAACATCGTTCGTTCGGTAAGCTCGACTCCCAGCTGTTTGCGGAATTTCTCCATGATGAACAGCTCCTGCGGCGTCACGATGGATACGACCGTCCCATGACGCCCCATTCTTCCCGTACGTCCGGCCCTATGCACGTAATGATCCGAATCTGCAGCCGGATCAAGCTGAATAACAAGCGGCAGTCCTTCGATATCAAGACCTCTGGCGGCAACATCCGTTGCAAGAAGCAGCTGGCAGCGTCCATCACGGAAGCGGGCTAGCGTAGCTGCACGGCGCTGCTTGTCGGCATCGCCATATAGCGCTTCGACGGTAAAGCCTTCATAGCTTAACTTCGATTCCCAATTTGCGATATTATCCGTGTCATTTAGGAACAGCAAAGCAGAGGAAGGATTAAGCAAACGAATGAGCCGTCTTGCCGTATCCGTCTTATCACGCTTGTCGCTGACGATATAATAATTATCGATGGTCTCCGATACCCGGTGCTCAGGCGTAATTTGAATGCGTACAGGAGCTTTCATCCACCGCCCTTCGAATCTAGCCATCTGATCAGGATACGTGGCAGAGAAGAAAGCGATTTGCCGCTCACTCCCCATTGCATACAGAATAACCTCAACCTCTTTCGTAGAGCCCAGTTGAAATACTTGATCCGCCTCATCAATCACAACATTCGTAACATCATTCAATCTAAGCTTGCGCAGCTTCAACAGCTCATGAATTCTTCCTGGCGTCCCAATCACCAGCTGTGGTCGAAGCTTCAGCTTCTCTACCTGACGCTTTAGCGCCGCACCGCCGATTAGCTGCTGTACACGAATGTTAAGCGGCTCCCCATAGCTCTCTGCCACTCGCACGATTTGCATTGCGAGCTCTTGCGTCGGAGCCAAAATTACGGCCTGCACCGCATTTGAATAAGCGTTCAGTTTCTGGAGCAGCGGCAGCAAATAAGCTAATGTCTTGCCTGTGCCAGTCTGCGATCTTGCTGAGACATCACTGCCTCCGAGAAGAATTGGGATCGTCTCTGCCTGTACATCCGTCGGCTCGACAATTCCATTTGAGACCAGCTTATTTGCCAACGGCTCATTAATACCAATTTCATTCCAAGTGTACTTACTCATTCTTTATTCCTCTCTTGTATCCGCTATTTATTTTCGATTAAACAGCCCGCCAAGCAATCGATCGGCTGTACGCGGTAATAGCTGATAGAGCTTTATGCCTATAGATGCTGTCTTTGGCAAATCAAGCTCATCCTTCTTTCTTTCCATCACACGAATGACGGATTTCACAACATATTCCGGCTTCATCATGAACCAGCTCACATTTTTAACATAAGAGCCAGACGGGTCGGCAAGTGCAAAGAAAGGCGTATCAATAGGCCCGGGATTAACTGCGGAAACGTGAATTCCATGCTCCCTAAGCTCCATGCGCAGTGAATTGGTGAAACCGAGCACAGCGTGCTTCGTGGCCGTGTAAGCGGTGGATTTGGCAGAGCCTATCTTGCCCGCCATCGATGCAATATTGACAATATGTCCGCTGCCTTGCTTCAGCATGTGCGGGACAACCGCCTTCGTGCAGCGTACGATTCCCATGTAGTTCGTGTCCATCATCTCTTCAAAGTCTTCCACCGGCATAGCGGCAAAATGCTCAAACTTCCCGTAGCCGGCATTGTTCAGCAATATATCTATTTTGCCATATTCGGTAATAACAGCTTCCACCGTTTGCTTAACCTGTTCATGATCCGTAACGTCCATCTGATAGATCGAGCAGTTCCCCTTAATCGCAGATGCGATTTCCTTCAGCCTGTCGCTATTTCTCCCTGTCAGCACAGGGATCGCACCCTTTTGAGCTAAAGCTACAGCCGTTAAGGCCCCGATACCGCTTGATGCTCCAGAGATAAAAATAACTTTGCCCTTTAACATCCATCATCACCCATCTACAAGTTTACTTGATTGCTCTGACAGACGCAAAAAAAGCTCCCGAAGGAGCCATTTCTGTGCTAGGATGCGATTAATACTTGAATGTCGAGCTCTCCGATGCCGTCCATAATGAGCGGGATCGTTAACGCCTTCTGTGCAGTGAAGCCTGCAGATTGAGCAGACTGAACCACTTTCGGCGGCGTAATATCCACTCTGACGCCCTGATTGAACAGCATAGTACTGGCATTCCCGCTAATCATATTGCCAAGCTCAGAAATACCGCTTCGAACAATTTCATCAATTTCAGAAATAGGATAACCGCCCATCATTGCTGAAACCATTTTCAGAGCTACCTGTTCACTTAGTCCGAATACAATATCACCGTTCATTTGTCCATTGAGACCAATTTGAATCCAAATGTAATTCTCTACAAATTTGATATCTTTGAGACCTAGTTCTCCAGTCGCAGGACGTATTTGAATGAGCTGTTCAATTACGATTTTCGCGGATTCAAGAAACGGGTTAATATATTCTGCCTTCATAAAGAGGTTACGCTCCTTTTTCGTCACAAATCGCGCTTTGTCTTATTTGTTCTTCATTATACTTAATTTAGTAGGACAAGTATACTATAAAGAAAATATATGATTCTAAAGAACTATGTCTCTCATTTAACAAAAACTAGAAATCATTGCATTTTGCTTGCAAGTAGAGGATGGCATGCTTGGAAAGTAACAAGTGTTGAATGCTGGAAACGCAAATACGCGCTTCCAGCAAAGTGATTGTTCGATTGCTTACCCTGGCAGTCAAGGATATTCCTTTCGAGCTTTCATTATACCGCAGTATTTGTAAGGCTTCTGCGATAACGAAGCCGGATTAGCCGAAGGCGCTCGTAAAGCACATCCACAGGCTTGCTTAGCTGAGAGGCCTCCGTGGAACCATATACTTGCTGAAGCACTGGCTTCAAGTATTTATCTCCTACTAAAGATAACGCATCAAGCACTTGCTGCTGCTCCTCCTGCGGTACTTCGAACAGCTCTCTTGTAATTAGCGACTCAAAATCATAGCCCTCTTGCTCCAGCTGTTCGATCCGATCCAACAGCTCACGCCTCGACATTTCCAATTCAGTCTGCAGTTGCTCTAACGTTCCTCCCACCTGCACCGCTTCCAAAATCTTCTTCTTAGCCAACTGTCGGTCCATCTGAAGCTTGTATTTTGCCTCCTTCTGCTTGAACAGCCACTGTGTATAAGCTGTCGAATCCAGCTGCTCCGTCACCCATTGAAGAGGAAATGAAGTCGATCGGCTGACTTGTTCAGTCATTTCCAACACTTCCGCTCCATACGAGGCATGCTTGGTGTTGCCCCAGCCTGGAATTTGCGTTAGTTCGTCCGCCGTCTGCGGGACGAAGGCGCTGATCATCCACAGCATCCGGTTCGTTGCGATCAGATAAGCGGACCTCTTCTCAGCGATCGCTTTGGTACGCCGCCACTCTCGGAGCAGCTGGAACAGCTCTTGATTTGCATGCAGCTCACCGTAGCATTGCAGCATAGTTAAGAAGCTTCCCGCAGATGTCTGGCGATCATCCAACATCCCATCGATGATCGGTGTATATCCTTCACCCATCATCCTGGAAATACCGAGTCGGAATGCTGTTATCATCTCTTCCCATGATGTGCCCTCAAACCAGGTTTGCGGATTCCCTTCTGCTTCCTCGCCTTCCATCCATAATACAGCCCAGATGCCTTGACGCTCGCAAATGGATAGCTGGGCGCTTGTATAAGATTGTCCCTCTCCTTGCTTCTCGAACGTGTTCAGAAAAACGATTTGCATATTAGCCTCAATCCTCCAATAATTGTAGTATTCGCGAATGAAATTGAACGGCAAGGCGGCATTTGGCTTAAGGGCCAGCATGCCTGAAAACAAAAAAAGCACCTCCTCTGCCAGGGCAGAAGAGGTGCTTCCTCATACGTTCAATGATTCGATTAACTGCATGTTATCATAATGATTTCTTTATTACAAGCATTTTGTTATTGTATAATGATTGTAATTAAAGAAGTGGAGGCTATACAACATGCTGCTGCCTGATTTTGATTTTATGTCCGATACAACCGAACAAACGTCAACTCGATTCGTCACTTTCATCGCACCCAGCTTGAAACGGTTTGACCTCGCTGTCACAACTACAAATCGCTTCTATGGCAAGAAGCTGGTCACCGACCTGCAATCCGGAAAAACGGCGATCATCGGCCCGGATGACCTGGAGGAGGAAGGCTACCTCGAGTATACGTATAAGCTTACGGAGGAAGAAGCAGCTGAATTAGTCCAGTTTTTGTATTTTGTTGTCGGAACCGTGCATTTTACCGATTGATAAGGGCAAAATGAAAGGGTACTATACTACCATTTCAGGAGGAGCTTGCTGATGGATCGATTTATTGGAGAGGATCGAAAGCCTTATACAGATGTTTCAACTGTGGAATCGCAGCGCAATGACCTCATCCCGGAAGAGTTTCCGGAGGGGCCTTACGGCTCCGATCTGCGGACGGAATCACTGGGAAAAAGCAAGCCGTGGAGAATCGATCAGCGGCCATCCAATCGCTTCGACTATGAAAATCATCAACTGCATGCCGAAGGCTCACGGGACTATCCTGGAGATGACGACTACGAGGACAGCATTCCTGAGGTACAAGACGAGCCTTAAAACAGTGAAGCCCTTGGCAGCACGTCTGACGCGTGATGTGCCAAGGGCTATTTTTGTTCATTCATTCGTATCCTTATTTCACTTTGCCGCATTCGCGTCCACACATCGGGGCCTATGATGCCATTCAGGACTGCTATCAGATTGGGATGAGTAACTGCGCGAGTATATGCCGCGTCATAAAAATGCACGTCTTGAAACCCATTAAGAACAAGCTTTTTCAACTGCTCGGGCGGCAAAAAATCACCCAGCCAGGCATGGTTTTGATCCGCTTGCGCCTGGGCGGCCCGCTGTATGATTCGCTCCACTGCTGCTCTCATGGCATGCACCTCGTCAGAATTAAATACACCGCGAACGAGCAAATAACCATTCTCTTTGTAAAAATTCACGTCTGCATTGTTAATCATGCCCAATCTCCTTATCATATAATAAGAATGATTAATCGCGCGAAGCTATATATTCGCGACAATATAGAGGGACAGCTTAGCCTTGCCGAAGTAGAGCAATATATTAATATTTCCGAGCCGCACTTGTCTAGTTTATTCGCTCAAAGTATTCATGAATCTTTCTCGATGCTTGTCCGCCACGAACGGATTCGAGCAGCCGAGTAATGGCTGTCCCAAACCGTAGATCCTATCAAGGAAATCGCTGAGCGCTGCGGCTTATCATCCATCCATTACTTCACTCGGACATTTACCAAGGTGAAAGGAATTCCGCCTGCTGCATTCCGAGAAACAGCACACAAAAATCGCAGCAAGAATAATCCGCCGACTCGTCATCAAAGCTCATGAATCGTTAGCTCGCTTCTTACCATAAACCGGGCATTGACGCCTGCTTGGCCAATACCCTTGGAAATATAAAATGCACCGTACTCATTCGTATACAGGCCTTTGTATATTCCTCTCTCCGACAGAGGACCCTTTGACTTGAACAAAAAAAAGAAAGGCACGTTCAACTGCTTCCCATGCAGATGGCCGGCCATTAAATAATGATAAGGACGTTTGATCCGAAGGAGCACGTTTGGATCATGAGTGATGACAACGATCGGCTTCTCTTCGTCCACATACTTAAAAGCGGGACGAATTCTGCTATGCCCGGTGCAATCGTCATCAATACCTACCAGTTGGAAATCTGCAAGCTGAACAGATTCGTTACGAAGGACGCGGATATGATATACCTTAAAGATATCCAGCAAACGCTGCAGCCGAGGGAGCTCATAATCATGATTTCCCAGGACCGCATAGACGGGAATGCCGCAACCTGCAATTAGTTTGAAATACTGCGCTGCGCGCGGCAAAAAGCTTGCCTTATAGGTATAGTCTCCGGTCAGAAATATGTAATCCGGCTTGTAATCAATAATCACTTGCCTAATTTTTCGCGGGCTGATACGCAGCATATCAAAATGGAGATCGCTAATTTGCAATATACGCTTATTGAGGCCGATGGGATGATGTACACGTTCAATTTTCAGCCACATGGTAGGTAGAAAAAAGAACATGTAAATGAGAAAGATGAAGACGACTATAACAAGGAAACTCACAAACACACACCTTTCATCAATCTTTTTGCATTTACTCTATGATTCAGTATATTCAACAGAATAGCAATTCACAACCGAAGCGACTCTATTCAGACACCGTAAAAGGGCGTCCCTTTGGTCAGTTCAGACCTTTTGGAACACCCCTTTGTTGGTAACTATAGACTTGTCGAAAACATAAATCATACTAAAGTATTGTATGTCTTACCCTTATGATATGTATTCCATTTATATACTTTCATGAATTGAAGTTTTTGGTTATAATGAAAAGAATACTGCACATATGTGATATCGGAGGAACTCGTAATGATCGGAGAACGCATTCAGATGCTGCGCAAGAGAAAGGGGCTTTCGCTTACTGAACTATCCCAAAGGGCTGGTGTCGCGAAATCTTACCTTAGTTCCATTGAGAGAGGGCTCCAACAAAACCCGTCCATTCAATTCCTCGAAAAAATAGGAGAGGTATTAAATGTTGCTGTTGAAGATTTTCTAAATTACGATGAGTCTGATCGGACACCTGACCAGTTTGATCGCGAATGGGCTGAATTGGTTAGAGAAGCAATGGCCTCGGGCGTTAGCAAGGATCAATTCAAAGAATTTCTCGAATTCAACAAATGGAAAATAAAGCGCGATTAGCGCTTTTTAAATTTACACAGCTGTTTCCTGCATCTCATCGTTATCGCTTTCTTTAAGAATAAGAAGAACTTTACGTATATCTTCTTTGCTTAATCCTAATGTTCGCGCGCTCATGATTAATGCTACCCAGTCCATATCCAAATCTTGATTGTTCTCTGATCCCACCAGTACCATTATCCTAGTCCCCTTTCAAATTGGGACGGTTGCACCACTGACTCCATGCGTTTAAGGTGCCCAGATAATAAACGCATTTCAACGTCTCCCTATGCTCGTCACTGACTATCTCCTATGCATTATAACCTAGCGTATTTACGTAAGCTGTCGATTCGTGTCTTACATAAATGATTATTTATTATATTTTTTTGTCGATTTAATAAATTATTTTAAATTTAATTAGAATATGGGAAAAATTTTCTCAAGCGCTAGTATTTTCATTGTGATTTGTACAGCAATTCAATATCTGCCGTTTGATTTCTTCGATTAAGCTAACAACATCTATGTTTTCGACCGTTTCGCCTTTTTGACGAATGATGTTTGCAATCTCGTGCAGCATTTGTGCGGTAAGTTTGTCGGAAATGTTCATTTGACCCGAGCCTCGTATGTACCAGCCTCTGCTTCAGCCTCTTCTTCATATCCATTCGGATTATTCATTTGCCAACGCCAAGCATCTTCGCACATTTCTTCAATCCCTCTGAGAGCTACCCAATTGAGGTCAGTTCTCGCCTTAGAAGGATTGGCATAACAAATTCCCACATCTCCCGTCCTCCGCTCGGAAATCGTATAAGGAACGTTCATACCCGACGCCTGTTGAAAAGCAGAAACTATTTCCAATACAGTGTATCCCCTTCCAGTACCAAGGTTGTATGCTTCTACTCCCGTTGTCGAAAGTATTCTTTCAAGTGCGCTTAAATGTCCCATTGCCAGGTCAACGACATGGATATAGTCCCGCACCCCCGTCCCGTCCAGCGTAGAATAGTCATTGCCAAATATGCTGAGTTTCTCCAGCTTCCCCACTGCCACCTGTGTTATATAAGGCATCAGATTGTTCGGAATACCGTTAGGGTCCTCCCCGATCCGGCCGCTCTTGTGAGCGCCAACTGGGTTGAAATAACGCAGTAATGCAATACTCCAACGATTATCCGACAGATAAATGTCACGTAAAATTTCCTCAATCATAAGTTTCGTTCGACCATAGGGATTGGTGGCCTGCAATGAAAAATCCTCGGAAATCGGAACAGAATCCGGCATACCGTATACTGTTGCCGACGAACTGAATACCAAGTTCCGCAACCCGTATTTCTCCATCGTTTTGCACAGCAGGAATGTTCCACTAATATTATTGAAATAGTAATGCAGCGGCATTTTCGTAGACTGTCCAACTGATTTGAGTCCGGCAAAATGGATTACCGCATCGATCTGGTGCTCGGTAAATACCCTTTCTAGCCCTTCACGATCCAGAAGATCCACCTCATAAAACGCAAAGGCTCTTCCTGTAATTTCTTGAATCCGCTTCAGTGCATTCGGTTTACTGTTTGAAAAATTGTCGATAACAATCACCTCATAGCCTGCATTCAACAGCTCCACGCAGGTATGACTGCCTATATATCCGGCGCCGCCGGTTACGAGTATGGCCATTTAATTACCCTCCAGAAATAATTGGTTTTAATAAATGTAGTGTATACACTCTACGCCTAGGAAACTCCGTATAGATCCAGCCAATCATGTATACTATCCCTGATATCAAACCCCTGACTTGCTATTTTGTTAAGGATGGTGTTTTGATCGGGCTTCTTCATAAATAAGGCCATGTTTATTTGCTGAGACCAGGCTTCAAGACTTTCATCAAGACTAATAAAGCTCATTAAACCCACACCCATATCCGTAACTTTAGGAACAGTGTCCGCAGCCACACAAGGAGTACCTGAGCATTGCGCTTCTACGGTGACGATGCCAAAGCCTTCAAATACGGAAGGGAAAACAAACACATCAAAAGACTTCATGAGTTTAGGGATATCCACTCTTACTCCCAAAAATCGAATCCGATTAAATATTCCCATTCTTCTCGCTTCAGCTTCAATACTGCTCCTTAACGCACCATCCCCTACCAAAACTGCAATGACGTCCTTTTCTTCATCAATCATTTGCTTCAAAACCTTCAAGAGAAACGTATGGTTTTTGGATGGGGAGAACGTTCCGACATGCCCAATAATTTTCGATTCTGACGCTATGTTTAGTTCTTGTTTTATATCTAGTTGAACACTCGCTTCAATGTTAACGAACCGGCCGATTTCGATTCCATTTTTCATCACAAAGGTTTTCCCGCTATCGGTCAGCGATGAACCAAATAGAAACCGCGCAGCTTCCACACTGCAAGCGCAATAATCGGTAGCGGCATAGTGAATAACGGTTTGCAAAACTTTAAACATCATACTTGCCTTCAAGCCATTTCCTCTCCCCCAGTTATTGCTATGAGAATGGCAGATTCTCTTCTTTATTCCGGCCATTTTTCCGGCTAAAGCAGCAAACCCGCTTTGATAATCAGTGTGCGAATGAACAGCCACATAGTTTGTTTGGCTCATAATTTTTTTCAATTCATTCAAATACGCTATCGGACCTTGTTGACCAAAACTGTGAATTCGATATATCCTGCCGCCCAACGAAATGATTTCATCATCGTAATCGCATGATTCCATTCGATGTGAAACAAAATCAAACTGTACCTTCGATCGGTCTATATTTCTGTAGACATTCATAAGTAGTGTTTCCGCACCGCCACGGTTCATGGCGCTTACGACATGCAGTACTCTATGTATCATATGAGATCACCTTTACAAGATAATATTGATAAGCTCACTTGCTTGATCAGGGTATCAAACCCTTCCTCACATTCCACTTTTGACGACTTGCGTCTAAGGTTGAATTCAACCCACAGCATGACCGAGTGCCTCCATTGATAGCGGTAAGGAGATATCACCGAAGAATGTTATTCGTTATATAGAACAAAATGGTCAAAAAAAATCCTTCTTCTAGATTTTTTAAACTTATCATTTAAATAAGGAGTGCGCTGTCTACTTATTTTATATAATAGTTCTCAATAAAGAACATGTCAACAAATATTGCTCATTTCATGACATTTATGATGAATTCTTTTAATGGCAAAGCAAATTGTGACCGTATTGAACGCCACGATCTGAATGGACGCTTAAACCTTCTGAGTCTCCTGTCGGCCAAATAGCTTGTTTGCCAGGATTAAGCATTCATATCATGATCCTTGTTTTTCCCTCGCGATATTATACTTTGATGAGAATACTATCTTTTTAAAATCTGACATAAGAGTAAATATAATACTTTTTAGATATTGGAATTCATTGCTCTTATAAAAGACTACAACATAAATGAAATTTGGAATTAATAAGCAAAAAAGTCCTCTTACTAATAACGAGGTGAAAGTATCACCAACAACAAAGTAATTACAACAAATTGTCGTTATGCAGCAAGTGGAAATAGTTAATAACAAATAATATCCATAGTTCTTAAAATATGACCGAACTGGACGATTGAAAACATGTTTATACACAATACATGGTTGAGTCCAACAAACAGTTGCAATCGTACTTAACGCAGTTCCCATAAATATTCCTGATAATCCAAAATATTTCAAAAAAACTAATGATGCGATCAAATTTAATAAACCTTCAATTAATGGTATGTACTGATCCTGAGTAAATAATCCAGCTTTATTCTTAAATGTTCCAATTGCAGTACGCATTCCGAGTAAATAGAAATTTATTAGTATGAACACAAAAGTTAGTTTATCTAATAAGTATCCATCTCCCAGCCACCAACTAATAAAGGGTTCTAATAAATTAAATAAAAATATAATACTAAATGAATAAATCCAAAAATTAACGAAGTAAGATATTTTAAAAATTGAGTAGGATTTATCATTGCTTTCTGTGGCAATTAAATTTCCTACGCTGGATCCAATCCCACCCAAAATAGAATTAACTAATGCAGATAATTGCTGTGTGATCATTGTATAGTTTGAATAAAGCCCTACTGTTGCTACACCAATAAACGATGATATTAGGATATTATCTGTACTGAATACTAAAAAGCCACCTATATTATGAAGAAACATAGCCTTAACATTTTTAATAATATTATTTTTTGTATCTTTATCTATTGCATATTTTTGCTTCGTTTTAATATAAGGATATCTTTTATTAACAATTCGACCATTAACCATATTCTGAATCAAATATACTAAAAGCTCTAATATCAAGTAAAATACATAGTTCTCAGTCGTGATTAGCACGATAATTCTTGTAATCATTGTGATAACTTGAAATAAGAGATCAACCCTGGTCAATACATAACCTCTTTGATCAGCGGTTATAAGTGACCATTTATGAGCGTTTAAATAGGAGAGGATGCTCTTTGCTACAAATATAGAATATATAATTTCAATATGTGGTACTGGAACTTCATCTTTCATCAGATGATCTAGAAGAGGGTAGAGACAAACACTTATAATTAATGTAATTATTGCTAATATGCCATATGCTTTCTTATACAATTGGATTAAAGCAATTACTTTTTCTTTGTTATCTTCTGCCAAAGGCTTGTATAAGTTGTATACAATGCTTATTGCGATTCCACCTTCAACTAAAACTAACATTGATAAGACATTCGTCAATAAACCATTGATACCAAGATATGATGCCCCCAGACTGTCCAAAAATATTTTTCTGGCTATAAAACCAAGTAATACAATAATTATTTGGGAGATTATACTTATTGATATATTATTGATAGAATGTTTTGTTCTCATCATTCATCCACTTCAATCCCTGCTTATTTGTTATATGGAAATCTATCATCAACAAGAATAAAATCAAATATTAAATACTTTTGGCGTTGTTTCTTCACAATTAATTGTTGTTAAAGTTTTAATTAAACGATTTCGCTCAAATGGATTATCAATCATATATTTAATTTTCTCATACAATCCTTCATCGTTTTCTACAATGAATCCGTTATACCCATCCTTAATCTGCTCATTTGCACCTGTGAAATTTGTTGTTACAATAGGTTTAGATAGGCACTTAGCCTCTGCTAAAGTAAGGCAATATCCTTCGTGCCTGGACGTTTGAACATATATATCCGCGTTAGCTATAATTGGGTAAGGGTTTGGTGTTGATCCTAATAAAATAAAGTCATTGACTAAATTATACTGATGGATCAACCGTTCATATTCTTTCCTAGCACTACCTTCCCCAACACAATACCATCTCACTTGATATCCTTCTTGGAGCAGTTTATAAAGAACGTAAATTGCAATGTCTTGACCCTTCTCTTTGGAGAGCCTACCTACGGTTACGATTTTCATTCCTTTAAAGCCATCATATAGATTAATCGGTTCTTTAGACATATTGTGTATTATTTTAGACGATACGATATTATTAAACACATCCGTTTTATTTTTAATAGTCGGTATTTTTGCTATCAGATGATTTTTTGCTTCTTTTGAAACGACAAATATCTTATCAAATCTTTTATATAGTTTTTCATATAATTTTTGATTCATCATATGTTTATAAACATCAAAGTGTACCCATGATATTTTTTGGGTTGCGGTTACTTTATTTGCAATATAATAATCAATTATATCTGTTGGACCTTGATAGGATACTGCGACATCATAGGTATTTATATGATGAGGAACGCTTTTGAGAACATGTTGATAATAAACGAACCGATTATCTAGATACTTAGATATTAAATACGAACAAACAAACGATGGTATATTTATATATTGTTTCTTATTCATGTAGTTCTTTAATGTGCGCTTTGGTGATTCCATGATAATAGGCTTTACATCTTCAAACCAAGTAGTTTCCTCAATTCTTACCCATTCCGGAATGGAATCTAAAAAACCACCTTTTTTCTCCAGAAGAAGAATAGTTACGTCATATTTATCTTTTGGGATAATAGAAAGCAGGGACAGGAGCGATTTTTCAACGCCACCAATATTCATACTACTCAGCATGAATAATATTTTCGTCTTCCTCATTTATAATCCCCCTACCTGGTGTCGTATTCAGCAGCTTTCAAGACCTTATAAAGTTTATCCATCTCACTTTTTGTATCTGTGACAAGTTCTTTTTCCAGACAAGATCTTATTTTATTCCTTAAATTCTCATCATCTAACAATTCTTTGATTGCAATATATATCTGTTGGGTATCAAAGCCTACAATTAAACCCGTCTGTCTATGGGAAACCTGCTCCTTTGCTCCTGTAAAGTTAGTGCTAACTATGGGATTAGTAAAGCATCTTGCTTCTGAAAGTGTGATACAATATCCTTCATGGCGGGAGGGTTGAACATAAATATCACACTGCTTCATATGGGGATATGGATTTGCATTAGCTCCCATAAGTATGTAGTCATTTTCAAGACCATAATATTTAACAAGTTTTTCATATTCGCTCCTCGCGTTTCCTTCCCCTATGCAATACCACCTGATATTATATCCTTCTTCTTTAAGTCTTGCTAATACTGGAATGGTTAAATCCTGACCTTTTTCTTGACTTAACCTCCCAACAGTCAATATCCTTATTCCCTCAAAATTGTCTTCAAAACCAGCTCCCTCATCAGACATTTGAGTAATTAAATCAGGTGATAGGATATTAAGAAACTTCTCTGTCCGATCCTTTATATCAGGTATTCTTTGAATTAATTTATTTCTACCTTCTTCAGATACAACAAAAATTTTATCGAACTTTTTAAAAATCCTTGAGGCAAATTCACTATTGAATCCTATTTTCGAAACATCGAAATGTATCCATTGAATTTTCTTCTTAGCTTTAATTTTGTGCACAACAAAAAAACTTATGAATTCCATAGGCCCTGCATAAGCCACTGCTAAGTCATATTCTTCGTTTATAACAGGGAATTTTTTTATAATAAATTTAAAGAATAAACTTCTATCACTCTTAATTTTTGATAATAAATACACAAAGAGCAGATTAACTGCATTAATGATTTTCTTGTTTCTAACAAAATCTAAAGCTAAAACTTGTGGCGGTTTATTCAGCATATGTTTGATATCTTTATATCCCTTTAAGTATTCAACCCGCACTTCACTAGGGATATAGTCTAAAAATCCACCTTTTTCCTCGAGCATCAAAATGGTGATTTCATACCTCTCTTTAGGAATTTCCGATATCATGTTTAGCAAAGCTTTCTCAGTTCCGCCTACATTCATGTTAATTAACATAAATAATAATTTCTTCTTATTATTCATTGAGCTTACTCACTTTCTGCTATCCAATTAGTTGGTAAAACTTATCAAGCTCCTCGACATTGCCCTTTTTCTCAACCCGCAAGTAATTGATAATGGTTTCTCTTAGGCTTTTATTATTTATCATCATCATAATCCCGTCATACACAGCATCCCCGTTCATGTCTACCACCAGTCCGTTTCTTCCGTCTATCATTTGATTAAATACAGCATCAAATTTTGTAGTGATGACCGGAACATTCAACATACGCGCTTCTGCGATGGCAAGCCCAAAGCCTTCATATCTGGATGTCTGTACATAAATATCAGAATGTTTAATATAGGGATATGGATTTGATTTAACCCCTAATAAAATGAAATAATCTGATAAGCCATATTCTTTAATGAATTTTTCGATTTCTTCTTTTTGAGGACCTTTTCCTAATACATACCATTTAAACTTTATTCCTGTATCCTTCAGCTTTCTACATGCGGCTAGTGCCATATCGTACCCCTTTTCACGATTCAATCTCCCAATTGTTAAAATTCGGATGCCATCAAATTGATCGTCAAAACTTTCTCCAATATCAGCCATCTTTAAAATAAGTTCCGAATTATTAATATCATAAATAACTCTCATTTTATCTGTATATTCGGGAAATGTTTCAATAAAGATCTCTTTGGACGAATCAGAAACCGCTACGATTTGGTTATATTGGTCATAAAACTTCTTTTGAAATTCCCTATCTTTATTTTCTAGCCTGAAGCTTGTATTGACCCAAGCAATTTTTTTCATTGCTTTTACTTTTTCAGCTACATAAAAAGTCGGAACTCCTTGAGCGTAACTGATCGCTATATCGTATGTCTTGTAATTACTCTCTATAGCCTGAGAAACACTTTGCCAAAATATTCTCGCTTTCTGTGGATCACTATACTTTTTCATACGTATACTTATGGAATATTTGGCCCTGGAGCGCAGCCAATTAAAATCAAGTTTCTTCAATGAATAGACTATTGCTTCTTTTATGTTTAACTTTGAAAACTTTATATACTTTAGAGGAGGTAAAACATGAACCTCCTTCGGTACAAACTCTTCTAGTTCCCCCCCATGTCCAAATAACATTAAGTCTACTGAAAATTTAGAGTAGTCTATCATGGATAACAACGTCACTAAACTTTTCTCAGCCCCTGCAACATCTAATGAATCTATTACAAATATTAGATTTTTTTTCATCTTCACACTGTAACCTCACTTATCGGTTTATTAGCGATTTCTCGACCCAATTTACATATTGATAAATCACACTTCACTTCAATACATAGATTTTTATTCAGATTTCCTTTTTTATAATTATTACAAATATACCCCATTTTATCTTTACATCCATGGTTTTTCATTATAAACAGGAACAATAATACTGATTGCCGGTTTCATATTTTCATCTCGTCCTTATAATGATATTTTTGTTTCACCATTGTGGATGAGACGTCCTGTGTGTATGGAAAGTATACGATCTCAACACCTGCTTGATTAAACTGCTTCTCTCTTATCACGGTGTGTCTGTTGATCAACTTTATCTACACATTTAAGCGATTGTACAATTGCCATTCTTTCCGTTTCGGGAATAACCGGCCATTTATTTTTTTATTTCATCACAAGCTCTTCTGTACTAACGCCTACAATTAAAAAACCACATTGCTCTTTCGCATTCTTTAAGATGTTAAGGACCGATTCGGATATTTTTCAACCATATAAATAGGAACCACGACACTGGCTTTTGGTATCATTGTCCTACCAGCCTAACTAATTAATTTATAGAGCTTTTCTAATTCATTACCATTGTCATAATCCTTTATTGCACAGTTGTTGGACAAACTCTTTCTTAATTCATGATCCGAATATAACCGTTCTAATCCATCCACAATTCCTTCAACCGATAGGTCTGTAATATATCCGTCCACTCCATTAGTTACTTGACTCTTTGCTGTTGAATAATTCGTTATGATCACCGGCTTTGCCAAAATCTGCGCTTCTACCACAGTAACAGCCTTTCCCTCATACCGGGATGGTTGAACATATAGATCGGCTTCCTTCATATAAGGATAGGGATTCTTTTGCTTTCCTAATAAAATAAAGTCATTCTCCAACCTGTATTCTTTTATTAAATTTTTAATCATCGTTTCATCTCCGCCGTAGCCGACTACATACCAAGCCACATCTTTATAACCCCTGTCTTTTAATATCCTTAATGCTCTGACCGCATTATCGATTCCCTTGGCATGAGATAGCCTTGCCACTGAAAGCAGCTTAAATCGATTATCATTTCTCATCGGATTATCCATTTTCTCATCAGCCATTGCTCTAACAAAGTGATGGGAGGTTAAATTTTCAACTACAATAACTTTACGTTCTAAAAGCGGATATTTTTTTATAAATGCAAACTTGCATTCTTCGGATACAGCTACAATATGGTCGAATTCATTCCACATTTGTACATCCAGCTTCAGATCTGTATCTACTACCGAAAAATCAGTGTGAATCCAAGCAATCTTGGTTTTTGCTTTCACTTTATATGCAACAAAGTAATGCGGCCATAAATAACTGATCGCCACATCGTACTGTTTGTCTAATCCGGGCAGGAATGGCAATGAGTATTTCCACATGTACTGCATCTGTTTATAGCCGGATTCGCTAGAAGTATGAAAATACGCCTTATACTTCGCTAATAACCTTGCAATCCCAATCGAGAACTCACCGTTTTTTAACGTTTGTCTGATTGGTAATCTAAAGGTTTTATACACTTTTGATTCTGCTAACAACCGGGGTCCATCGGGGAGCAAATGCATTAAATCACCAGTATGGCTATATAACATGAGGTCCACTTGATAATTATCGTAATCGAAGTGTTCCAACATATTGATCAAGCTTCGTTCCACTCCGCCAATTTCCATATCAAATGAGGAAATTAAAATATTATTCATATAATTCCTATAACCTCCGTTTTTCAGCTAATGATTAACAGGTATTACAAATTAATAATTAAAGTTCATTATAAAGAACATAATTCTAAAAAAATAGATCACTCAAATCTATTTTAGTTCTATATATAGAACATGTCAATGCTTAAGCTTAGCAAGTCGAACCCAGATCATTCATTTTTTACGAGATACCTCATATGTTTCATAGTATATTTTCCTTTTTCAAAACTTGTTTTTTCATTTTTCTCCAAACCCATAAAATTGGACGCAAAGGGAAATAAAGAAAATGAAAACGTTTAGGCAACGTTAATGTAGCCGCATCCTCCGGATAGGGATAAAGAAAACTCATAATAAATAACATTTTTTGTTGATGTGACATTAATGAAAATAAATGACGTTTATGATATATTGCCACATCCTCCGGAATAGGCTCATTATGCAAATTCACCATTTGATGAATGTAAAAAATCGCATCTTTTGCCAGGCGCATTGGGCGCATTTTTACTGCTATCGATTTCATTTCTTCCGTCAAAGGTGTTTGAAAGAGCTGTGAGGTTAAAATAAGTGCCTGTGCTCCAATATGAAGGAGTTGATATTTCTTAAGAAGGTGACGAAGACTTGAAATATTAAGATTTTGCTTGGAAATTTGATCTATATCCGCTAGCCAGCGAAGTCGTGACCAGCCATGACGAGCACCATGTGAGACGAGAAACAGGAATAAATCCTCTCTCCCTAAATAAGAGACAGGATTACTTGTGATCTTGCTAATCCTTCTCCTTTCCCACAATTCATTAAATCCGGGTTCCTTCCCAGGACCCGGATTTAATCTCCAATGCACCTCGATTTTAATCCCTTTTTTGAGGTGGAAAAAGGTAATATGATGATGCCTCCATTTCCAGTCATTCAATATGGCTTGTATGTACTCATCTTTTACATACCCTAATTTTATTAACAGTTCCTCCACAACGTCCAAATCCTGAATTGGAATCAGTATGTCTAAGTCTCCAGAGGTACGAAGTGAAATGTCTCCATAAAGATCAGAACCAAGAACCGGTCCTTTTAGCACCAAAGAACGGATGTTAGACTTAGAGAACAGTGTGCATAGGTGCTCCATTTCTGCGCTAAATTTTAGCATTTGAAAAGTGTTTTTTTGATAATCATGATGTAGTGATTGAATAATGTTCTGGGGTATCCAGCTTTCATCTATTTCCTGAAGTTTTCTATATAGAACGGGGTAAATCCGATGATGCCTTGCTAGCTTCAGAAATAAACTCCAATCCATGTCTTTTACATATTCACTGTTGTTTGAAGGTAAGCCTTCTCCATTTTTAGTGCTCATTAATGAAAGTAACAAGGTTAATTCTTTAGGAAAGTGCGACACATCTATTTGGAAATCCTTATCCACTTTAATCCACTCCACTTTCCTTAATCTCTTATATAATTTGCAAATTTTCCAACTACTGAAAATCGTTCCATACCTTCCTCTCCCGTAATATAGAACGAACCGCTGCGAAGCCAAGCATGAGCGATCATTTTTCCTGATTCGTCCTTGGCTGTTCCCAGATATAGCGTACTTTCGATCTGACGCCTTTCAAGCATTTTCAAAGCAGCAATAGCTCTTACAAGGCATTTACTTTCCCAAAACGTATGCCGGCTTATAATTTGAATCGCATGATGTACATTCATTAATTCGGCTTTCTTCCCAGCATACGGGGCATTTGTCGTTTCCTCCATTTGAGCACCTAAAGAAGGCGCAACCTTAGAAAATGGTGCTAAAACAAGAACGCGTGCCCATCCTAAATAAAAAAAAGCCTCTAGAAATAACAGCACGGTTTTCAATTCTAACGAGCATAACTTTCTCACCTTATTTATCATTTCCATTTTCTTCTCCGGATTCAATTAATATATTCTTCTTTTAGCCATGTGGCCAGACGACAGACTGTTGTTCCAACAGATGACCCAGCAAGCTTCTCTTTTCATTCACAAGTTGTTTAAATATCCCTGTCTGAACAATTGTTCCTTGATCAATGACAATGACTTGGTCGGCATTCCGTATCGTGGAGAGCCTATGGGCAATGACAATAATCGTCATCTTGCCTTTAAGCTGATCCAGCGCTTCCTGAATTTTTGATTCATTTTCGTTGTCCAGTGCACTGGTTGCTTCATCCAATACTAGAATAGAAGGTTTCCTCAAAATAGCCCGGGCCAGCACCAGCCTTTGGCGTTCTCCTCCTGACAATCGGATCCCACGATCACCGATTAAGGTATCGAGACCTTCCGGAAGCCTGCTAACGAATGCGGTAGATGCGGAAAACTCAAGCGCCTCCCAAATTTCATCATCACTTGCATCCGTTTTAACTAATAACAAATTTTCCCTTATGCTTGTATTGAAGAGAAAAGGATCCTGTGGAACATAGCTGATGGAGTGCCTAAATGCCAATAAATTTTCCTTTGTCAATGGAACGCCATCGATCAGAACCTGCCCTTCTTCCGGTAGAATAAGCCCCATTAATATATCAATCAGAGTACTTTTCCCTGCTCCCGAGCGTCCTACAATGGCGGTCATGCGATTCGAAGAGATTTGTAGATTAATGTCTCGGAGAGCATATTGAGATTCTTGTCGGTTGTAGCGAAAAGAAACATTGCTGCATTCGAGTACTTTCTCTATTACTAAAGGCTTGATGTTTTTATAGGATGGATCGCTAATATTAAATTCCATAGCTTCCTTGCTTTCATTGTGAAGGAGCATTAAAGATTTAAAAGCAGGAATCGCAGAGGCTACGCTCTCCATATTAGATTGAATACCGTTAAATTTAGGCCACAACCGGGAGAAAATTACGATAATCAAAATCAACTGCTCGAACTGGGCATGAAATATTCTAACCGACACGAAAATGAAAATAGCGATAAATATACCGGCTGCAATCTGATACACAAATTGAGAGGAGGTTTTTACCTTGATTTGCTGGAGCTGTTCCTGCTGTATTTTTTGTTCCAGAGAAATGATCCAATTCATACGGGATTGTTCCAAGGTATTGCTTTTAATCTCTTTAATTCCGTTCAATTGATCCGTTATACCTGCAAGATATGATTTGGCCAAATCCATTGACTGCTGTCCTAAAGATTTTGATTTATGAACAAACTTTTTGGAAAGCAAAGCGATGGCCAACGCGCAAGCCAGCACGAATACCGCTAACTTCGCAGATAACCAAAACGCAAGACCGATCTGAATCAAGGTGAAAATAATAGAGGTAACCATCAGTAATATGGTGTTCATTCCTCCACTGACGCGAGCGATTTCCGCTGTCAACGTATTGATAAAGTCGGACTTTCTTCTTCTTATATGAAAGTCCCAGTTAGCAAGTAATAAAGTGCCAAATGTATCTACTCTCAAATGGTGCATAAATGATTGATGTATACTAGCGTTACGAATTGTAACAGTCCGTTTTAAGAGACCTTGGCCAAGCACAATCAGAACATATAAACCTAAAATAGAGGTCAATCCCCATAATGGCGGGATCTCCCGGATAAATTTAAACATTCCGGAGAGAGGGATTGCGGCCTCGTTCATATCGAAAATGCCGCTCATGCTAAGCATTGGAAGTAATAAGAGAATTCCGATCCCCTCTAACAGACTGATACATATCATTCCTAAGAGATTCATATAGAGGATATTCCCAGTATTGGAGTATAACCGCTTTGTAAAGTATAAAATAGCTTTCAAGTTATATCCCCCTATGTACTTTCTAATCCATCGCCATTTGCAATTCCTTCTTTATTAATGGAAATCAGGCCTTCCTTCGATAATTGTTCCAAAAATAAAAACACGTGCTCCTCACATATCGATTTTTCTACATCGTATTCGGCCATCAGTTGATGAATCAGCTGTTCAACCGTTATGGGCGTGTGAATACTTTCCCATATAAAACCACCAATTGAACCTAAATTGTAATATTTACCATTATGTATACTTAACATAACCTTTTCCTCACCCATATCGCTTACAATGTTGCCGCTTCCTTGAACAACCCAGTGATTCGATGAAATCATTTCATTAGTAATCATGATTATCAACATCCTTATTTATAGTAGTTAATATTAACGATACCAGATCTGGTGTGGTAAAATCAGAAACGGGCCTTTGCAAACGGAAAACATTCATTTGATTTGCAAGCATTGCCGTCATTTCAAAATGCCATGCAGTTAGGTCCATGCGATTCACTAGGAAGTTTCGAAAAGTGTGCTGATATAATACAGGCAAGCTTTCAAGTCTGGAAATTTTCTGTATGTAAATCTTATCCTTTTCCGTTTTGACTAATTCGAATACTCCTGCGAGCGGTAACGGGCTGGAGAGAAAATTTGAAGTAACCAAAACAGAAAATTTGGTTTCTCTTTGAACTAAAGGCCGGTACTGGGTTGAATCCATTCCAAGGTGATCCATACTTTCTTGCCAAAGCTTTTGTTGAGGATAAGATGGTATCACATACGGAATCTGTTGATCTCCAGAAAGCGAGACGGCGATTACATCGTCGCTTAATAAAGGAAAGCCTCTTCCTAGAAGAGCCGAGGCAAGCGTCGATTTTCCAGCACCTGACTCGCCAACAAAAGCATAGGCCTTTCCATCAATGGCAACTGCGCTGCCGTGTAACGGAAGCATTTTTCTTTGCAGCAATAATGCTCCCATGCAAGACCCGAGTATATATAGCCGAATTTCATCCATATCAGACTCAATCGCGGGTGAAATGATGATTTTCTTTCCTTCTTGTATACAAAAGGTTGCAACATTTGGAACTTGGAAAATGATCGTATTTCCTTTAACTGTATAGGTCCCATTCTTAGCTTCTAATTGTGTCCACAAGTCGGATAAATCAGAAACCTCTATTACAATATCCGGAGCTCCATTAAATCCACTTATTTGAAGTAATTCCGGTAAACTAATCTCACTTTCCACTTTGAATCCGAAAGCTTGATAAATCTTTTTTTTCGCGGTACTTATCATATTCCCCACTCCAAGCTCATCGTCTCTAAATTTTAAAAAACTAGCCCTCATACTGAAAATGTATAAGGGCCTTTACACAGGAAACATAAATGGTAAGTATTTTGATATCTGGAACCTAGCTAGGTCCCATAAGTTGTTCAGTACCATTTTCGTCAATGAAATCAGTTACTTGATCCGGAAATCCTGCCATAGTCATTTTCACATCAAGTACTTCCAATTCTGGTTTTTCCCATGTTTTGCTCATCTTATCACCTCCCTTCAAGCATAACTTTTTATAAACCGGTTAAGAATTAAGCTGCGCATTAAAATATTATAATCCGCATCAAAAGGAGTTTCCGGTCGAGTGTCCCCTTGAATTTTGGTGATAGATTCCTTGATTACAGGTATGTTTAAAAACCTGGAAATTTCGGAATCATCGCTGATTTGCTGGAGCTCAGCAATAAATGAATTCCATGCCGGAACCATCCGGTGAATACCGTCAGCTCCCTGAACACCACGTATCTTTTGATTTAACCTTACGTTATCCGGGAGTAAATTTTCGGTTGATCTTCGGATCAGTGCCCGATCCATTCCATTTTGGACATATTGCTCTTCTGGGACGGATAAACAAAACTTGATCACCCGTAAGTCATTGGTCGGGTCACGATTCCATAAAGAGTAACGCAGAGATGCTTTCGTTCCGTATGTGCCATTCAAATTCCAAACGAAGGTTTGCTCGAAATGCTTTTTTCTAGCTAGGTAGATATTTTTAGGAGTTGAAAAACCAGTTGTATCGATTCCATGTTTTTGCAGCTTCATGTAAACATCCGTTTTCTGAGCAAACTCAGGATTGATGAGCTTTGGGAAAAGGTAGTGACTCTGTGGAGTCTTGATTCGAGTTAGGAAAGGATAGGCTTTTTGTGTGACGGTCTTCATAAATATTGATTTTCTTACCCCATTGTTGTTACTGTACATAATCATTTCCTGATAAAGTCGAATCCATTTCATCTTTTTTAATAACATCGCGTAGTGAGACAACGCCGATCCCCAAGAGATCGTATTATTTCCTCTTGCTCCGGTCAAAAGCACGCCTACTCCCTGCTGGTGTGCTTTCTCATTTATCCCTTTAATCCAGAATGAATTGAGGAATATTTTATAAGGCATCTCCAGCATATCCAGCCAATCATCAACTTCTGTCAGCGGGCTTTTTCCCTTAAAATCTAAATAATCATCGGATATATTTCCAACATGCTTGACAGTGGATTGGATATAATCCCTCTCGTTAGCTATTTTACTTTTGGGTGTCCAGTCAATATAATCATCTACTGGAATATAGCTGTAAGTATATAATCTCTTATTTTCCATATGCAATTGTCTTGCTGCCAAGCTGACAACGGAGCCTGAATCCAGTCCCCCACTCAAAAACGCGCCGACAGGCCGGTGGGTACGAAGCCGTGCATTAACTGCGTTTTGAAACACATCCAGGAATGCCTCTTCATACTCTTTATTTGACTTTAGTTTTAAGCGTTCTTCCTTGGTTATCGTACAGTATCTTGAGAACACAATTTTGCCATCGAATACTGAAATAGAATGCGAAGGGGGCACTTGTTCTATTTCGTTAAATACTGTAGAAGTACCATCTACCGTTTCAATTACTCCTGGGTTTGCCAAATACTCGGCAATCCACTGTTCGTTTAGACGTTTGGCTACGTATGGTAAGCTTAATAATGGCTGGATGATTGTACAGAAGGCAAACCGATTCTGATTTTTATAAAAATATAGCGTACGGCTTCCAGAAAAATCTCTCGCACCAAATAACATCCGTTTCTTCTCATCCCATATCATGAACGCAAAATCGCCGACTAAATATTTCGGGGCCTCTTCACCCCATTTATCATAAGCCAGCAAGATCAGCTTGCTGTCCGGCATCCGTTGTCTGAGGCCATGCTCAACATGAAGTCTATCAAACAATTCTTTGCGGTTGTCGATGATCGCGTCAGCGGTAATGGCCAACCTTCTTTCAGAATCATAATAAGGATTCCGTTCATCAACTGATTCCGGTGTAATCCATTGTGCATGGTTGCTAAGAAAAATTTGATCATGATGCCATGTCTGGACATCATCGACAGAGAACTTATACAAGGGTTCCATTAAACTCATGCTGTCTTCCAGATTAATCGGCTCTGCATTAAGATGATAGATTCCAGCTAAGGCACTCATGATTCCCTCCCAATTGATACTGTCCAACAATGGCTATTTTGTTCTATTTAAAAGACATTTAAAAAAATCTAAAATTCGTAATATATTACGTCATACATCGATGATTACTCTAAATTCAATTGTTTCTTCATCAACCGTAGTTCTTTATAAAGAACAAAATTAGAATACCATTACGCTTAATTGTTGTCAATTAATTTTGTTCGAATGCTTTCTCCTTTCAGCTTTCAAGTTTCTTATCTCTCCAATTATATATAAAACTTGCTATAAAAACTATTTTTTGACAAGTTGTGAGCAAGGAGAATAAATAGCGTTTGTGATATTCATTAACCTCATCAGAAATTGGTGATGTGTGTAAATTTACTGATCTATAAACATAAAACATCGCATCTTCTGCTAACCAATATGCTTTTCTGTCTGATAGGAGCGGCTTCATTTCTTCACGAAGCGGAAAAGACAGTAATCTAGCCGCTAGCAGCAACGCCTGCCCTCCAGTATGTAAACACATATGCTTTTTCAATAACCGCGCAAGCTTAACCCAATCGATGGATTGGTTGGCAATTTGTTTTATATCCAGCAGCCAACGAAGCCTTGACCAACCACGACGCGATCCATGAGAGACGAGAAACAGAAACAAATCTTCTCGGCTAAGATAATAAATGGGACGATTAATTAATGAGCTCTTCCTCTTTCTCTCCCATAGCTCATTGAAGCTGGGCTCTTTAGAAGGCACTGGAATCAGTCTCCAATACAACTCGACCTTAATACCCTTACCTGGATGAAGGAAGGTAGTATGATATTGTCTCCATTTCCAATCATTTAGGCTCGAGACCGTATAATCGTTCTTCTCGTACCCCAGAGTTAGAAGCAGCTTCTCGGCTTGCTCCAGCTGCTGAAACGTAATTAGAAGATCTAAATCATAGGAGGTGCGAAGCGATACATCGCCGTACAAGTCGGCTGCTATGACCGGACCTTTCAAGAACAACGAACGAATCCCATTATCGGAGAACGCTTTGGCCAGCTGCTCCATTTCACCGCTCAACCCAAGCATCTGCAGCGTATTGCGGTAATAATCCCGATTGAACATATGAGTTACAAAAGTCGGTATAACTTCAGTTTTCAACTCCTGAAGCCTGCGATGAAGCAAAGGGAATACACGATGATGTCTAGCCAGTTTTATAAACCGATCCCAATCTGTTCCTTTAATCAACTCCTGCAAATCAAGCATGATATCCATGCTGTCATCCTTCGCGAGTAACACGAGTATGAGCTTCAGCTCAT
Source organism: Paenibacillus praedii (assembly GCF_049725345.1). Classification (NCBI taxonomy): domain Bacteria; kingdom Bacillati; phylum Bacillota; class Bacilli; order Caryophanales; family Paenibacillaceae; genus Paenibacillus; species Paenibacillus praedii. The sequence goes on along the minus strand of NZ_JBMWAM010000007.1, from coordinate 187,007 downwards.
CTAACATTTCTTCCTCATTATGAAATTTTCCGTAATTACCCATGAAATTCTCCTTCAACCTATTCAACCAATAACGAACAAAATTATATTTTTGTTCTATAATAAGAACACCTCTACAGACTATCACCTTATATAATTTATGTCAATTCCTATTACGAAAGTTAACGCTTTCTTTAGATAAAATGATTTCGTTCTGCTAGAATGAAAGAGATCAAAGATTGGACTTCACTCAGTAAGGGGAGATTATAATTGCTGCAGAACATTATCGTATACGGTGCCGGCGGCCATGCGAAAGCTGTAATTGACACCTTAGAAAAAGACGCCCGCTATTCAATCATTGGCTTGCTTGATGACTATAAGCCGGCAGGTTCTCATTATTACGGCTATGAGATTTTAGGAGATGAAACCTGGCTTGCTGCTCATAAGGCAAAGGTTAGCGGTGGTATCGTAGCAGTCGGGGACAACTGGAAGAGATCGCAAATTACGGCTAGTATTCGCGCTATATATCCCGAATTCCGTTTTGTTACCGCCATTCACCCGTCAGCCTCTCTTGCCAGAGGCGCTGATATCGGCGCAGGTACCGTCATTATGGCTGGTGCGGTCGTTAACAGCGATGCAGCAATCGGCGAGCATTGTGTTCTATATACTCATGCTTCCGTCGACCACGACTGTTCCGTTGGCAGCTATGTTACCTTCGCTCCAAAAGCAGCCACTGGCGGCAATGTGAAAATTGACGATTATTCCGTCATCTCCATGGGCGCGGCTGTCATTCATGGCATAACGATTGGCGAGCATACGGTAATTGGCGCCGGATCGACTGTCTTATCCCATATTCCTTCTTATGCAATCGCTTATGGGACACCTACCAAAGTCATCAGAAATCGACAAATAGGAGAAAGCTATCTTTAATGTCTTATTAGGCCGATTGAGCACTTTCGTTCGCAAGTTCATCAAATAAACTATTCATGCAGTCGATAACCCGGACCTGATCGAGTGCCGTCATGCTTGAGCCTGACGGCAAGCAAATTCCGCTCTTGAAAAAACGCTCGCATACAGGTTCCCCATCCGTGTGGGAGTAGAATCGATTATTTTCAAATAAAGGCTGCATATGAAGCGGCTTCCAGAGCGGTCTCGCTTCAATATTAGCAGCTGTTAATGCATCAAGCAGCATTGAGATCGCGACACCTGTCTCCTGCTCATCAATCGTCATTGCCGTAAGCCAGCGATTAGACCGCGTTCCATCTAGTTCCGGCATAAAGCCAATGCCTCTCCGGTTTAAAAAAGCTTGTTCATAATTTTCGAATATCGCTCTTCTTGCTGCAACCCTATCCTCCAAAACCTCTAATTGCGCTCTGCCGACGCCAGCTAACAGATTACTCATGCGATAGTTGTATCCTATGCTGCTATGCTGATAATGCGGTGCAAAATCTCTTGCTTGCGTAGCAAGAAAACGAGCTTTTTGCAACAGTTCCGCATCGTCCGATATGAGCATGCCGCCTCCCGATGTCGTAATGATTTTGTTCCCGTTAAACGAATAAATACCGAACTTGCCGAAGGAGCCGCTTTGCTTGCCTTTATAAGTAGAGCCCAGCGATTCCGCTGCATCCTCGATTACAGGAACCTCATATTGCTCGCACAGTTCAATAATTTCGTCCATCTTCGCTACTTGCCCGTAGAGATGAACGACAATAACCGCTTTTGGCAGCTTCCCTTGACGATTCGAATCCTCAAAAGCCCGCTGGAGCGCCTCAGGCGACATATTCCACGTATCCGGCTCGGAATCAATGAAGATGGGCTCCGCCCCGCAATAACGGATCGGATTAGCGCTCGCTACAAAGGTGAAGCTTGAGCAAAACACGGTATCCCCTGCCCCTACGCCAAGCAATTGCAGGGATAGGTGTATAGCTGCTGTCCCTGAACTAACCGCAACCGCGTCGGCTGCGCCCGTATAGGCTGCCATTTGTTTCTCGAACGCATCTATATTCGGTCCCAGCGGAGCAATCCAATTAGATTCAAACGCATCATCAATATAGTTGCGCTCCTTTCCACTCATATGAGGAGGGGATAAATAAATTCGTTTCAATTCAATTGCTGACACGTCGCCACACATCCTTTTTCATCTCGTTATTTTAAAAAATAAGAAGCCATCTCCCAAACACTGCCCCTGCTCGAAAAATGGCTTTATCCTTCACTAGGGGTAGTCGTTCCTTGAAACACCGGCATCGTCACATGATTGACATTCGATATGCCCTCGGATCGAATGACCTTCTTCACTGTAAACAATATAATTTTGAAATCTAACGCCAAGCTTTGATTATTCACATACCACACATCGCGCTCAAATCTCTCTTCCCACGAGACCGCGTTGCGGCCGTGAATTTGAGCCCAGCCGGTGATGCCTGGGCGTACAAGATGCCGCTTCGCTTGCTCTTCGTTATACAGCGGCAAATATTCCATAAGCAAAGGGCGTGGCCCCACTAGGCTGAGCTCCCCTTTGATGACATTAATCAGCTGTAGAAGCTCATCCAGGCTAAGTTTGCGCATAAGAATACCGAAAGCCGTCAATCTCATGTGATCAGGCAGCAATAGCCCCATGCTGTCCTTCTCCGATGTCATCGTTCTAAATTTATATACATAAAAAGGAATGCCATGCAGGCCTGGACGCTGCTGCTTAAATACGATCGGCGAGCCGAGCTTAATCCGAACCAATATCGCGGTTAACGCAATAATAGGCGACAATGCAATGAACAAAATACTAGAAATAATCAAATCAAACAATCGTTTCATCATTAGAAGGTACTCCTGTAATTCAATTTATAAAATCGTTAGTTGGATGATAGCAGTTGCCTCATTTTCGAGATCATTTTTGGACCGACGACACGACTTACGACTCTCTTTTGTTCTACTCTTAGACGAACATGTGTAGGAAGCCAGGATGGGCAAAGCGATAGATGGTATGACTGTTATTGGTTATGAAATTACCTCCGTTAATATAGTCATACGGGCTAAAATACGTTCGCGGATAAAAGGCTTAGAAATTTTTCATCTTCAAATCCAGAAAAAGCTTCATGATGAAGGAATGAATGGAGCGGCTTGATCACCTCGACATACGTATCCAAATAAATGCCGCCATGCTTATAAAGCGCATATAAACGAACATAGTCACTTACGAACGCATATTTCCGGGACTTATAAGCTTCCTTCACATAGCGATTGGAGGAAATATCAAAGTTGTCCTCATTCCACTCCATCACTTGCTAGTCCCCTAATTGCTTTTGCCAGCTTCGTATGCATATGACGATTTTCCGTGGCTTCTCTCCCCGCCCGAACCAGCAATAATGCAGAATGCGAGGAATTTTTTCAGTTGTGCTCACTTTGCTACCTCCTTTACGATGGCCATATTAAATATTTGCTCGAATATCGAATATCCAATGTGATGACACTTTCAAAATAAAAAAATAGCAGATAAAAAACTAAAATAGCAAAATAAACGAATTTCTGATCCTTCTCACGAAACACTTTCACAATCCAGCCAATCAATATGAATTGATACAGATTAAAATAAATCGTCATTCTAGCAAAAATCCAGTTTTGAGTCGAGATGATCATCATTACAATACCGATGACGGAAATGTTTATTAATATATCGCTTTTCGGAAATAAAACTCTAAGCTTTTCCCTACCGAAAAAGGCGACAATAAGCGGGAGGGCATAAACAAATACTCGAATAATACTCGCTCCACCCTCTTCAAATTGCTGATAATGGGCGTACTGAGTGCCTTGAATGGCCGAGAATAACAGATCAGAAAATTGGTTGAAGCCTACAACAATCAAAATGGCAACTAATAATAAAGAGAACGTAGCGCCTGTCCATGCCTTTCGCCGAACGATGAAATAAAGAGGAAGCATGACGAGCGCGCTTTGGTGAAAGATAGCCGCGAAAAGGACAATCGGCATATATATTTTCCACTTGCCTTCAAGCAGAGCCTTTGTAGCCGCAAAAACAATGGCTGCTGCAAGAAACTGTCTAAGTCCATTCATCGAAACGATGAACGCTCCTGATGTAATGTAAACATACATGCTTAATTCGAACATTCTTGAATACTTATACATCACGATTGCAATAATCATATTCGTCGCCAAAGCAGTCGTGATGAGCAGAATCTGTGGATCCTCCGTGATTTGCTTGAGCAGCATTTGCAAAATGCTAAAGCCCATATCCTTTTCTTGGGCAATGATATCCCACTCAAAGTTATTAACCTCATAACCATGCATATAAAAGAAGGTGTCCCCGATATTATTTCGCAATCCCGATACCAGGATGAGCGAAGTCGCCGCCGCAGCGGCCAAAATTTTGTTTGGCTGAATGGGTGATGGTCCGACTGACGCAGGCACCGAAAAATATCTGGCAACGAGAGCAAACATAAAAACGACCGCTAAGTTAAGCCACAGGATAGTCATTTGTCGTTCCTTTCGGGACGTATGCATTCCTCGTCTTCATCGTAATGTATCCATAAAGGAGCAGCCCTGGAATGAATGCCGAAATAATCAATGCCTTGGAAGGCACTTCCTGCAGCCATTGCTTGTTCCTGGACAATAGGCTACTCGATACATAATGAATCGCCTGCCGGTATTTGAACACGCTGCTTCCGGTCGGCAGCTGCATAAGCGATTTGCGGTAAAAGGCAAAGCCTTGCGGATTTTTCCGATACTGCATCAGCATATTTCGCGAAGAGCCATCCGGCAAATATTCAACGTGACATAGTACTTTATTCAGAAGTAGCAGCTTATATTGCTGATTTAGCAAATGATACTTGTAATCTAGGCCAACATATTTCTCTCCTTCAAAGAGCGGATAAGGATAAAGCTTGCTCAACGATGTGCGATAAACCAGCTTCTTATCGCCGGTAACCCCATGCTTATGATACAAATCAAATAAGGTCGAGCTTGCTAGCTGCTCCGGAAACTTTGACCCTACGATACTTCCATCGGAATACGCGTCTAGCCCGGCAAAGCCGCAAACCTTATCACTGCCGTGCTGGCTCCAGAAGGCTACAATATGCTCTACCGCATCGTCAGGCATATAATCATCGGAATCGATGCATACGTTGAGCTCCGTTTCCATTTCCTCATACGCAGTGTTATGAGCGCTATGCATCCCTTGATTTTGTTGACGGATGTACCTGATAGGTACGCGCTGCTCGCTTATCCAGCCAGCAACCAGCTCCTCGGTTCCATCGCTCGAGCCATCATCGATGATCAGCCACTGAAAATCCTTGCACGTCTGTCGCTGCAGGCTGTCATATACTTGATACAGGCAATAAGCCCGATTATACGTGGGCGTAAACACGGTTAAAGTCTTCATTGTTCACCTCGAATTGGGATAAATAAAATTCCGTCGCCAACTGCGCTGTTTGCCGTATGTCATAACCTTTGCGTGCTAATGCGCCGGAAGGGATTATTCGCGATGGCTTCCTTGCCCCTTCAATGATTTGATTTACGCCGCTTTCTTGATCCTTTAGCGAGAAGAAATGAACTAAGCCGATACCCATATCTACTTCTGTCGTAATATGATCGGATATGATGCTTGGCAATCCCGCTGCTTGCGCTTCTATAAGCGTGACCGGAAGCCCCTCATGATGAGACGGAAATACAAACACGTCAACAGCCTGAAGGAGTTGAGCAATATCGCTCCTTATACCAAGGAACCTCACTTTATCCGCTAATTGAAGCTCATTGACCTTCTGTTCAATAGCGGGCCGGAGCGGGCCGTCGCCAACAAGCAATAGCATACTGTCGGCTACCCTGTGCTGCAGTTGATTAAACATGTCGATGAGCAGGGTATGATTTTTTTGCGGAGCGAACCGTCCTACATGACCGATAACAAGCATATCTTCCGAAACGCCAAGGTCTGTACGCATCTTCGAACGGATGTTTGGGGAAAAAGCAAATTGCTCACAAGAGATACCGTTTTGCATAATAAGCGCTGACTTCTCCCTGCCGGCGAATAACCACCGGGCCGCCGCGTTTGAGCAAGCCACGTAATGCGTTGCCGAGGTGTGTATACACGTCCCGGCATACCATTTATAAAGGCGAGCGGCGATTCCGCCTTCGCTTCTGGTATTGTGGCTATGCGCTATTCGAATGGGAATACTTGCCTTGCGAGCCGCTCGCAGCACGAAGCCACTCATTTTATCCATGTGCGAATGAATCACCTGATAAGAGGCATGATCCTGAAAAAACTGATTCAACGCTTGCATATAGCCTTTGTGTCCGACCGCAGTAATGTGCGGAATTCGATGAATTTTGCCGCCAAGACCTTTAATCTCCTCATCGAACACGCCTTCCTTGCAGGTGAGAAAATCGAACTGAACCTTAGAACGGTCAATATGGCGGTATAAATTCATAAGGAACGTCTCAGCGCCGCCGCGATTCATATTCACGACAGCATGTAATATTCTTATAGGACTACCCACTGCAATCTCTCCATTTCGTCTTGCCGCTGCTTCATCAATGGCTTATAAATGTCATTTAACTCTTGCACAACTTGAGTTAATGAATATTTTTTGATAATATCCGCGCTCACAGCACCCATTCGATGTCTTAGCTCTCCATTACGACTAAGCGCTAGAAGCATGCTAGCAAATTCCGTTACTTGATCAGGAGCAAGCAAATATCCATTCTTTCCCTCAACTACCAGCTCCGTATGCCCCCTATTACGTGTCGCCACGATTGGCAGACCGCAGGCCATCGCCTCCATAATGTTGACAGGCAGCCCTTCGCGCAGGCTGGATGCAACGGCGACATCGCACATCGGCAGCAGTCGGTCGATATCCTTCCGATAACCGAGAAAATTCACCATGGCAGAAATACCAAGCTGCTCCGCCAGCTCACGGCATTCAGCCAAAAGAGGGCCTTGACCGGCGAGCAGCAGCCTCGCGTGCGGGACTTGGTCCTTCATTTCAGCTAGCGCGTGAAGGAGCAGTTTATGATTTTTGTTTTTGTTAAATTCGGCCGCGTAGAACATAAGAAAATCATCAGTCCGATAGTCAAGTTCCTGACGTAATCGCCATTTTTCAATTTGTGGAATAGGATTATAATGATTTAGATTCACGCCTACTCCATGCACATGCGCAATACGTTTTGCTTTAAAGCCTCTCGCAACTGCAAGATTATAATCTTCTTCATTAATCGTAACCAAACAGTCGGTCAAGCCCGAAAGCCTCTTCTCGATGGGATAATAAAGAAGCCAATTCACAACCGAGGCTCCTTTGCAAAAGTGAAAGCCATGCGCCGTATAGACTACTTTTGTTCCGTTTTTTCTGGCTCCCTGGGCTGCAAAACGCGCGATCACCCCTCCCACTGGCGTATGGCAATGAATAATTTGGTAGTTTTGGTCTTCGATTATTTCTTTCAGCTCACGGTAGGCCTTCACGTTGTTTAAGCGCAAGGGTGACCGCTCAATCGGTAAATTAAATTTCCTGTCAACGAAAGGAAGGTCCATATCGCCCTTCGCGGCGACATGAACCTCCCAGCCCTGCTGCTGAAACCATTCCATCACTGGCAGATGGAACGCCTTGAAGTGGTAATCAACGGTCGCGCAAAATAATATTTTATTTGGCATGTATACCACCTTATATCATTTTTATTTGCGTGCTCCTTCTCTCTCCAGCATCTGCGACAGGTAATCCAGCAGCTCGTAGCGCAAGTCATTACGCTGCAGGGCAAATTCAATTGTCGTCTGGATAAAGCCCATTTTCTCGCCTACATCATACCGTTTCCCTTCAAACTCATACGCATAGACCGCCTCGGACAAATTTAAAGCCGCGATCGCATCCGTAAGCTGAATTTCTCCGCCAGCACCAGGCGATATGCTTCCCAGTATGTCGAATATGGCTGGACTCAAAATATAACGTCCCATGATTGCCATGTTTGACGGTGCTTCCTCTTGCGGCGGCTTTTCTACCAGATGCTTAACTTGATGGAATGATGGCTCCATCAAAGTTCCATCTACAATGCCGTAGCGAGAGACCGTCTCCTCCTCTACTCGCTGAACACCGATAACGGAGGTACGGTACTGTTCGTATTTCTCCATCATTTGTTTAATACAAGGCTTCTCCGCCGAAATAATATCATCACCTAGCAGCACGGCGAAAGGCTCATTGCCTATAAACTTCCGAGCACACCAGATCGCGTGACCCAGACCCCTTGGCTCCTTTTGCCGAATATAATGAATATCCACCATATCAGATGATTTGCGAACCTCGCTCAATAGCTCGAATTTATGTTTGGCCATCAATATTTGCTCGAGCTCGACCGAATTATCGAAGTGATCCTCGATGGCCCGTTTGTGCTTGCCGGTAACGATAATGATGTCCTCAATACCAGATTCAATCGCTTCCTCCACTATGTATTGAATGGTTGGCTTATCTACGATGGGAAGCATTTCCTTCGGCATCGCTTTTGTTGCAGGCAAAAATCGTGTCCCTAGTCCTGCTGCCGGAATAATTGCTTTTCTTACCTTCATCGATTTTAATCTCTCCTTCTATTTATCCCGTTACCGACACATAGTCCGGCAAAACAACAACATGATTTGCAAGATCAAGCAGACGAACCCGCAATTCCGCTTTGTTCATGCCACTAAAATCCCGGATAATCTCTTCAATTTCCTCATAATAAATTTCCGAGGATTTACCGATGTAGATTTTCGGATAAACCTGCTGCTCGTTGATTTCATTTTCCTTCAGCATTTCTTCAAACAGCTTCTCTCCTGGGCGGATGCCGGTATATTGAATACCGATTTCCTCTACTGAATAACCGGACATCCGGATAACATTTTGCGCCAGATCGCTAATCTTCACGGGTTCTCCCATATCCAGGACGAAGATTTCGCCGCCCCTTGCAAGCGCACCTGCTTGAATGACCAGCCTCGATGCTTCTGGTATCGTCATAAAATACCGAACCATATCGGGATGTGTAACCGTAACGGGGCCGCCCTTCTCGATCTGCTTCTTGAACAGCGGAATAACGCTGCCCCGGCTGCCAAGCACATTGCCGAATCGAACGGCGACAAATTTTGTGGAGCTGTTGCAATCCATATGCTGAATAACCATTTCTGCAATACGCTTCGTAGCTCCCATAACACTTGTCGGATTGACCGCTTTATCCGTTGAGATCATAACGAAGGTTTCAACACGGCATGCACTAGCTGCCTTCGCTGCATTCAGCGTCCCAAGCACATTATTTTTGAAGGCCTCCTCCGGATTTCTCTCCATTAAAGGCACATGCTTATGAGCAGCTGCATGGTACACAACCTGCGGACGATGCGTTTGCATAACAGACAGCATTTTGGCTGCGTCCTGCAGGTCAGCAATCTCCGTAATAAATTGAATCTTGGTATGTCCATAAAGCTCCTTTAGCTCCAGCTCGATGGAATATATGCTGTTCTCACCGTGACCGAGCAAAATAAGCTTTTCCGGTAAAAATTTCGAAATTTGCCGGCATACCTCCGAACCGATCGAGCCGCCTGCTCCCGTAACCATGACAACCTTCTGTGTCACATAGCCCGAAATACTGTCAATATCAAGCTCTACTGGCTCCCGGCCAAGTAAATCCTCCACCTGCACGTCGCGAAAATGATTAACGGATATTTTCCCTGTAGCCAGATCCTCCAGCATCGGAATGATTTGCGTCTTCGCCTTCGTCTTCGCGCACTCGGTAAAGATTGTATTCAACTGCTTCTTATTAAGGGAAGGAATGGCGATAACAATGTTATCGATTTTATGCTCTCGAGCAATCCTCTCTAAGCTCGAGATACCGCCGATTACCGGAATGCCCATAATATCTAAATTGTGTTTGTTGCTGTCATCGTCAACGAATGCGACAGGCAGCAGCTCCGTGTCGCTGTTGTTTAGAAGCTGCCTGACCAGCATCGTACCAGCAGAGCCGGCGCCAAGAATTAACGTGCGCTTGCGCAGACCGCTATTTTTGCTGTAACGTCCTCGAAATATGCGCCAGCAAAGTCTGGAGCCGCCAATTAGCAGCATATGAATCATCCAGGTTACGGCGAGCAACCGAAAATAAACATCCTGAACGAAAATTTGCTGAATGACCCCAGCTGACATAATCGACAAGGAAACCGCCTTCGATATGATCAGCAGTTCTCCAACACTCGCATATTCCCATGCCTTCTTATAGAGCTTGTAATAGAAGGAGAAGAAATGATGACTTACTAGTAAAGTAATCGAGCTAATCACGATAGGAATAGTGAACACATCAAGAGAAGCATCCAATAAAAACCTGCTAAAAAAAATAGCCGTTAATACAATAAACGAATCAATTAAAATCAATAATGATAACCGTTGCCGAAATGTCAAAGTCGGTTCACCCTCTCCAGAAATTACATCAAAAAAATGCGAGCACTCCAGTGACACTTCATTAGAGTGTTTAACTAGAAGGTCTTCATCAAAACCTTTTAGTTGAAAACTCTAATGCTAAGACCAGGGCATTTAACCCCCCCTCACACCGCACCCTTGACGACTGGCGTCTAAGGCTTCCTTCCGCCCACAGCACGGTCGAGTGCCTCCATTGATAACGGTGAGGAGACATTACCGAACGAACGCATCCATTTTGAAAACGAAGTTGTACTTTATAAAGAACAGTCATTCATAAAAAAAGCGCTCCGATTAAACTCATCAAACGCTTTTCTGATTGAGTATGACGCCAAGAATATTTGCTTTCGCAAACAGCAATGCTCGTTTAGCTTCCTTGGCCTGTTCCTGTTGCGTTTTGCCGTGCCTCAGCAGCAGGATCACCCCATCGCACTTGCTAACGAGCGCACTCGTATCAGGCACGCCCAGCACAGGAGGACAGTCGAGCAAAATGATATCGTAATGCAACACCGCATATTCCAACACATCAACCATCAGCTGAGAATCCAGCAGCTCCGTCGTGTTGTAATAACGAAGCCCGCTCGGCAGAATATCCAGACCTTCAACCTCGCTGGTATAGATTGCTTCACGTATATCAAGCTGCTGTCCCAGCACATTCGAGAGGCCCGGAGACGTCTGCACGTTGAAAATTTGATGTAAAATCGGATTGCGGAAATTAGCATCGATAATCAATACCCGATCTCCACGCTGCGCCATGCAAATCGCTAAATTAACAGTAGCTGTTGACTTGCCTTCACCCTCTGAAGGGGAGGTCACAAGCAAGGTACGCACTTTTTTGCCGTTAGCGGCATACTGGATATTGTTCCTTATCGTTCGATACTGCTCTGAAATAAAGCCATGAGAATGATTTAAGGCTAACAGGCTTTTATTCACGAATGACTTCGGCGCTGTTTTTCGTTCACGAACCAATGGTCTCACCTCGCGCTAGGATGCTTTTTTGCTTTTTCGTTTGTTTGACATAATCTCTTCTTTTCATTTTTGATACTTGACCGAGCATCGTTAAACCCAGCAACTCTTCAATTTCGCGCTCCGTCCTGATCGAATCATCGAGAGAATCCAAGAGAAAGATGAGGCCAATACTAAAAATAAGACCAGCCAAAAATGCGGCGAAAACGATCGTATTGCCTTTTTCATTAATCGGAAATGGATTTTCCTCAGCCGTAGTTAATACTCTAATACCTGTAACGCCTAGTGTTTCGGCAGCAACCTGCCTATAAACTTCAACGCCGGTATTGGCGATATCGGCGGCTAACCTCGGATCCGTATCAATGACCGATACGACCGTCACAAGCGATCCATCTACAGAGTCTACTCTGATTTGACTTCGCAGCTGAGCGGCGGAGCTTTCTAGTCCAAGCTCCTCTATGACCCGATTTAATACGATCGGCTCCCGAAACAGCACTCTTACCGTACCAAGCGTTTCCTGACTCGCAGCGATGATCAATCGTGAAGAAGCAGAATACAGCGGTGATTCGGGCCTTGCATTATACATGCCTGCTAATACCGTCAAGACAATTGTTAAGAGGGCGATCAGCCAAAGACGTTTTCGGATTACCAGGTATATCGCCTTGATGTTTATTTCTCTCACTTTTTCTTTCTCGCTGCGCACTGTCTGCATGTCTTCTTGTTTACCATCCATTTGCACACCCACTAACGTTGTTTGTTATATAGAACATTAACACAATAATAGTTCTTAATATAGAACATGTCAATACAAGTTTTCATTTTTTCAAAACCTTTAATCATCAAATTTAAAAATAATAATATTAGATGTTTTCTTCTTTTCATTTAATGCACCACTCGTATCCTGCGAATTTCCCTTCCACATTTTCGAACGAATCAAATCTTTTAAAGCTTGAAAATCCCCTTTGCTCATTCCCTCGTCAACGGCATTTTTAATAATAGAACGCCATTCCTCGTCTAAAATTTCATCCTCATGGATTTTAGGCAAATGCTCTTCTCCAAGCAAATATTCAATGTTTGAATCCAAAGGAGCCGCGATTTTAGCCATCACCTGAAGAGAGGGGTTGTTCTGCATATTCCGTTCAATGTAGCTCAAATAGGACTTGGATACGCCTGCAAGATCAGCAAGTTTCGTTATCGAATAGCCCTTTTTTTCCCGTAGCCTTTTGATCCGTTCCCCAATCATAATATTCTCCTTCAATCAGAATAGATCCATTCATGAAACAAAGTGTCTCATCCGCATACTCGACGTTATAAGAAACAATAATCTTATTTTAGTTCTTTAAAAAGAACAGGTCAACACTATTTCTTAAACTTTCATTAAAATCAGACTTTTCGACTATTTTATTTCACGCTATTACGCCGCAAAAAAAGAGCCCTCCATTTAACATTAGGGGGCTCCTTCAATATGTCTAACTAATTAGGGTTAACAAGCTTTTAAACTCCAGCTCGTCAAACTTTCGCAATACGTTATCGCGGTCATAAGACCAACTGCAGCCATCAAGCGCGGCGGAAACCGGTACATCACAACGAATGGTTGCCAATTGGCGCGATAAATGAAGCATATCGAGGTCCGCTTCGATTTTTGCGCGAATCGTTTTGGATACCGCATCGAGATTAGCGAGCAGTCCTTCGATCGAGCCATGCTCTAGGATGAGCTTATGAGCCGTTTTCTCGCCAATGCCCTTCACGCCGGGGTAGTTGTCGCTCGTATCTCCCATTAATCCTTTTAAATCAATGATTTGAGCTGGCGTTAGCTGACGCTCCTCCATTAAGCTCACTGGCGTATACACCATATAATTGCCGATACCCTTCTTCATGATCGCAACCGTTACGCGGTCATCAACGAGCTGAAGCATATCATGATCGCCGGTCACGATGAAGATTTCAGCTTGATCTTTAAGCATCGCCGCCAGCGTGCCGATGCAATCATCGGCTTCGAAACCTACGATGCCGATATTCGGCACATCGAAGCTGGCCACGACCTCCTTAACCAAATCGAATTGGGGAATTAAATCCTCTGGTGCAGCTGGACGATTCCCTTTATAGCCCCCATACTGCTCCGTACGAAAGGTCGTGCTCCCCATATCCCAGCAGCATGCCACATGAGTAGGATTGAAGGTTTTGATTGCGTCCATGAAGTAGCGTACAAAGCCGTGCACCGCATTCACTGGAACGCCTGTGCTCGTCCTCCTGATGCTGCCGCCGAAGGATGTCGCGAAATAGGCCCGGAATAAAATAGCCATACCGTCTACCAATAGTAAACGCTGTTCATTCATTACGACTAGCTCCTCTCATCATCTTTCCTTCTTATTCTATCATTTATTGCCGCGAATGAAGCTTCCAATTCTTCTCGCCGCTTCCTTTAGCCGCTCTTCGCTTTCTACAAGCGCAATCCGAACATAGCCTTCACCTTCTGATCCGAACGCTTCACCCGGCACAACGACAACGCCGGTAGCCTTAAGCATTTCCTGGGAAATTCGGCGCGAATTCCAAGACTCGTTCAGTGACCACTGCATAGGGGGCAGCGGCGCCCATACGAACATCGTCGCTTTCGGCGCAGCAACCGGCCAGCCTTCTTCGCGGAGCGCCTTGATGAACGCATCCCGTCGCTGCTCATACAGCTTGCCTGCTTTTGGCGTCGACGAATTCGACATCGCTTCCTGAAGCGCAACGATTCCCGCTTCCTGAACAGGATCGAATATGCCGTAATCGATATTCGCCTTCAGCTCTCGGAGTGCACCAACAGCTTCACGATTTCCCGCCAAGAAGCCGATCCGGCAGCCTGCCATATTAAAGCTTTTGGACAACGAATGAAATTCAACGGCCTGCTCTGCTGCGCCATGTATTTGCAAAATACTCGGCGGCTCGCAGCCGTCAAAGCCCATCTCAGAATAAGCCAAATCATGCACAACCAGCACCTCATGTCGACGAGCCTTGTCCAGCAGCCGCTCGAAGAATGCTAAATCAACGACCGCTGATATTGGATTGTTCGGATAATTCAGCAATATGAACGTCGCACGATCCCATTCCTCATCCGAAATAGCTTCCAAATCCGGCATAAACCCATTTTCTTCACGCAGCGGCATAAGTACAGCTTCTACTCCAGCCAATGCTAATGATGCAGCATAGATTGGATAGCCGGGATCAGGAAGCAGCGCCATATCGCCCGGATCGCAGAGCGCCATTGCCAAATGCGCCAGCCCATCCTGCGAGCCGAGCAGAGTAACGATCTGACTCGCCGGGTCAAGCGTCACACCGAAGCGGTGCTGCATCCAAGCCGCAGCGCTTTGACGGAACGGAAGTCCGCTCTTTGTAGCCGGGTACGCGTACATATCATCGCGAAGCGCCGCTTCGCTGAGCGCCTGTCTGACCGCAGGCGTCGGGGGTTGGTCCGGACTGCCGATGCCAAGATCGATAATGTCGATTCCGCTTGCTGCGGCTGCCATTTTCCATGAGGCTACTTCGGCAAAAATCGAGGAGCCCAGCAGCGACAGCCGCTCTGACCTCCATTTCATTTGCGACATCGGTTGATCACCCTTTTCCGTTATTCCACGCTTGCTCGTACTGCTCTTCCTTGAAGCCTACAGTCACCTTCGTGCCGTCCGTCACAATCGGACGCTTAATGAGCATACCGTTCGATGCGAGCAGCTCATATTTTTCATCCTCGGTCATCCCAGCCAGCTTGTCCTTCAGGCCAAGCTCCTTGTACACCTCGCCTGAAGTATTAAAAAACTTTTTCAGCTCCAAGCCGCTGTTTGCTACAAGCTCCTTCAGCTCGGCGGCTGTAGGCGTTTCCTCTACGATATGGCGAGATACTAGTTCATTTCCTTTACTTTGCAATGATTTAACGGCAGCTCTACAGGTGCCGCATTTCGGATATTGAATAATTGTTAATGGTTTTTGTGTAATCACAGCTATATTTCCTCCCTAATTCCCTACTCTATACTGTTCCAACTCTCAAGCTTGCAAAAGTTTTTGCTCTAATAAGGCAAGTTCAGGCGGCAGCGGCGCTTTCCATTCCATCCATTCACGCGTTATCGGATGTGTAAAGCCGAGTATCTCGGCATGGAGCGCCTGACGGCCCGCCGTTTCCTCCCACTCTATAACCGCGCCCTGCTTCGGACCATACATTTTGTCCCCAATCAAGGGACAGCCGATATGCTGCATATGCACCCGGATTTGATGGGTCCTTCCTGTCTCCAGCTTTAAGAGGACTGCAGCAGCAAGAGGCCTCTGCTCATCAGCCCTGATAAAGCTCATCAATGCTGTATAATGAGTTACTGATGGATAACCATCAGGCGTTACGATTCGAATGTGCGGCTCATCCGGATCACGGTCAATCGGCGCATCAACGGTACCGCTTGCCGGTTCAGGGCAACCGTACACATAGGCCCGATACTGCTTCAAAAAGCCGTTTGCCTGCATCTGCTCGGAAAGCTGCTGGTGAACATATGAGGTTTTTGCAATCGCTACGATTCCTGACGTATCCTCATCGAGGCGGTGAACGGGCCTGAAGCGTACCCGCTCTCCTTTCTGCTGCCAATGATAGACGACTCCATTAGCGAGTGTCCCCGTGTAGTGGCCATGCGTGGGATGCACGATCATCCCGGCCGGCTTATTCACGATCAGCAGCTCCTCATCCTCATACACAATCTCGATTGGAATCGGCTGAGGCAAAATATCCTCCGATATTTCCCGCTCCATCCGTAAACGAATGACATCGCCCTGAGAGACCGGCGCTGTTGTATAGGTTCTCTTCTCATTCACCGTGAGACCATGCTCCGTCAGCTTGACCTGCGACAGCAGCTTGCGGGATACACCCAGCTGCCGCTCCAGCACAGTCCGTACGGTCTTGCCGTGCTCGGCTTCGCTAACGATAGCAATAAGCGGCTTATAGTACTGCTGATCCATCGAATCCGTCATTTCCTCCGCTTCCGGAATACTTCCCCACTCCGTACATACTCCGTATCCGGCACGCCCAGCTTAGCATTCGCGACTCTTGCGGCAGCGAAGAAAAAGTCGGACAGACGGTTCAAATAGATGAGCACCTCCATATTAATCGCGTGCTCCTCTGCAAGCGTGACAACGCGGCGCTCGGCTCTGCGGCATACCGTTCTGCATACATGCAGCAGCGCAGATACGGAGCTTCCCCCCGGTAAAATAAACCGGGTAATCTCAGGCGCCTCCGTAATATAGCGATCGATCCAGCCTTCTAATCGCGATGCCGGCTCCGCATTGATTTTCAGCGGTGCGCCTTCCCGTGCATAGGCTAGATCTGATCCGCAATCGAACAACTCTTGCTGAATGTCAATGAGCCATTCCGCCATTTCCTCCAGCTGCTCATGCTTCGCAGCTTCTGCAGCGGCTTGTCCGACAAAGCAGTTCAGCTCATCGATCGTTCCATAAGCCTCCACCCGAATATCGTCCTTGCGTACTCGCCCGCCTATCAGCGAAGTCTGACCGCTGTCTCCTGTACGTGTATACAATCTCATTCTATTACCCCTTCCATTCTCTTTATTCATAGAAACAGCAGGCCGGATATACTCCTGACCTGCTGTTTGTTTCTGGCAAGCACCAATTATCCTAGCCCTGCTTCAATTTATATACGAACTGCCCAATACGATCGAGCGCTTCCGCCAAATTTGTAACCGAGGTTGCATAGGAACAGCGCAAATGACCTTCACCGCCAAGACCGAATACATCGCCCGGCACCGCTGCTACATTTGCTTCATCAAGCAGACGCTGCGCAAACTGCTCGCTTGTTAATCCTGTTGACGCAACAGAAGGGAACGCATAGAACGCGCCCTGCGGCTCATGACAGTCCAGTCCAATCTCTCGAAAGCCCTTTACGACAAGTCGGCGACGCTGATTATATGCCTCAACCATTTTATCCTTCTCTTCCAATCCATGCTGAAGCGCTTCAAGAGCCGCATATTGGGCCATGATCGGCGCGCACATCACAGTATATTGATGAATTTTGAGCATGGCTGCGATCAAATCCTGATGACCGCAAGCATAGCCCATCCTCCAGCCAGTCATTGCGAACGCTTTGGAGAAGCCGCTGACGAGAATGGTGCGATCCTTCATCCCCGGCATAGCAGCAAAGCTTACATGCTTCGTGCCATAAGAAAGCTCTGCGTATATTTCATCCGAAATCACGATAAGATCGTGCTCTTCAACGAGCTTTGCGATCGGAAGCCAATCCTCGTACGTCATCGTCCCGCCAGTCGGATTGCTTGGATAACATAAAATAAGTACCTTTGAACGTGGTGTAATAGCCGCTTTAAGCGACTCTGCCTTCAGCTTGAATTGATCCTTCGCATACGTCTCGATGCCTACCGGCTTCCCCCCACTTAGCGCAGTAATTGGCGAATAGGAGATATAACATGGCTCAGGTATCAATATTTCATCGCCTGGAGCGATTAAAGCGCGAAGCGCAAGGTCGATCGCCTCGCTGCCGCCAACGGTTACAACAATCTCACTCCCAGGATTGTATTCCACAGCGAATTGATCATTCAAATACTGACCGATCGCTTCACGCAGCTCGGGCATGCCTGCATTGGATGTATATTGCGTTTTACCGGTTTCCAGCGCATATAC
Source organism: Paenibacillus praedii (assembly GCF_049725345.1). Taxonomy (NCBI): domain Bacteria; kingdom Bacillati; phylum Bacillota; class Bacilli; order Caryophanales; family Paenibacillaceae; genus Paenibacillus; species Paenibacillus praedii. Next base: position 168,990 of record NZ_JBMWAM010000007.1, on the reverse strand, counting down.
CGCCGCTTCACGAACATGCCAAGGTGTCACAAAGTCGGGCTCGCCTACTCCTAGAGTGATTACATCCCTGCGTGTACTGACCAAATCAAAAAACCGACGGATACCCGACGGTTTAATGCCCCGGACGAGCGGGGACAAATAATCAGCCATCGATTGATGTTGCACAGGTGTGGAGGGTTGTTTATGTTCGTCTTTAATCATTGCCATCACCCTTTATTTACGGCGAAACCATCAGCCGATGGTCACCTTCATGCTCCTCGAAGATAATGCCGTCTTGTTTGTATTTTTTCAATATGAAAAATGTTTTGGTTGATAATACCGCATCAATCGGTGACAGCTTGTTTGAAACAAATGAAGCAACCTCTTTCAGGTTGTTGCCTTGCACCTCTACGAGAAGATCATACGCTCCCGACATAAGATATACCGATTTCACTTCCGGATATAAATAAATGCGCTCCGCGATTCCTTCAAATCCGCGACCGCGCTCTGGTGTTATTTGAACCTCGATTAATGCCGTCACCTTCTGATCGTCAATCTTGCTCCAATTCACAACCGTAGCATATTTCACGATAACATGCTCATTCTCAAGCTCTGCGATCGCCTGCTTTACTTCCTGGGCCGGAACGGCCAGCATCGTTGCGATGAGATCAGCATCCCTACGAGCATCTTCTTTCAGCAGCTCTAGCACCTTCAACTGTAATTCGTTCATCGTCTAACTCCTTCCAGTAACGCCTGCGATTATAAAGAACATTTTACACCGAATTTATTGTTCCTGCAAAGAAAAAAACGAAAGACCCCGAAGGGTCTTAGACTCTTTACATATAATACGGCTGGCTGCCTTGCTGGTGCTGACCGGATGGCTGCTGCATAGACGGCGTATACATCGATTGTCCCTGCCGCTGTCCCAGATTTTGCTGCACGAACTGCATCGTTTTTTGTTTTGTTTGCTGATACTGCTTCACCTGCTTGTCCAGATCCTGACGAAGCGCCTGTGATGACGTGTTATACATATTTGCCTGCTGCATCACTTGAAACAGCTGGCCTTGCAGCGTCAGTGCGCTGTTGGTCAGCTTGGTGAACATCTGACGAATATCCTGACAAGTCGATTCTGTTGCGGCTGTTGCATATTCGCGGACGATCCGTTTCAAATCAGCAAGGATTGTGCCCGCCAAATCCTCTTCTGTCAATATAGAATGAGACTGCTGCTGATACATCGTTAAGCCCTCCTCAATGAATAGTGAATCCTGGTGATTCGTAAGTAATTAGCGACTGCTGCAATTATTGCTGCGGCTGTGTTGGAGCGATTTGCTGATGGTGCTGCAAAGCATGCATTAGCGAATCATAGTGCTGCTGATGCGTCTGCAGCATTTGCATGCTTAACTGCTGCAGGGCCGGTGTTGTTCCCGTTACCGCCAATGCGGTGCACTGCTTGATCAACAAATCCTCGTTAGACATCGAGTCTGCAATGTACTCGAGCTCTTTTGCGGTCAGTGGTTGAATCATCTGTCACCCTCCTAATAGGCTAGCTTTTCCTTTTTTCGTGCCAACCGTATTATGACCATATTTCCTTTATTTATGCGCCTAATTCCAGTCCTATTTTCCATTTTGAATAAGCTCAAACTGTATGTTACCCCGATAACCTGCTTTGAATGTTTGTTTTTGCATTTCTTAATCGTAACAAACAAAAAGACTGTCTCAAACCGCATTGCCGGCTAAGAGAACAGTCTCCCTGGTTATGGGATATGCACCGTCTTCACATGATCAAAGTGCAAAAATACAGCATCGCCGCTTGCTGTTGCCAGCTCAATCATGCTTTGATTCACGTTTTTCAGCACTCCGATTTTGTTCGAATTTTCACCTAGATCCAGAACAACAAACTCACCGATTAATTTGCGCAGCTGTTGATCGAACGTCCTTGCAAGCGTTATAGGCGAGGGCTTAAGGGGAAATTGCTCCGGCGTTAACGTGTACGGCGTGACGTTCGGATTGTAAGGAATTAAATACTTCAAATGCTGGAGCGAAATGATGACTGTATGATAGACTGGGGAATAAAAAACAAAAAAATCGTTCATAACGGACGTCAAATAACCGTGTATGGACTGATTTCCTGTGATATAAATTTCGGAAAACATGCCCTTCGCGTTCATTAATATTTTACGGTAAGAGATCGGTTCACTATAAGGCTCAAAAGGCATGTCAGGAACTTCAAATACTTCTTCTTCTTGTTTCGAAATACGCAGCTGCTGCAGATGAATAAGTGGTACATACAAAAATTGCATGCCATTATGAAGCACTAAAATGTCTTGACCAAACTCGATCATTTTGCCACGTATGGGTGCCACTTTCCCTGATATCATCAATTCGACCTGCCGATCCAGCAGCGGATGACGGTTTTTCATATGATCAACCTCCTTTCATCCGAATAGGTAGTAAAACCGGGCAACGGTCTTCACCTTTGCCCGGAAAACGCTTAACCTTTTTTAGTCGAACGTCGAGTCGTTCCTTGTGCTTGTGTTCTAGAGTTGGCATTGGAACGGCCTCTTCCGCCGTTACGATTTCTGCTGGTATGCTTGTCACCCGTGCGGTTGCCGCCAGAGCGGTTGCCGCCAGAGCGGTTGCCTCCTGTCCGGTTTCCTTGCGTTTTGTTTTTGTCATTGTTGTCGTTTTTGTCATTTTTTTCGTTTTTGTTGTTGTTTCCACCAGATTTATTACCGCCTGCTGCTTTAATCGTTTTAATATGATCGTTTTGAATTTGCAGCGCTTCTTTGCCTGCAACAAGCAGGATGGATTGATTGCCAACTTGTGCAAGGAAGCCCTCCACCTTCTCTGGGCCGCCTGAGTTTATTTGTACGAAGGTTTGGTTCATGGCACGAACTACACCCATAAAGTTGTTGGCGTTAATAAAGTCTGAATCACGTTTTCCGCTTTTATTACCACTTTTATTACCACTTTTATTACCGTTTTTATTATTGTCTTTACCGCCTTGCATCTCGGTTACGCTTTTCACATGGCTGCTAGCAATATAGACAACGCCTGCGTTTGTGCTTAATACTAAGTGATCGCTTTTGATAGCCAGCAATTTGCCTTGAAGCGATTCTGGACCGCCGCGGTTAATTTTAACCTGTTTACCTAACAGACTAGCTAGAAAATCGTCTTTGCTTTTGTGGCTCTTATGATGCTGGTTGCTTTGGCTGCTTCTGTTACTCTTATGATGCCGGTTGCTTTTCTGGCGGCCATCACTTAGATCCATCTGACCAGCAACATTATCACTGTTATACCAGTAATTCATAAATAAATCCCTCCGATAATTTCGTTAGTAAAAAAACGTATCATCACATCCGACGCCTTGACTTAAACACCAGCATAATGATTTAACTGTGGCGAGCATCCCTCCAATACTTGTTTCACCTTCATCTATCATGAGAGATGATATGTAATATATTTATATGTATCCCCTATACCTGAGGTACTAGATTACTATCTATTTATTAAAGATTAAGCATATTACCCGTTCCGGCTCATAGAGTCGATTCATAATTTATACTATCTTCATTTCGAGAGGCATACGTTCAGATCCGGCAGCACAAGAAAAAGGCAAAGCTTAGCTCTAATGATGTATGAGAAAGTTTGTTGTGACCATCTAGGCATGAGCTGAATAAGGTAAATAAGATCAAAAGCCTATCGACTAACGGTAGGCTTTATCTTTTGCCTTGGGAGATGGTGGAATGGCTACGACAACATTACCTGTCCGCTCAATACGTATTGATGATTTCGATCTTCAGGAAATCCAAGCGAATGCTTGGGGAAGAGAATTTAAGCCAGCGGAACTGGAAGCAGAGGGACAATCCTTTAAGGCAGAGCTTGGACTGCGGGGCGGTCATACGCGCAATTATTCCAAGAAATCCTATGAGATCCGTCTGAAAGATGGAAGAACGTTTCATTGGAACGCTGAATATGACGATCCTTCCATGATGAGAAACGCGCTTTCGTTCTATTTTTTCAATAAAATCGGGGTTCCTTCGCCGGAAACGGATCACTTTTGGCTAATCATTAACGACGTGCCGCAAGGTGTTTACTTAGAAATCGAAGCGGTTGATCGGTTGTTTTTTGCGAAGCGACGCATTAATTATCGATCGCTTTTTTATGCGGTTAACGACAGCGCAGATTTCAGTCTGATAGATCCCCTATCGAAAAACAGCAAGTCTTCCTTATTTGACGGGTACGAGCTGATGCACGGTAAATCCGGATCGAAAAAAAAATTAGTTTCATTCGTACGAAATCTGAATACAATGTCGGGCAAAAATCTCGTTTCCTTCACCGCCCGGAGGCTCGACATTTCCCAATATTTATTGTGGCTTGCAGGCGCAGTACTAACTGGTAACTATGATGGTTTTGATCAGAATTATGCGCTCTACGAGCACCAGACAAGTGGAAAATATCGAATTATCCCTTGGGATTATGAAGGCACTTGGGGAAGGAACTGCTATGGTAAGCCGTGTGGCAGCGATCTTGTGCGTTTTCAGGGCTATAACAATCTGACCAAAAAACTATTTATGTTCTCAGCCTGCCGCAGGCAGTATCAGAGTATTATGAGAGGGCTGTTGCAAGCTTCCTTTACCGTCCAAAAGCTGGAACCAATAATTGAAGACATGTTTCTTCGACTGTCACCGGCAATCCGCAATGATTATACAAGAAAAGCCAGCTACGATAGCTTTCTATCAGAGCCGGCCTTCATTCGAAATTATATTGTGGAAAGACGTCAAATTATAAAACAATCGCTGCGGGAATGGGTATAAATCATTCCCGCGCTTTGCTCAAAAAATATCCATGCTCATATAACGCTCACCCGTATCCGGAGCAATGCAAAGAACGCGCTTGCCAGCGCCAAGCCGCTTTGCGACTTGCATAGCCGCCCATACCGAAGCGCCCGATGACGGGCCGAGCAGCAGGCCCTCCTGTCTCGCCAAATTCCTCATCGTTGTTAAGGCATGCTCATCCGATACTTGTATGATTTCATCATATACTTTTGTGTTAAGAATTGCGGGTACAAAGCCTGGGCTCGTGCCAACAAGCTTATGAGGTCCTGGCTGTCCGCCGGATAATACCGGCGAACCCATTGGCTCCACTACCGCTACATAGAGCTGAGGAATAAGCTCCTTCAGCACCTCACCCGTTCCGGTTATCGTTCCCCCAGTTCCTGCTGTAGCAATGAAGGCGTCCAGTCGCCCATCCGTCTGTCTCATAATTTCTTGCGCTGTTGTCAATCTATGAATATTGGGATTGGCCTCGTTCTCAAACTGATTAGGAATATAGCTTCCCGGACGCTCCGCTTGCAGCTCCTGCGCTTTCCGAATCGCTCCAGGCATACGCTCGGCAGCCGGCGTCAGCACAACCTCTGCTCCATAAGCCTGCAGCAGCTTTATTCGCTCTGCCGTCATATTATCGGGCATAACCAATATCATTTTATAGCCTTTAGCCGCCGCATTCATCGCAAGTCCGATGCCTGTGTTTCCGCTCGTAGGCTCGATAATCGTATCGCCGGGACGGATTAAGCCACGATTCTCCGCATCCTGTATAAGTGAGAAAGCAGCCCGGTCTTTCACACTCCCGCTTGGATTAAACCTCTCAAGCTTTACGCACACCTCAGCGCTGCCCGCTTCAGGAAGCCGATTCAACCGAACGACCGGTGTTTCTCCGATGAGCTGTGTGATATCCGATACAATTCTAGGCATAATAATGCCTCCTTTTCAAATCTAAGTTGCCTGACGCTGCTGCTGCTTCAAGAAAGGCCTGATAAACCACCACCCAGCTATTGGCACAACGCCAACCGCAAACAACAGCCACGTTATAGCAACCGCTGAATGATTCAGCGGCAACACAATCAAATATGAGGATAAGCCGATTATTCTGCCAATGACTAGCCCTGCTTCGCGAAGCACGATCAACTCCTCGCGCTTCTTTGCGCTTTCCTCCGTCCGTCCAATGAGATCGAATACAGTGGAGGTCATTGGAATAATGTACAGAGGTATAAATAAAGAAGTGCCTATGCCGAATAGAAGCAGCGTCGTATACGTTACTTCCCAAAATAAAGGCAGTATGACAAGTGCAATCATCATGACTCCGATCAGCATAGCTAGCTTTCGATAGTTTTTTTTCAACGATTTGCCGACGATCCAAAAGCTGATTAACGCAACCAGTGAGGTTATAAGCGAATAGGTTCCCAGCTTGCTTTCGTTCTGAGTCGCAACATATACAGTTAGTCCGACCAGAAACATGAAAACACCCTCGCGCACTCCTTGTGCCGCTATAGCCGGAATTATTCGGCGCCATGGATTTCCTTTCTGCATAAGCTGCTGGAAGCCATAACTCCAGTTGTAGCTTCCTTGCCCATGCCTTTTCTTCAGCCAAAAGCTTAAAACAACACTTATTGAGAAAATGATCATGGACAGGGTGAATATAAGCCTATAGCCTTTTTCTCCAGCCATTGAAGTAATAAGCAAGCCCGAAACCCACGGGGCGACGATGCCTGCCGCAGCGCCAAGAAGTCCGGCCCAGCCGTTAAAGCGGTCCCGAGTATCAGGTTCTGTTACTTCAAAATAAACGACATTAAATGCGAGCCAGAAAAATCCGAGCGCCATACCATTCAAAATACCAAGCGGTACGCCATACGTCTTCGCTTGCTGCCCAAGCAGCAGCACCGTGCAATAAAACAAGCCGGATAACACGATGCCTATGCGGAGACTAATCATTTTATTATGCTCCTTGACCCATTTTCCAGCAATCCAAAACGTTAATCCACTCATGATATATTGGCCTAACGTAAACCAGCCGATCAACATATAGGACTGGCTGGCCTTCCATAAGTACACCGGCACAAAGGTTCCGGACAACACATTCGCCACGCCATACAGCGCTTGAACAACTAGCAGCAGCACAGCCTGTCCGCCTAAAGCTTTTACCAAAACGATTCCTCCTGTTCTATGGAGCAACACGCCTAAGCATGTATATCCATGCACACGGTTAGAATTACGTTTTGTAAGATACCCTTATAGCTGGCATGCCATGCCCGGCCATTATTGCCAGCTTTTTGATCGTTATTCGCCTGGCGTTAGACGCTTAATCATTCGCTCGCGATCCTTGCTGCTGAGCAAGGCTGACGTGTGGAAGCATGCGGGACATACATATAGGCTAAGCTCAAAAGGAGCGGTCAGCACTGGTCCGTTCAGAGAAGGAGCTATACGAGCTTTGAATTGCTGCTCGTTAAACGTATGCGTACCCGTCTCAACCATATACTCACGGCAGGCCGGGCATTCCGGCACTTCGTCCTGATCATCAGTAATTCGCTGAACCGTATCTTGAACAGCGAACCATGAGCTGTCAGCGCTGCGATAACCGCCCTCTTCCTCCTCAAGCCAACGCTTATTTTTCGAGCTCTCGGCATCATCATCGTCGTCATCCTCTTCATCCTCTTCATCTGACCAATTAGATGATTGCGATGCTGCCGTGTGATGTACATATCCAGCGGCTATATTCGTACTTGAAGGTTTGATGATCTGAGCCTCTTGCTCGTATGATTCCGAATCTTCCTCTTCATCAATACCGAGCTCTATTGTCCGATAAGCGCTGAGCTCATTGCCGCAATGCGGGCAATGCTTCTCCGGTCCAATTTCCTCATCCCACACAATATCCGTCAGACACCAAGGACAAACCAAATGATTTTCCATTCTCTTTCTTCCCCTCTAATTGTTCATTAAATAAACGATGCCAAACACAAAAAACAGCACAGATATGACAGCTAACACTTTCCATAAATATTTCATAATAACTTCCTCCGCTATATAATGACCGTTGCACCGATAACATAAGAAAGCGATATTGAAATGATCATCGCGATAAGCCCGACTGCACGGTTATCGCGAGCTATTTCATCATCAATGCGAAATACAGGCGTTAAAAACTCGAATAAAAAGTAGGCTGCTAATAAGATGACAAATCCGAACGCTCCCCAAATCAAGCTTTGGTAGACCGATTCATTAGCCTCAATTGAAAAGCGGAATATATTGCAAATACCGAATATTTTTCCGCTTGTAGCCATCGCTACGGCTACGTTGCCTTTTTTGATTTCAGTCCAGCATTTATATTTGGTAACCAACTCAAATAACGACAGAAAAACGATGAGAGACAGCACAGTAACCGATACGTATACGAGCGACGCCGCGTATGGGTTGCTTAGAAGCATGTCGACTTCATGATTCATTCACTAAAAACCTCCATCATCCAGCATTTTCATTGGCGGCGTAAAAACCTATTTAAGCTCTGCAACCGTCACTCCGACGCCGCCCTCGCCATAATTTCCTAAGCGAAAGCTTTTCACATGACTGTGCTTACGCAAATATTGCTGAATGCCAGCCCGCAGCACCCCCGTACCCTTTCCGTGGATAATAGAGACTTGACCAAGGCCCGATAAGAAGGCCTCATCAAGGAAGCGGTCGACCTCAAGTATGGCTTCCTCTAAATTCTCTCCGCGCAGATCAAGCTCCATCTTCATGCTCTCATCACGCGATCGCTTTAGGCTGGCCGCTTGCTTTGGCTGCTGTTGCTTGACGGCCGATGTTGATTTGAGCAGCTCCAAATCATCCAGCGCTACCTTCATTTTCATAATGCCGAGCTGCACCGTCGCATCCGAGCCATGAAGCTCAACAACCGTCCCCTTCTGATTCAGGCTGTATACCGTTACCTCATCGCCAGCCTCGATTTTGACAGGTTTACTTGAAGCTTTGGCTCCGCCGCGCTTTGCCTTCTGAAGTTCGGGAGCTGCGTCCTCCAGCTTCCGGCGCGCCTCAATGAGCTTATGCTCCTTAACCGAGGCGCCTTCCTCCAGCGCAAGCCTGCGGAGATCAGCAATGATCTGCTCCGCTTCACGCTTTGCCTTCGTTACAGCCTCGTGAGCTTCCTCCTGCGCCTTAAGCAGCAGCTTTTCCTTCTGCTCCTCAAACCGCTTGCGCTCTGCCTCCTGACGGGCTCTCAGCGTCTCAAGTTCGCGCCTTAGCGTTTCAGCTGTCTGCCGCTCGTTCTCCGCGCCAAGACGATTTGCTTCTAAGGAAGCGATCATGTTCTCTACACGCTGATCCTCTTCGCTTACCTCACCCCGCGCATGATCTATAATCGAACGAGGCAGTCCGAGACGCTCCGCAATTGCGAAGGCATTGCTTCGCCCCGGAACACCGACAAGGAGCCGATAGGTTGGGCTCAAGGTCGCTACATCAAACTCCATGCTGGCATTAATGACACCCTTCCGATTATAGGCATACGCCTTAAGCTCACTGTAATGAGTAGTGGCGATAATTCGGCTCTCCATGGCATGCACATGCTCCAATATCGCGATGGCTAATGCCGAGCCCTCTGCCGGATCCGTTCCCGCTCCAAGCTCATCAAGCAGCACCAAGCTTTTTGAGGTCATCGTACCTAATATGCGAATGATGTTTTTCAGATGGCTGGAAAATGTGCTGAGGCTTTGCTCTATGCTTTGTTCGTCTCCGATGTCGGCATAGATCGCGTCAAAAACGCATAGCTGGCTGCCATCCTCGGCAGGGACGAATAAGCCCGACATGGCCATCAGGCTAAGCAGTCCGATCGTTTTGAGCGATACTGTTTTACCGCCTGTATTAGGACCTGTCACGATAATCGCCGTATAATTGTTGCCAAGCTCAACGTCAATCGGCACGACCATTTCAGCGGCGATCAAAGGATGGCGTCCACGCTTAAGCTTAAGGAACCCCCGGTCATTCATGCGCGGCAAGGCTGCCTTCATTTCATGTCCAAGCCGTGCCTTGGCATAGGCAAAATCGATTTGCCCGATCAAATCGAGGTTGAACACAAGATCCTCAACATGATCAGAAGTAATCGCGGTTAGCTTTTGCAAAATTTTCTCAATTTCCCGAAGCTCTGCCGCCTTAAGCTCACGAAGCTTATTGTTCATAGCGACGATTGTCTCCGGCTCAATGAACAAAGTCGCCCCAGAGCCGGATTGATCATGCACGATACCGCCAAAATGAGACCGGTATTCCTGCTTCACAGGAATGACATACCGATCGTTGCGGATGGTTATGATCGCGTCCTGCAGCATTTTCTGGACGGATGAAGAACGTATCATCTGTTCCAGCTTCTCGCGAATTCGTGATTCGCCGCTGCGCAGCTCGCGTCGAATTGAAGCTAATTCAGAGCTTGCACTGTCCATCACCTCTGCTTGGTCGTCGATGCAATCAAAGATTGCATCCTCCAGCGGCTTATGCTCACTAATCTGTTCAGCCGTCTGCTGCAGCATAGGTATCGGATGATCATCATGCAGAACGCTAATATGCTTCTTGACGCGGCGGCCGCCGCGGGCAGTTGCTGCAATCTCAAGCAGCTCAGCAGGATTAAGCGTGCCGCCGATGCGGGCGCGGTGCAAGGATGCTTTGATATCTACTATTCCGCCGAAAGGCGCGCTCCCCTTCAGCCGATCCGCCGCATAGGCTTCATCCGTAATCTGCAGCATTCGCTTAACCAAATCAAGATCAGAAACCGGCTGCAAGGCCTCCGCAGCCGCTTTGCCTAATGATGTCGCCGCATGCTGCGTTAATCTATTTATAATTTTTGGATATTCAAGTGTTGTCAAAATTTTCGTATCCAAGCCTGAACACTCCTCTCGCCCTCCTATTATATCCGAACCGCATCCGTGATGCACGAGCGAAGCGGTGGATTCATACATAAATGATGCTCACTTGGTCACAATATAAACGATAGAACCGCCTTACAAGGTCACTTTTGCACAAAATAATAAAAAAGTTTACGCTAAGGAGGGTTTACGTTATGTCTTTTTTGGGCCACGCAGTGCGCTTTATCGTTGCAGCGCTTGTATTAATGCTAGTCGGGCTTATTGTCCCCCAATTTAGTGTAGGAGGGTTCTGGAGCGCATTATTTCTCGCTCTTGTGATTGCCGCACTCGGTTGGATTATTGAAGGTATTTTTGGCAAAAGAGTCACTCCTTTTGGCCGCGGTATTGTCGGCTTTATTGCCAGCGCTGCAGTCATTTGGATCGCTCAATTTATTGTCGGCGGTGTGCACACAACAATCCTCGGTGCTATATTGGCCGCTCTTGTGATTGGGATCATTGACCTGTTCATCCCGGTCAGCACCCCGTATGAAGCAGGCAGAAAAAACCGCGATTAAAAGCATGCTGCTATCAGCCCTTGATTGCCCGAAATGGCTGTCAAGGGCTGTTTATTGCTGCCTTCACAGCATATTCATCAGTTTGTCATACGCTTGTCACTGATTTAATGAAAAAAAAGAGTTACAATAAAAACCGTTAATAATAAAGTTGTACGATAGAAAGGGGCAGCTATACTTATGAAAAAATGGTTATTATTCGCAAGCGCCATGTGCCTTGTGATTGTGCTTGCAGCATGCGGCGCAAACAGCAATACGAACAAGGAGACGGGCAACACGGATACGACGGTTACGGATGGCGGCACAGCTACCTCAGATTTGGTCATTACAGCTTCCAATTGGAAGTTTGACCAAGAGGAATACAAAATTAAAGCCGGAGAAACGGTTAACCTGAAGCTTGATTCCATCGAAGGTATGCATGGTGTACAAATTCAAAAGACCAAATATCTCATTGCTAACAACAAAACTGTGCCTGTAAACTTTAGCGAGCCTGGCACATATGAGATGATCTGCAGTGTGCCTTGCGGAGCAGGCCATAGAGAAATGAAAGCAACACTTGTTGTTGAGTAATACAAATCAGTTTATAAAAAGGCTGCTCTGGCAGGTACAACCGTACCTGGAGCAGCTTTATTTTTTGAGACAGCTGAATTCAAACCTATAATAATTCTTTACTAATTAGGTAAAAAAGTCTGATGATTGAACCACTTCCCCTGCCGCTCCGCCTCTGATAAGATATGTACAACACAATCTGGAATGGAGGAATGGTGATGGGAGCGTTGCATAATCGAGTCGCCATTATTAGCGGAGCAGGTACGGGACTGGGGCGCGCAGCTGCAATAGCCTTTGCCCTGGAAGGCGCTGAAGTCGTGCTTCTGGGCAGACGCAAAGCGAAGCTGGAGGAAACGGCTCTGCTCGTAAAGGAACGCGCAAGCAAGGAAGCGCTTATATTGCAGGTCGATGTGTCCAATGAGCAGCAGGTGAAGGAGAGTGTCGCCACGGTTCTTCAGAGCTTGGGACGTATTGATATCATGCTGAATAACGCAGCCGTATTCGAGCCGGGGACGGTATTTGAATTAACGGCGGATGAATGGCAAAATCAGATCGCAGTCAATTTGACCGGTCCGTTCTTGCTGACCAAGGCCGTTCTGCCGGCAATGCGCAAGGAGAAATATGGGCGTATTATCAACATAACCTCTGGACTGTCCTGGAACGGAGCAGGCGGCTACGCTGCATACAGTGCAGCAAAGGCGGGGCTGGAATCATTAACCCGCACATTGGCAGATGAAGAGCATGAACATGGCATTCTCGTTAATCTCTACAACCCTGGCACGTTGCGTACCGAAATGCATGCTACTGGAAAAGACCCTGAGATTGTAACTCCTGATCTGATCCGTCTAGCCAGCCTGCCTGTTGGCGGTCCAACCGGAACGATAGTTTCCTATGGTTAGGTATTGAAGCTAACCTCAATAGAAATCTAATACCGCAGTATGAGACATTTCTCGGCCTTATATCCGCATATTTCGGAAAATTGATCCGATTTAGCGATATATGGTCTTCTTTTTCTCCGCTATACGTGTCCAGTCCCGATATTAGTTACTTTCTTTCGATATTTGCTCAAAATATTTCTTCCCCCACTCCTCCAGCATCTCCAGGATCGGCAATAAGCTTTTCCCTTTTACTGTCAAGGAATATTCAACTTTTGGAGGGACAACAGGATATGCCTCCCGATGAATCAACCCATCTTCCTCTAGCTCCCTTAGCTGATTCGTTAACATTTTTTGAGTAATGCCAGGGACTAAATTTTTAAGCTCCGTAAACCGCTTTGTCCCTTTTAATCCTAATTGACACAGAATGATTAATTTCCATTTTCCTTCTATAACAGACAAGGTTAGTTCTTTTTCGCAATGAATGTCCGGACTCTTTTCATGGCTTGGCTTAAGATTGCTCTTGCCCCATCCATTCAAAATTTCCAAGATAGGGAGTAAGCTAATCCCTAGTTCTGTTAGAGAATATTCTACTTTAGGAGGAGAAAAGGGATAAACCTCCCGATGCACCAGTCCATATTTCTCGAATTCCTTAAGTTGATTGGTTAACATTTGTTGCGTAATGGCAGGGATTAAATTTTTAAGTTCCGTAAACCGCTTTGTCCCTTTCAACCCTAGATGGCATAAAATGATTAGCTTCCATTTCCCCTCTAGGACAGCCAATGTCAATTTTTTTTCGAGATAAAGGTCTTTGCCAGTTTCACTGCACATCGTATTCATCACCCGCTTCCTTAGTATCATTTATGATACTATAACAAAAATAAGTGCCTACTTACAAAATGAATGGTTAGTATATATTATAGACTACATAGGCAACCCGCGCAGTATGAAATAAAAATAAAGCCTTTAGGCAAGCCTATATAAAAACTTCATCATTTCTGATGCAGAAAACCCATCATTTCAAACAAAAAGGAGATTATGCACATGAACCGTTTTACGATTCCTAGAGATATTTACTACGGAGAAGGATCGCTGGAAATATTGAAAACCCTTGAAGGAAATAAAGCCATGATTGTTATTGGAGGCCAATCCATTAAAAAGTCAGGATATCTAAATAAAATCGAGTCCTATTTGCAAGAAGCCGGCTTTGAAACCCAACTTTATGAAGGGGTTGAAAACGATCCTTCTGTCACTACCGTACAAAACGGCGCTAGAGCAATGGAGCAATTTCAACCAGACTGGATTATCGCAGTAGGCGGTGGTTCACCGATCGATGCTGCTAAGGCCATGTGGGTTTTATATGAGCACCCTGAATTAACATTTGAACAAATTAAAGCTCCAAATCCTTTGCCCGTATTACGGAATAAAGCTCGTTTTGCGGCGATTTCTACTACAAGCGGAACAGGTACCGATGTATCGCCTTTTTCCGTCATTACCGATCGTGAAGTCGATGTTAAATATCCGGTTTTCGGTTATGAGATCACGCCAGATATTGCGATTGTAGATGCGGAGCTAACGTACTCCATGCCGCCTAATATTGTAGCGTATACCGGAATGGACACTTTAACTCACGGACTCGAAGCATATGTCTCAACCATGCATAACCCATTTACTGATCCTTTAGCTCTGCAATCGATTAAAATGACAGTGGACAACATTGAAAAGTCATACGCAGGAGATAAAAAAGCTAGAGGGGAAATGCACATTGCACAAAGTATAGCTGGCATAGCGTTCTCAAACGGATTTTTAGGAATCGTGCACAGCTTGGCTCATAAGAGCGGCGCCATCTTCCATATTCCTCATGGCTTGGCTAATGCTCTTTATCTGCCATACGTAATAGATTTTAATAAAAAGGCTGACGGCTCACGTTTTGCAGATATTGCAAGATTCCTTGGGCTTTCCGGAAGCACAGAAGATGAGCTGATCGATTCCTTAACGAGTCTGATTCGCCGTTTAAATCAAGCGATGGATATCCCATTAACACTGAAGGATTACGGCATCAACGAGAGCGAATTCGAAAAACATTTAGATAAAATGGCAGCTGGGGCTGTAGAAGATCCTTGTACACCTGCCAACCCGCGAGAAGTATCTGTGGAGCAAATGAAACAAATTTACATCGCTGCATTTAAGGGCGAGAAAATAACCTTTTAATAAAGCCCCGACACTTACACTAGACAAAAAAGCCGCTCGATGTGAGCGGCTTTTTTGTGTTCTCATTCACTGCTTCTTTTCCTTTACGTCCTTCGAATACACGAAAAAAAACCGCAGCTGCAAGCTGTGGCATTGGTACCAAAGTCTTGATGCTGCGGTGTTTGATTGGATTTAATTACGTTGGGATCAGCTCTGCTCGATCAGCTCAATCCACTCATTGTATTCGGTCTGCAGCTTGGAGTACTCGTTCTTCAGTTTATGGTGCTGCTCGAGCAGCTGCTTATGATCCTCTGCAAGCCGCTCTGCTGATCGAGCCGTTTCTTCACGCTCATAAGCGAGCGATTCAGCCGCGCTGGCTGCCTCATCGCGTTCATTGGCTAATTGTTCAGCTCTTCGCGCTGCCTCATCACGCTCCATCGCCAGCTTCGAGGTGTACACGTTCAGCTCGTCCTTCAGCTCTGCCGCAGCTGCTGCTTCCATTATGGCGCTTTCAAGCTGTTCTCGAAGCATCTCTTCGTTTTCTGTATTCAAATGCTTCTCCAGCTCAAGCTGCTTCGCCTCCGCAGCCAATTGCTCGTTCAACTGCTGCTCGGCTTGCAGCCGTTCGCTTAGCTCTCTCTCACGAGCTGCGGCTGCTTCAAGCTGCTGCGCTGCGATACGCTCACGAGCAGCTGTAATTTCCAACTGCTCCGTCAGCTCTTCCTCTCTCGCCGTAAGCTTATCCAGCTCCGCTTTATAGCTTTGCTCGCTCTGCGCTGCAGATTCGGCGATAAGCTCCATTTGTTCAAGCTGAGCCTTCAGCTTAAGAATAGCTGACTCATAATCATGCTGCTGCTGGAGCAGAAGCTCCTCTTGATTAGCCGCCTGCTGCTTGAGCTGCTCTTCATGCTGAGCTGCCAGCTGAATCGAGCTTTCCTTGTGCTTTGCGCTCTCAAGTTTCAATAGCTCTTCATATTCGCTCGCGAGCTGACTAATACGTTCCTCATACTCGGCAGAGTAACGCCGAAGCGCTTCTTCGCGCTCTTCCGCAAGCTGCGTATGCAGCATTTCCTTTTCTGCTGCAAGCTGGTCATAGCGTTCCTTGCTTTCCGCAGCCATTTGCTTAAAGAGCTCGTCATTTTCTGCTTCGATAAGCTTAATCTGCTGCTCCTGCTCCAGTTGCAGTGATTGTATAAGCTCCTTATTTTCCTGTTCAAGCTCCTGCAGCTGCTTATGATGTGCCTCATGAATCGAGTCCCGCTGCTGCTCGAGCTGATTGTGCAGCGAAATACGGTTTTGCTCTTGATCATTCCGCCTTGCAAGCACCAGCTCCTCCTGCTCTAGCTGCAGCTGGAGCAGCTGCTCCTCAAGCTGCAGCAGCATATCTGCCTGCTGCTGCTCCCTTTCCTGGGCTTCCTTCAATTGAAGCTGTAATTCCGCTGCCCGCCTGTCCGCGGCAGACACATGATTGCGCTCATGAGCAAGCTTCTGCACAAGCTCCTTCACCTGAGTATCGGCCTCACGATTATAGTCTTGAAGCTCATGCAACTGATGATGAGCCGCTTCTAATTGTCCGCTTACTTCTTTAAGCTGATTGTTCGCTTCCTCCAATTGCAGCTCTTGCTCCTGACGCTCCTGCTCCAGCTGCGCATATGAAGTGCGGGAGGCTTCCTCCTGCTCCATCGCCAGTACGAGCTGATCTTCAGCCAAAGCGGCCCGCTGCTCCAACGCTTCCTTTTCTGATGACCATGTTTGCTGAAGCTCGGCTATTTGCGACTGCAGCCTGCTGCGCTCCTCCAACCAACCGTTTCTGCGACGCTCAAGATCAGTACGGAATGTTTGCTCCGCTTCAGCAGCCTTGGCCTGCCATGACTGCTCCCGCTCCAGAGTTTGACGCTCGTGCTCCTGCCGGTCCGCCTCATCCTGCGCCAGCCAGCTTTGCTCGCGTTCATTCCATTTGGTTTGCCAGCCTGACTCCAGCTCTATCAGCAGCTGCTCCTTCTCCGCAGCAGCAGCCTCTAGCGCAGCGGTATGGTTGGCTAATAGTGCCGCAAGCTGCTCCTCCTTCTCCTTTGACAGCAGATTAAGCTCATCCGCTTGCTCTTGCTTCAGATTGGCTAATTCTTCTGCCTTCACTCTCTCTAGCTCTGCCCGCAGCTCTTCCTTTTCCCGCTCTGACTCGGCGCGCTGCGTATCCATAGCAAGCAGCATCTCCGCCAGCTTTGCTTCCATTTCGCGCCTCAGCTCGGCAAGCTGTTCCTCCTTCTCCTTCGACAGCTGTGCCAGCTGTTCTTCCTTCTTGCTCCTAAGCGCAGCAAGCCTCTCGACATTTTCCTGAGTCAGACGAACAATCGTCTCCTCCTGTGCCTTCATTGCTTCCGCCGCCGCTGCCTGCTGGCCTGATGCCTGCTCCGCAGCAAGCTCCAGCATTTCCGCCAGCTCGGCTTCCGCAGCAGCCCTTGCCGCTTGCAATTCCTCCTCCGCCCGGCGTTTTTCCGCTTCTAATTGGGTCTGCAGCTCCGCTGCTTGCTGGCCAACCTGTTCGAGCTCCTTCTGAGCGGCATGCAGCTTCACTTCCTCTTCCTGCAGCCTCAGTATATCTCGGCGCAAACGAAATACTTCCTCCGTAATCTGCACGGCTGAAAGCACCGCCAGCTTCGGCATATCCAGCCTCGGATAACCCTTCGCAAGCTTCTTCATACTCTCGTCGATTGCCCCTGCAACCCTTTTCATATAATCCACATTGGAATGACCTTTTAGCTTATATTGAACCCCATATATATCAACAGTTACGATTGTTTGTTCAGCGTCCATTAACGTGAATCCTCCCATTATCCAAGTAGAGCAAAAAAGCCGCATCATAGCTCACTAGGAACTATTTCGATGCGGCTTTAAAGGTTTCCTGCCTACTTACGCAATTCCGCTGCAAAAGATTGTTCCAATTGTGCAACAACCTTCCCATGCAGCTCCGTTACCTCTTCGTCCGTCAATGTGCGCTCATGATGACGGTACACTAGCGACAACGCGATGCTCTTCTTGTCCGCTCCAAGCTTTTCTCCGGTATACACATCAAAAATACGAACGGACTCAAGCAATTCACCTGCAACGCTCCATGCCGTACCCGTCAGCTTATCCGCTGCCACCGTCTGATCGACGACCACCGCAATATCACGCTGCATGGCTGGATAACGAGGAAGCACCTTATAGGCAATATCGGAATCGGCCAGCTCATAAAGCAGGTCCAGTCCAATTTCGAGTACATACGTGTCAGCAAGATCCTCTTCGAGCTGCAACGCCGGATGAAGCTGGCCGACATACCCAATCACTTCCGGCCCCCTCGCCGTATCCAGCAGAACGGCTGCCGTTCTGCCCGGGTGAAAGTGCTCCGGCTGTGCCGCTTCGTACGTTACCTTGTCCGCTAAGCCCAGCACTGCGAAAACCGTCTCCAGAATGCCTTTTGCATCATAAAAATCAACTGGTGCCGCCTTCGTATTCCATGCTGCTTCCGTACGATTTCCAGTCAGCAGCGCTGCAAAACGATGCTTTTCCTGCGGCAACCGCGTCAACTGCTCCTCATCGGTATGGAACACGCTGCCGATCTCGAATACGGCGGCGGACTCATTTTTGCGATTGCGATTATAGGACGCCGTTTCCAGCAGCTGCGCAATCAGCGTGGTACGCAGTACGCTTCGATCCTCGCTCATTGGCATTGCAAGTTGAACTGGCTTCGTATCCGCGGCTAATGCCGGGAATAGCTTCGTCCGTCCAGGTCCAGTGAACGAATAGCTCACAACCTCATGAATGCCGGCATCTGTCAGCCGCTTGCGCAGCTCGCGTCTAATTGCCTGCGGCTTCGTTAACGAACCCGGAACAACATCACCATGGATAAGTGTCGTAGGTATATTATCGTAGCCATGCAAACGCGCAACCTCCTCGATCAAATCGACAGCGCGCGTAATGTCTCCTCGGCGTGAAGGCACATTCACGGTGAACACGTCGCTGTCGGACAGCGCATATTCAAAGCTCAAACGACCAAGTATCGTTTGTACCTCTAGCCGGGACAGCTCCGTGCCCAAATAGCTGTTGATTTTATCCAAAGAAACTTCCACTTTAACTGGCTGTAAGCTGCCCACAGAAGCTTCTACAATTCCTTCTGTAACAAGACCTTTCGCAAGCTCAGCGATGAGCGATGCTGCACGGTCGAGCGCCGGGATCACAACTGACGGATCAACCTCCTTCTCGAAACGAATACTCGATTCCGATCGAAGACCGAGCTGGCGGGAGGTTTTACGAATCGTACCCCCATCGAATTTCGCCGACTCCAGCAAAATATTAACCGTCTCGTCTGTTACCTCCGTGCTTGCGCCTCCCATTACGCCTGCAAGCGCTATCGGCTCCTTACCGTCAGTAATGACAAGCATATGCGGCTCCAGCTTACGCGTCTGGTCATCCAGCGTGACAATGGTCTCGCCTTCTTTGGCAAGACGGACATCAATTTTCCCGCTCGCGATGCGATCCGCATCGAAGGCGTGCAGCGGCTGACCGTACTCCAGCATAACGAAGTTCGTTACGTCAACGACGTTGTTGATTGGACGTACGCCGGCAGCCATTAAGCGGTTTTGAAGCCATTGGGGAGAAGCCCCGATTTTGACATCCTTAATATATCGGGCCGAATAATGCGAACAATGCTCCTGAGCGCTAATGCTCACGGATACGAGACTGTCTGTACGCAAGGCTGTATCATGAACTATATTATTTGGCAGCCGAACCTCCCGGCCGGTCAATGCTCCGATCTCATAAGCTACGCCCAGCATGCTAAGGCAGTCCGAACGGTTAGGCGTCAGGTCAAGCTCGAGCACCTCGTCATCGATGCCAAGAACCTCGGTAATCGGCGTACCAATCTGCGCAGACGCAGGCAGTACAAGAATGCCTTCCTGCTGCTCCTTCAGCAGCAGCTTATCATTCAAGCCCAGCTCCTTAGCGGAACAGATCATGCCCTGCGATTCAACACCGCGCAGCTTCGCACGCTTAATCTTGAAATCGCCAGGCAGCACTGCGCCAATAACGGCTACCGGAACGAGCTGGCCAGCATCGACATTTTTGGCGCCGCAGACGATTTGAAGCTCCTCGCCAGTGCCTGCATCAACCTTGCACACGTTCAGCTTATCTGCATCCGGATGTTTTTCCTTCGATTTCACATATCCGACGACAACGCCGGTTACGCCCTTATTGCGTGATTCTACGACGTCGATTTCAATACCGCCGCGCGTCATTTTCTCCGCAAGTTCTCCCCCCGTGTAACCGGACAGGTCGATATATTCGCTTAACCATTTATAGGATACGTTCATTTCTCTTCTTCCCTTCTCTCTTGACTACATTCTGGCAAATTGGTTCAAGAACCGCAGATCGTTCGTATAGAAATGACGAATGTCGTCAATGCCGTATTTCAATAGTGCGATACGCTCAACACCCATGCCGAACGCGAAGCCGCTAACCTCTTCAGGGTCATATCCACCCATTCCGAGCACGCGCGGATGCACCATGCCGCAGCCAAGAATTTCAAGCCAGCCGGTATGCTTGCACATGCGGCAGCCGCTGCCGCCGCATTGCACGCAAGTTACGTCAACCTCCGCGCTAGGCTCCGTAAAAGGGAAGAAGCTCGGACGAAGGCGGATTTGCGCCTGTTCGCCGAACATTTGCTGCACGAATTGCAGAAGCGTTCCCTTCAAATCGCTCATGCGAATGTTTTTGCCGATGACAAGCCCTTCGATCTGATTGAACTGGAACGAATGCGTCGCGTCGTCATCATCACGGCGATACACCTTGCCCGGGCAAATAACCTTGACCGGCGTCTGTCCGTTCATCGCCTTCATTGTACGTACTTGTACCGGAGAGGTATGCGTTCGCATCAGAATATCATCTGTCACATAAAACGAATCCTGCATATCGCGCGCCGGATGATTTTTTGGCAGGTTCAAAGCTTCGAAGTTGTAATAATCCTCTTCCACCTCCGGGCCCTCCGCGATCGTATAGCCAAGACCGATAAATATATCCTCAATCTCTTGGGCTACCTTGTTCAAAGGGTGTACGGAGCCTGTCGGCAATGACTTGCCCGGCAAAGTTACATCAAGTGTTTCCGCAAGCAGCCGGTTGTTCGTTTCAGCTTGTTGGAACGCTTCCTGCTTCTCATCGATCACAGTCTCGATCGCTGCGCGGACGTCATTCGCCACCTGTCCAATAATCGGACGCTCCTCTGCGCTCAAGCCGCCCATACCGCGCAAAATTTCGGTCAGCGCACCCTTCTTGCCTAAATATTTGACGCGTAAATCATTGAGCTGCTGCGGGGATTCCACATGCTGCAGCTCCTGAAGCGCTTCGCCGCGCAGGCCTTCCAATTTTTCCTTCATTCCTCTTCGCCTCCGTATCATCATCCCTAAATTAAGACACAAAAAAAGGCTCTCTCTCCCTGAAGGGACGAAAGAACCGTGGTACCACCCTAATTCGAATTACGTTCCTGACTGCCGGCGGGTCTCTAGCCTTATATGGCTATTGTCTGCCTTACATGCAGCGGATTGCAATCCCTTAAGCCCATAACGGCGGGAACCGGACCCTCCCTACTCGCGCCTGCGGCTAACCGCAGCGGCGTTTCAGGCGTCTGCTCCGGAGTGAACTTCGGCAGCCTGTTTTCACGAAGACGCTCTCAATCAACGGCATCTTCTCCCTGTATGAAGGCACTGCGTACTTTTCTCCATCATCGCTTTCGTGCGAATATGAAACAATAATCTATATTATATGCAAACTGTCAAGCCGTTGCAACAGCTAAGACTGCATTTTGCATAAAGACAGCTCCTTCAGCCAGGAATCGATGCGCATCATCATTTCCTCCAATAAGCGAATCCGGGCGAACGAAGCACGCAACAAATATTGTCATCTAATCATTGCGAAAAGTGATTTTTTTCACCGTTTCCTCACCGGCCTGATCGACGATAACAAGCTCGGCCGTCCAAGCCCCCCGGTAAGGGAGCTCAACCTCATCCGCAAAATAATCCGTTTCCTTAAAGCCGGGGAAGGTGAAGTCCTCATCCGTGTAATCGCTGACCAGAGGAACCTCTACAGCTTTTTTCTGCGGGTAGTCATCCGACCTCAGCCTTAATTGAATAGAAGCCGGAGCGCCCAACTGCTCGGGCAGCCATACCTTCAACTTAACTTGGTTGGGGCCAGGCGCATTCGGTGTGATCGCTAACGTGTAATGCAGCCGATCGCCCATTTGATGGTGAGAGAGCGGATTTCCTTCAGGCACGGGACTTATATAAGTAAATATGGCTGCGATGATCAAAATAACGCTCATCAAAAGAAAGTCCAGCTTTAGCAGCTTTCCATTAGGCAGCTCCTGCCGCTTCGCGCGTCTGCGCAAAAAAAAGCCAGTTACGGCGACGAGTACGACAAGCACTGCTTTTGCAACCAGCATAAGCCCCCAGGTCGTATACAGCAAATAACGCCAGGACGGCAGCAAAAGCGCCGTCATGCCTATTCCGCTTGCCGTCAGCGCCACAATGGACAGCCAAGCAGCCTTCGTGAAACGTTCAGCAAACCATCCGGCCTCCCTGCGATCAGCATACCAGAAGAAAAGCAGCAGCATTAAGCCGCCTGCCCACAGGGCTGAGGCAGCAAGGTGAATGAAATCGAATACGATTGCCATTGTATTCGATGGCAGCGCATTGACATGACCGTTAAAGCTTTCCGATGCAAGCAGAAGCAGCGCCCAGACCATTTTGAACGAATCCTGAAGCCGCAGAACGACAAAGCCTAACAGAGACACAGCAATTAAACCTAGCCAAGAACGACCGATCGCCGTTTCCGTCAAAATGCGCAGCCATTCATTGGCACTGCCGCCATCGTACCCCTTTAGTAAGCTGATCATATGGACAAACACGAACACAAGCACAGTAAGCAGCAGTCCTCTGATCACAGGCAGGCTCCATTTGTCCATCATTCTCCGCTGGCCTTCATTCATTCCCGCAGGAAGGGCGATTGACCAAAGCATCGCACCTGCTGTCAGCATTAGCGCAAAATAATAAAGAGCCCTAACCGTATAAAATAACACTTTTCCTAGCGTAACGCCTTCATCATGATGTCCTGACGCTGTATGATCATGACCGACCTGCTGATGCGGTTCGAAGGCGGCTGCCGCATTTTGCGGCTGTGCCGATATGTATTCAGGGGCGAGCCACAGAGATGAGCACGCCAGGCAGATTAGAATAAGCAGCACGATAGAAACGATAACCTTTAACCGCCTTCTAGGCGATAAGTGATTGGCTGTTTCTTCTTGTGATATGTAACTCACGATGTCACTTCCTTCACGTTGTTCTGCTACAGTTTACTAAACCGCTGCAAAAAGAACAATTATACATCTGCATCCAGCACAAAACCTAGATGATGTCGCTTCAGCCGCTTCACTGTCCAAGTATTATTTTACAAGAATGTTTATGCTGACGATAGGGATTAACCCCATGGATAATGTGACAAAACTGCGAATGGAGAAGGCGGGCGAGGGACTTTTGGATTAATGAACTCGTTATGGTAAAGTTATGAAGTAAGTTTTCACCGATTCGACGGAGTGATAACGATTCATACCAGCGTATAATCATCTCATTTTTGAACACAGAGGGAGGTCGTTTAGTCGTGGCTAGTCAAACCGGCGCCATCGTACAGCAGTCCTTAAGCGCTTTAATGGGAGACCCTTCATTTTTACCGAGTTTGCAAAAACAAGCGCGCGAGCAGGCTTTTATGTCGCTTGCTGCTATTCTATCAACACCTAATAAAGTACATAAAGCTTTCCTTCGCATTACCGTCGACAACGGCAATGTCGTGCGCATACCGGCTTATCGGATTCAGCATAACGATACGCTTGGACCATACAAGGGAGGCATTCGATTCCACGAGCTCGTAAGCGAGGAAGAGGTGACAAATCTCGCCGCGCTCATGACGCTTAAAAACGCGCTCCACGAGGTTCCTTTTGGCGGGGGCAAGGGCGGAGTCGTCATCAATCCGCGCGCCTATTCTACGAAAGAGCTTTATCTCATATGCAAAAAATATGTACAATACTTCAGCGATGTGCTAGGGCCCGATAAAGATATACCCGCCCCAGATATGGGAACCGGCGAGCGGGAGATGGACTGGATGATGTCCGAATTCAAGAGCATCAATCCCGGCAGTCCCTACCTCGGGAGCTTCACGGGCAAAAGCGTCATCAACGGCGGCTCGCTAGGCCGCAGAGAAGCTACCGGCAAAGGCGTCTATTTTACGTTTCGCTATATGCTGCACGATTTCCTAAAAACGCAGAGCAACTGGCTCGCTGGCAGCACAAACCCCTTCGTCCAAACCGCGCTGGCCCACTCGGATCGGCCGTTGTCAATTGCGGTGCAGGGCTTCGGCAATGTCGGCTCAGTGGCCGCATTAGAAGCGTATAAGTGCAGTTACTTGAACAATAAGGTCGTTGCAGTAAGCGACCGCAACGTAACCCTCTATAACCCGGATGGCCTGTCTATTCCGGCTTTAATTGAATACGCCGCCCGAAACCAGGGAGATTTGCCTGCCTCCGAAACGGCGCTCGCCGAGCTTGATATTAAGGCGCAAATTGTTGGACGCGAGGAAGTTCTCTATTTGGATGTGGATGTGCTGATTCTGGCTGCGCTGGAGGACCAAGTTCACAAGGACAATGTTGAGCAGATAAAAGCGAGAATCATTGTGGAAGGCGCGAATGCACCGATTACAGGCGAAGCCGACGAAGCGCTTAGCGCTAAAGGCGCCATTATCATACCGGATATATTAGCGAATGCGGGCGGCGTTATCGTCTCGTACTTCGAATGGCTGCAGGGCCGGGAAACGCAGTTTTTCATTGAAGAGCAGGTCCACAAAATGCTTTACGAAAAAATGCAAAGGACGCTGAACAGCATTCTGCCAACCTACTTCGGCGATCCCTACACGCTTCGCCAAAATTGTTATATCCACGCGGTAATGAAGCTGTCCACCGTGCTTTACAGGCAAGGCAAGCTGTACTAAGAATACCCTGGCTGCAGAACCATACAGCCGCGTAAGTGGCAGTGCTGTAAGCGCATATTTGCTCCTACGACCCTCAAACACTTGTTACTCTCGTGCTGTAGGAGCATATGCGTGATTACAGCTTCCGCTTGAACGTCCTGCCACGTCATTACTCCTGCACATAACGATTAATAACCTCAACCAGCAGATCATTCAGCAGCTTCACCTCATATTCGCCTACCGCCGGCTCAAGGTGATCCCCGCCGATGCCGCTGTCATCGGTCAGAAATAAATAGGTGCCGCCTGTGGCAACAGCCATGAACCGCAGCAAATATTCCGTATCTACGTCAACGCCGCTGGAGGCTACCGGAATGATGCGAATCCCTTGCTCCGCTGCGTCAGCCGTAAGCTTCTGCATTTCATCGATTATTTGCGGATCATCATGCGGCGGCGCATCCAGCACCAGGAACAATAGACGCGCGCGCGCTTCCTCGCTCCATTTGTGCTCATGTATGGCGTCTCTTAGCGCTTGATCGACTGCCTCAGGGTAATCTCCTCCGCCATGCGCCTCCTGCTCACTGAACTGACGAATGACTTGATTAATATCTGTGGTGAACGGATATGGCTTTACGATATAATCATCATGCTTATCCCGGTAAAAATTCGCGCTTAGCCGCATATCCAGCTGATTGGCATGCTCATCGGACACCCGCTTCACGACATCCTTGAGCTCAGCCTCCAAATAGTTCAGCTCATCCTGCATCGAGCCGGTCGTATCCACGACAAACATAACATCAACCTGATTGGAAAGCGTGTCTGCCCTCCCTAAATCAACCTTCATGCTGCCCTGCTGGGGAATTTCCAGCGGCTGCGAAGTTTTATTCTCCTGCCCCGCCCTCACCCGAACGGTAAAGCTGCCTTGATTGGCCGTATCCCGATCAAAAAGCCCTGCATACACATACGCTCTTCCTTCTGTATTCGTACGCGCTTGCCAAGCGGTTTCTTTCCCGGACAGCAGCTCGACGCTCGCATCCGAGACTGCCTTCCCATTCGCCGTTACAACGACCTCCAGCCGATGAAAATTCCAAAAGCCCCAGATCCGCTTGCTGCTGTCTGCTTCTTGGCTGTTCAGCAAATTGCCGAACCGCTCCCAAGCGGCCAGATCCTCCCATTCGCCTGCCGTGAGCTGACCCGCTTGCACCTCCTGATTGGGATTCGAATAGCTGCGGTTGCCGCCTTCCTTCTCTTTACTCGGCTCACTGCCAGGTGCCCGATTGTCTCCGTCCGAACTCGACTCCTCCTTAGCTGCTTGGTCACTCGTGGACTCGCCTGCTGAAGTATCAGAGTCCCCGCGATCGGACGCATTATTCGAAGAAGAGGAGCATGCGTTGAGCACCAGCATGAAGACAACCAGAACCGCCATTATCCAGCCTAGGCCTTTTCTTTGTCTGCCTGAAGCTATATAAGTTTGACCCGCTTTCATTCCTTCAGCCCCTTATCTTTGTATTTGCTACTCTGACGATCAGCGGCTTACAAATGTTGCATAATTAAGGCGTTACCATTACAATCGATTTCAGGCATGCGGCGAGTTCCAAGATCGACTGCATATAGCTTCATTTACAGGAGGACCTCATCGTGGAAACCTTTGAAATTATCGCTATGGAAATAACGTACCAACAACAAACGAAGGGACTATCCTTCACTTCAGCCGAGCTTGTGCGCGTTACGGAATATGGCGACCGGCTATGGTATGTCGATGTGAATGGGGTAGGCGACCGAGAGCTATTAGCTTGGTTCGGGCAAAGCGAGGACATCAGAGTACAGCTTACAGCTGTTGCAAGGAGCGGCCAAACCTTCCGCGGCATTGGCTATCTGCACCCGAATGAGCCGCATCAAGCGGCGGCCATTCGCGGAGATGGCGAGCTGCTCGAGCAATAATGCGTGATTGAAAGCAAAGGACCGCTCTTTAAAGAACGGTCCTTTGCTCTATCCTATTTCATCTTGTCCCTTCCGCTTTGTCAATAGAATCATAAAAGCCCCTGCAAATTATATTCAAAAATTTGCAGGGGCTTTTATGCTATTATTTGCTGTGCGCAATTTCAGGCGTTGTAAGACGATCGTAGAATTCCACGCCTTTATCTTTGTCTTCAGAATCGCGAAGCGCCATTGCGGAACGCGGATGCTCATCCAAGATGCCTGTGATCATGTATGGGATAATGTAGCCCCACTCTTCCTTCTCGCGAAGCGGGATCATGTATTTCTCGATCATATCGAGAACAGGACGGATGCTGTATTTCGTGTTCTGAAGCTCAGCTACAAGCAGCTCCGTGTTGCAGTTGCCCGCAGCGCGGCCCATACCGTATACGGAGGAATCAAGCAATTCAACGCCATTCTCCGCTGCAAGCAGCGTATTCGCGAATGCAAGCTGCAGATTGTTATGTGCATGAACGCCTAAACGCTTGTTCGGCAGATGCTTGCGGAACTTATCGACAAGATAGCTCATGTCGCTAGGCTTCAAGCTTCCGTAGGAGTCAACGACGTACACAACGTCTACCACACTGTTGTTGATTAGCTCGAATGCTTCGATTAACTGGTTCTCCATAACGTTCGAAAGCGCCATAATGTTCAACGTCGTTTCATAGCCACGATCGTGGAACACTTTAACAAGCTCAAGCGCCTTGTCTACATCTTGGACGTAGCAAGCAACGCGAATCAGATCAAGCAGGCTCTCGCTGCGCGGCAAAATGTCATTCTCATCGACACGACCGACATCAACAAGCGCGGAAAGCTTCGTATTGCCTTTATTCGGAATGACCTGCTTCAGAAATTCATCGTCCAGGAAGCGCCAAGGGCCTGCGCTTTCAGCGCCCTTCAATAGCTTTGGTGAGTTTTTGTAGCCGATTTCCATATAATCGACGCCGGCTTCGTTCAAGCTTTTATACAAATGCTGAACAAACTCGACACTAAAATCCCAGTTATTCACGAGACCGCCGTCGCGGATCGTGCAATCAACAATTTTGCAGTGACTCGTCTTTGAATGCATGCGTTGTTACTCCTTTATATGAACATGAGTTCAGTTTTTTCTCATTTTACTTGAAAAGGAAGAGGAACGCAAAATGTTTTTGTCGATTTATGGATGCTCGAAGCAAGCATTACACTTATTGCACGATCGACTCTGGCTTTTGACCAAAATGTCCTGAACGCTTCACCTTCGTTTGAAGGTATTTCTCGTTATATACCGAGGATTGGCCCCATAGCGGAACCCTTCCGGTCACATTCATACCCGCTTTGCCAAGTGCATCCACCTTGCGTGGGTTATTCGTAATAATGGATCCCGATCTTGTACGCAGCAGCTTTAGGACGGCAATAGCATCGCTGTAATCGCGCGTATCGTCCTCAAAGCCAAGCTCTGTATTGGCATCGACGGTATCGAGGCCATCCTCCTGCAGCAAATAAGCGATCGCTTTACTGAATAAGCCGATCCCTCGGCCTTCATGGTTAGCCAGGTAAAATAACGCACCCGAGCCATGCTCGGTAATGATCCGCATCGACTGCTTCAATTGGTAGCCGCAATCGCATCTTGCGCTGCCGAAAATATCGCCTGTATGGCATATGCTGTGCATCCGGATAAGAGAGTCGTCGCTATTTTCAAAATCACCGTAGACGAGCACGCTTGACTGCTGCATATCTGCATAAGAGCTGCGGTTCAAATCCTCTAACAGCTGCTCGACTGACAGCTCCTCGCCAGCTTCCTTGCGAAGCCAGCTGTACCAGTGAAATGTCTTCGTTTCTCCATCCAGCTCCACTGGAAGCTTGACAGGTCCAACAACGTAAATATCGTTGCTACCGCTTTTTGTCCGTTTTATTTTATCCTTAATAATGGCTGCAATATTTGGTTTAATCATGCTGATCCACCTTCTCTAAATTTATGGAATATTAAAATTGCATCGATAAGTAGCTTAAAGTGCCGAATTCATAGCTGCGATAAATAACCTTAGGTGAAGCTGCTGGATTTCCGCTTCCAAGCGCTATATATAAAGGTACGAAATGTTCCGCCCGCGGTACTGCCATTTTAGCATGCGGGGCAAGCTCTTCATACCGAAATAAGGCATTCGTGTCGTTCTCTTTCATTTTTCCGATCAGCCATTCGTCAAACTCGACCGCCCAGCTCTCCGGCTCCTTCTGACCCCACTTTACCGCACGTAAATTATGGACTGTAACACCGCTCCCGATCAGCAAAATATTTTGCGAGCTCAAGCTGCGCAGCGCTTCACCAATCTGATACTGCTCCTCTGCGGAACGGTATGGATTGACAGAAACCTGCACAACCGGTACATCCGCCTTCGGAAACATATGCTTCAGCATCGTCCATGAACCATGATCGAGTCCGCGTTCTATGTCATAAGCAACAGCTATTCCCTTATCACTTAGCAATTCGCCGACTAGCGCAGCCACCTTTGTAGAGCCCTTTGCTGGATATTTCACCTGATAAAGCTCATCTGGAAAGCCGTAGAAATCATAAATCGTTTCATACTCATCGTCCTTTGAAGAGATCGTGACGTCCTCCGCTTCCCAGTGGGCGGTAAAAATAACGATTGCATCAGGCTTTAAACTAGCTCCGGCTGCTTGCAGAAATTTACTATATTCATTTTGCTCGACGGCGAGCATCGGTGATCCATGCGCAAGAAATAAAGGGTTCATGGATGTGCCTCCTCAAAATAAAGTTACTATTTGTAACTAATTATAGTTTTACAATTTAGGATAGTCAAGTAATTAACCTTATTGATGTTAGCTTGTATAAATAAGATATTAGCGCTATACTTAGAAGGAACATAGAAGAGGTGATACGAATGGATCAATCAAACCTTTGTCCTCGTTTCCAGAAGGGAATGGACATCATAAGCAAACGTTGGACCGGCCTTATAATATTTCAGCTGCTGTCCGGCCCGCAGCGTTTCTGTGCCGTGCAATCGGCCTTGCCGATCAGCGGCAGATTGTTATCGGAACGATTTAAGGACTTAGAAAATGAAGGGATTGTTGACCGCCATGTCTATCCCGAAACTCCTGTTCGCATCGAATATTCATTAACTGCGAAGGGTCGTGCGCTTGAGCCGATCATAAGGGAAATTGAAAAGTGGTCACAAGATTGGGTGCAGCCGTCAGAAGCCGTTAAACAACTTTGAGGCTGAAGTTCCCTTTCATTTAAGAGCCGTCCGTTTTCCAGACTACAGTTATCTTAAGGACGGCCCCATTCATGTCAAGGCCTTAAATGGTTTACAATTAGTCATTTCAGGTTTAAAATAGAAATAAATCATTAACGCTGAATTTTTCTTATGAAAAAACGGGGGAACCAACGCGAACGTTCAAGCAATGGCTCGCAAGGGGTGAATCCAGGGCTTTGTATCCCTGGTAGGGCATTCTCTCTAGCCCGAATCCGACAGCTAACCTCGTAAGCGAAAAGAGGAGAGGTTTATTTTATGTTGTCTCAATCTTCAAATCATTTTCAGTTTCACACCGAACAGTCCTCTTCATTAAACGTTTCTCGCATCGAGCTTTTCATCATTCCCGCTCTCGCCATTGATTCAGCCGGTTATCGTGCATGTCTTCGTATAACAAGTGATTCAGGCATTGGCTGGAGTGAGATGTTCGTCGGTGAAACGGATGAAACGATCGACCTGGAGCGCTGGAGTGATCTTCTTGTCAGCTTCATTGGCAGCATAACTCTTCCACCCTTTCAAGATTTTCATTATGACAAGGATGATCCTGATGGACGCGTATTTGATCTATTCGCCGCTGCCGTCAATCATGTTACCGCACGCTCCGCAGATTCCGCTTCATTCGCAACGGATACGGAAGAGCATGTTCTGCGTCAACGGGCCTTGCATTATGTATCTTTAGTTTGATCAGGTTGCTTGCATGTTAAGAAGCCCGACCCTTCTCTAGCAGAAGGGTCGGGCTTCTTATATTTCTAAATCGATACAGTCACTTCATGCTGCTTGCGCACTTGATAAGTTGCCTCCATCATGTTGCGGAGGGCATCTACGGTCTCGGCTTCACCGCGCGTCTTCAACCCGCAGTCCGGATTGATCCAGAAGATGCTCGGATCAAGTACTCTTAACGCGCGCTCGATGTTTTTCACCATTTCATCGACGGCAGGCACACGCGGGCTATGAATGTCATATACGCCAAGCCCAATGCCTTGATCGTACGTGTGCTCCTCGAAGCTCTGAATCAACTCGCCATGGCTGCGTGATGTTTCTATAGAAATAACATCTGCATCAAGCGCTAGAATTGAATCGATAATGTCGTGGAATTCGCAATAGCACATATGCGTATGAATTTGTGTTGTATCGCGCACATCCGATGTCGATAGACGGAAGGCGTGTACGCCCCACTTCAAGTAGGCATCCCAATCGCTTTGCTTAAGCGGAAGTCCTTCACGCAGAGCCGGTTCATCGACCTGGATCATTTCGATTCCAGCTGCCTCGAGCGCCTTCACTTCCTCGGACAATGCCAACGCAATTTGATACGCGACCTGCTCGCGCGTAATATCGTTCCTTGGGAAGGACCAGTTCAGAATCGTAATTGGACCGGTAAGCATTCCTTTCACCGGACGATTGGTCAATGATTGCGCATAGACGCTTTCCGTAACCGTCATCGGTTCAGTGAACACGACATCCCCGTAAATAACCGGCGGCTTCACGCAGCGCGAGCCGTACGATTGCACCCAGCCGTTGCGCGTAAAAGCAAAGCCGTCCAGCTTCTCTCCGAAAAACTCAACCATGTCAGTACGCTCGAACTCGCCATGCACAAGAACGTCGATGTTAAGCTCCGTTTGAATTTCAATCCATTTTTTTATTTTTTCATTAATGAAAGAAGTGTAGCTTTCTGTGCTCAGCTCATTTTTTCTCCACTTCTGCCTAGCCTGACGAACATCCGTCGTTTGCGGAAAGCTGCCGATCGTTGTTGTCGGCAGGAACGGAAGCTGCCATTTCTCCTGTTGAAGCTTCTGTCTCTCTTCGAATGGCAGATGTCTTGCCGAAGGATGTGCGGCTACAGCTGCCGTATCTACCGCTTTTCTATTACGTGCCGGAGAAACAGACAGATTATAAATGCGCTGGCCGTTTTGCTTCAGCTCCTCCGCGAACGGACCGTCTAAGGCCGCTGCAACGCCTTCTGCACCAGCGGCTGCGCTCAGCCAAACGATCTCATCCAGCTTCTCTTCAGCGAATGCTAGCGCTTCGCGCAGCTCGGAAGGCAGATCTGTTTCATTTTTCGCCGATACTGGCACATGCAGCAAGCTGCTGGAGGATTGTAGGATAATGCGCTCCTTCGGAACAAATTCCATAATTTTCTCGATTATTGCAAGCTTCTGACGATAATCTGAACGCCAAATATTGCGCCCATCTACTAATCCGACAGCAAGCAGCTTATCCTGCGGGAAGCCGTATTGCTCCAGCGAGCTTAGGTTCTGCTCCAGACCGTGGACAAAATCAAGGCCAAGCCCTTGTACTGGCAGCGCAGCAAGCGTCTCGTAATGATCTACCGCATCGAAGTAGGTTTGCAGCAGCAAGTTAAGGCCTGGGGCAGCTTCATGAAGCTGCTGATAGATCGATTGAACGAGCTGAAGCTCATCCGTTGTAAGTGTTGTTACCAAAATCGGCTCGTCAATTTGTACCCACTGAACGCCCTCTTGCTCAAGCTCGCGCAGCAGCTGCGCATACAGCGGGATGAACTGCTCTACGAGAGCTGGAAGCTGCTTGGTCTCATAGCCTTTGGACAGCTTCAAAAAGGTATAAAGCCCAATAATGACTGGCTTGCCTTCGATTCCCAGCTTCTGCTTCGCTTCGCGATATGCTGCAAGCGGACGATTCTCCGTCAGAGAAGGCTTTGCCTCATTCAATTCAGGCACAATATAATGGTAGTTCGTATTGAACCACTTGGTCATCTCGCTCGCCTGCGCCTGCTGCGTGCCCCTTGCGATCGCATAATAGGTTTTGACCGGAACAGGACCGCCAGCATAGTCAAACCGCTTCGGAACGATGCCGAACATGGTCGCCGTATCCAGCATTTGATCATATAGCGTAAAGTCATTGACCGGAACAAACGATATGCCCTTGTCCTTCTGAAGCTGAAGATTTTTCAGACGAATAGCTTCCAGCGTCTCTAGAAAAACTGATTCCTCTAGGTCCCCTTTCCAGAAAGCTTCAAGCGCCTTTTTCCATTCCCGGTTTTCCCCTATTCTTGGATAGCCCAATACACTGCTCGAAAAATTACTCATTCCTATAATTCCTCCCGAAATAATTGTTTTTAAGACATAGCTAGCTAATAAATATAGACCGTTCTCTGTTAGAGACAATTCCAACCACACAAAAAAAGGGCGTCTATACCTTTAAAGAAGCAAAGGTAAAGACGCCCGTTGTTTCATAAACAGCGGTTCCTGTCTTTAACACCTCCCTATCTCCCGTAGGTAAAGCAGTGTCGTTCAAATAGGCAGGTCTCCTGACTCCAGCATCTTCATCTTCAGCTAACCTTCCCAATCTGGCGACAGATCAGTGGCATATACGCTAAGACTCCGCTGTTACAGTGGCGGGACCGCGCCGGTATTTCACCGGACTTCCCTTTTAAGCTCAAGACGTTACGCTAGAGCACCTATTTCCACTCATATTCAATTATTCGTCCGCTAACATACAGCAACATGAATAACTATACAGCCTATTCAATAAATATACAACACTATTTATTAAATCAGATGCAAGCTCAGCTAGCGGTAATAGATAAGAGACGTTTCACAAAGCCTTAACAATCGCTTATCTCAAGAAAAAAAGCTGTCCTCCAGCAGCCAACGCCACTTAGGAACAGCCTGCTTCTACCTATACTTTACCTAACTAACCAGCCACCGTCAACGGCTAATATATGTCCGTTCATATAATCGGAGGCCGAGGAGGCCAGAAAAACGGCCGGTCCGACCAGATTCTCGGTTGTGCCCCAGCGGCCAGCTGGAATGCGCTGCAAAATTTGTGTGCTGCGAACGGGGTTGCTCACACCTTTCCTTTCATACGTTTGCCGCCCGCCGGCAGCGCCGCCTTCAACATACGAATATTTTGCGCCTCGTACTTCGCCGCGACTTCAACGTCAATTCCATCATCCGTAATAATCGTATCGACTTCAGTCAGGCTGGCGAAGGTAATAAGCGCCCCTTTATCGAATTTGCTGTGATCCGCCAAGCAATAGACGGTTTTCGCATTTTCCATATACAGCTTCTTGAGCTTGGCCAGCTCCTCGGTAAAGATCGTAAGCCCGTATTCCAAATGAATGCCTGTCGTCGACAGGAACAGCTTATGAACATTTAAACGCTTGATCCAATCATGCGATTCGGCGCCGATCAGCAAATTGTTATGCCGGTAGCCGCCTGGCACGACAAGCCGAACCTGATCCTTCGCGGTCAGCTCGCGGATAATAAGCAGATCATTTGTGAGTACCGTTACCGGTATATTGGGAAGGAGCCTCGCCATCTCCAGCGTTGTACTGCCTGCATCAAGCGCGATAATATCGCTCTCCTCAATGCACGTCAGGGCAAGCTCGGCAATGGCCGTCTTCTCCTGCTGGTTCTTGCTGTTGGGAAATTGCAGCGGATACAGGCTGTCTTCCCCGCCCTGCTCCATGACTGCACCGCCATGCGTCCGTTTCAGAAGTCCCTTCTCCTCGAGCTTCTCCAAATCCTCGCGCACCGTCTTCTCCGTCACCTGAAACAGCTCACTCAGCTCCGACACCTTGACTGCGCTAAGCTGCTCCAGCTTTTCTATAATTTTGCGATGCCGTTCAGCAGCAAGCATAACGCACCTCCTGTAGCGAATTGTTCTATTTTAGCTCGCTTCAGCACATCCAGCTTGTTCAGCTCATAAGTCTCGCCATCTACCGAGATCAATGCCGCTCCGCCAATGTTCAAGAAGCCAACCTCGCAGCGCTCCAGAAAATACTCCGTCTTTAGCGTAGCAGCAGCCTCAAGCTCCAGCGTTTCGTTCACGGGAAATGCGCCGCCGACCACCATGCGGTCATAATGCGTGTAAGTCATCTTCATTTGATCCTGCACGAACAGGCTCTCGATCAAAAACTCGCTGCGAAGGCGCTCAGTCGTATATTGCTTAACATCCGTTGGGTTCGTTGTATGACGTACTTCCATGGGGGTAAAACCTCTTAATAAGTTCGATTATGTTTGTTTTTTATAATATCACACATTTACGAACGTAAAAAGGAAAATTTATTATTCTTAAAACCTATGTACATTCCATCGCAGCAAATTAAACTGTACAATAAAATAAATCATAAACAATAAAATCTAAAGAAAATAAAAGGAGACCGCTATGTGCAGGAATATCAAAACGTTATACAACTTCGAACCGCCAGCTACCTCGGATGAGATTCAAGCTGCCTCTCTCCAATTCGTGAGAAAGCTCTCGGGCTTCCATACGCCTTCGAAAGCGAACGAGGAGGCCTTTAATCTTGCCGTCCAAGAGGTGGCTCTGGTTGCTCAGACACTGCTCGACTCGCTGGTTACCAATGCCGAGCCCCGCAACCGCGAGATCGAAATCGAGCGCGCCCGTGCCAGATCAGCCAAAAGATTCGGAACAGGCGAAGCTTAAGCGGCGGACAATGATGTAGAAAAGCCCGACTATCGCGGGCTTTTCTCTATAAGTAGACCAGAGAACGTGTCCGATTAGATACATGAAATCCAGTTAATGGTGTGCAACGAGGAAAGCGTCCGGAACCGCACTCTCTTCGCCGCATGTAAAAAAAGCCTCTTCAGGCCGGCAGTGATGAAGTTCGTGATTCTCATGAACCTCATTACTGCCAGCCGCAAAGGGGCCTCTTTCTGCTTTTCAAACGCGTCCTACTTTCTTTATTAGATCCGTTCCTTCACCCAGACCGTCATCTCGCCCTTGTCGCGATTCGCCCATGCATAATAAGGGATGAAGGCAGCAATCGCCGGCTGAAGGCTCGCGCTCGAATCCGTGCGGTAAAGCTCTTCTCCCCACTGCTCTAACTGCAATCTTAAAGCTTGCGCCGTAATCACCTTCAGGCCACCGGCAAGCTTGGCATCGAAGGACACCTCTAGCTCAGAGTCCTGCGGCAGTAACAACTGTTGAAGCTGCGGACCGTTATCCGCCTCCTCCAGACAGTAAACAAGCGGTCCTCGCTGCAGTGCTACTTTGCCTGCGTTTGCCTTCACAAGCGGATGGCTTCTTACACGCATGATCGGCATTTCAAGCACAAGCTCCACTACGTCGCCGCTTGACCACTCGCGCTCGATCATCGCATAGCCGTCCTCCACCTTATCCGCAATGCTGAAAACCTTGCCGTTCACCCGCACCTCCGTCTTCGAGGACCAAGCAGGCACGCGAAGGGCCAGCGCAAAGGCCGTAGGCTCCTGGACGGTCACCTCGTAGCGGACCTTGCCTTCCCAAGGCATATCGGAATGCTGCTGAAGCCCAATTCTCGCTTCCCCTACCGAAAACTCCACTTGACCGCCAATATATAGATGCGAGTAAATCGTGCTGCCCTTCACCGAATATATGTATTCGCCCAGCGATGCCAGCAGCCGCGCAACGTTAGGAGGACAACATGCACAGCCGAACCATTCCTGACGGACCGGCTTCACGTGATTGAAGTTTTTATTCCTGCCTTCGCACACATCCGGCGTCACCTCAAGCGGATTGACATAGAAGAAATGCCTGCCGTCCCTG
The DNA here is from genome assembly GCF_049725345.1 of Paenibacillus praedii. Lineage (NCBI taxonomy): Bacteria > Bacillati > Bacillota > Bacilli > Caryophanales > Paenibacillaceae > Paenibacillus > Paenibacillus praedii. The sequence continues at coordinate 132,383 of NZ_JBMWAM010000007.1, read as the reverse complement.
GACATACCTGCCAGCACAGTATTGTACAAGGCGCGCTCCATTACATCGGCATAGCGGCTGTTCGGCTCAAGCTGCAGCATGCGGTGCGCGAAGAAAATAAGGCCGATCGAAGCGCAGGTTTCCGAATACACCGTATCATTCGGCAGATCATAATCGAACGAGAACGCTTCGCCATGCGCCATGGAGCCGATTCCGCCCGTAATGTACATTTGCTTGTAGACAATGTTATCCCACAACCTGCGGCATGCGTCCAGCAGCGACCGGTCTCCGGTTTCGCGGGCGACATCAGCCATTCCCGCCAGCATGTACACGACACGTACTGCATGACCAGCCGCAGTCTCCTGCTCGCGAACCGGCTTGTGCGCTTGAAAATATTCATGATCGATAAAAATCTTATTTTTGCTCCAATGCGTCGTCCAGCCCCTGCGTTCGGCCTCCTCCACGAAGAAGCTTGGTTCCTGTCCCCGCTTATCGATGAAATATCGGCTGAGCTCCAAATATTTGCCCTCGCCTGTAGCTTCATACAGCTTTACGAGCGCAAGCTCGATCTCCTGATGCCCATCGTAGCCTGCGATTTGATCTGGTCCATCGCCGAACACGACCGCAATATCGTCCGCGATGCGGCATACGATGTCCAGCAAGCTCCGCTTGCCTGTCGCGCGGTAATAAGCGACACCCGCTTCAATCATATGTCCTGCCGAGTACAGCTCATGACATTCCGTCAAATTCGTCCACTTCTTATCCGGCTCCTTGATCGTAAAATAAGTGTTCAAATAGCCGCTCGGCTGTTGGGCCTTGCCGATAATCTCGATCATCTCGTCAGCAACCCGCTCCAGCTCGACATCTCGCTTCGTCTCGAGCAAATATGCTACCGCTTCCAGCCATTTGGCGACGTCGGTATCTTGAAACACAAAGCCGTAGAAATCACCCGTCTCCAGGCCCGCCGCTATTTTGAAATTGCTGACCGCGCCGCTTCGCTCCGCACCCTCTACCCGGTCATTTATCGCTTCCCATTGATAAGGCACGACGACGTCCCGAACCAAATCAATATAATAATTCCAGAAATCATCCTTGATTTGCACCTGCTTCAGCGAAACCGGCATTGCTTTATCTGCGCTTGCGGTTTGTCCCATACGATATCGCACCTCTCCAACTTGAAATTTTCATACTGCCGAATTCTATTGTATGCGTTACAATATTACAAAACTATAAATGATAAAAACCTATTTCTTATAAAATATCACACAAACAAAACAGGAGGCTTTACATCATGGAAGCATCCGAGCATGTCTATTTCAACGCGCCGCCGCTGCCGTATTTTCTGGAAAGCGGTGTGACGCTTCACGAGCCGGGCGACCAGCATCCGAGCCGCAAGCACCTTGGCGTTTTCGACCTCATTATAATAGAATCGGGGTGTTTGTTTGTTGCAGAAGAGGAGGAGCAATGGAGCTTGACCGCCGGGCAGACCGTGCTGCTGCTGCCGGATCGCTATCATTATTCCGTCAAGCCGACTGAGGAGCAGACGCGCTTTTATTGGGTGCATTTTCAGGCGCTCGGAGAGTGGCAGCAATCCGCTCAGGAGCACGTGAGCTTAAATCATGATGCCCATTACTCAAAGTTCCTGACAACGCCGTACCAGCTGCATTTACAAAAAAAATGGACGCTCCCCTACCCCGAGCAAGCGTTCCGGCTGATGCGGACGCTTAACAAAGCGGGAGGAGAGCGCCAATCGAGCGCCTTCTGGACACAGCAGCAGACCTTCGAGGAGCTGCTGCGCATGATGGATTTGCGGCAAAACGACAGCTATACGAGTCCTGTAGTTACGCTAGCGGAAAAGGCTGAGGCCTACATTAAAAACAATTACCGCTCCGAAATCACAAGCAAGACGATGAGCGACACACTAAATTTTCACTACAACTACATTACCCGCTGCATGAAGCAGGTATATGGCATGACGCCGGTCGAATATTTAACGAAATACCGGCTTGAGCAAGCGAAGCTGCTGCTGCTGAAGACCGAATGGCCCGTCGCACAAATCGCGCAGCAGGTCGGCTTCGAGAACGTCCCTTACTTCTCCAACTGCTTCACGCAGCAAATCGGACTGCCCCCGTCAAAATTTCGGAAGCAGTATATGAGCTGAAATTCGGACATTAATATGCCTATTCGTGCGCCGATACCCCAATAGGACTCTTTACCGGTCAAAGTTGTTATATGAACCAACTTAACTCATCTTCTCTAACACCGCGATCTGCTAGGCTAGTAAAATAACTATGTTGATCGCTATAATTTAAACGTGCGAATCCTCCTATCACCTATTACCTTTCGTTTGAAATACTCTATGCCCCGCCCGCCCCTAACGACCTCTTCAGCCAATCATAAGCTCTGCGCCCGCTGATTTCATGGGCTCCTGGGAACACATCCGTCTCCAGCATCGCCCCGGCTCCGTCCGCATCATAAATGGCCTGAATGTCCGCAGCCGCCTTGCGGAAGCCGTCAACCGGAAAGATCGGGTCCTTATCGCCTGACTCGAGGAACAAGGGGCGCGGCGCGATCAGGCCGATCAGCTCCGGCAGTTCGGCATGCATGAGCAAGCCAGGCGTATAGTTATCAATGCAATGATGCACGGCAAATATGCTGTCTTTAACGGCATTTGTAAACCCGGTTAAGACGACCGAGTGCATTCTCGCTTCTAATACGGCGGTGACAAAGCCGATAAGAGCACCCCCCGAAAAGCCCATCGCGCCGATGCGTCCGCTGTCGATCTCCGGTCTAGACGCCAAATAATGATAGGCCTTCAGCGCTTCGGTTACGCGCAAGCCCGTTAACGTCTTGCCCAGCATCATCAGCTGTGTTGACAGCCGGTAGCATGAGTTTGGCGCGTCCGGATTGACCGCAAGATCGGCCAGCAGTCTGCGCTCCCCGAAACCGATCACATCCGGCGCGATGACGGCCATCCCTCTCTTCACCAACTGCAGCGCAAAATGCTGATGAATGCCCGGCTGCTTCTCATCCGGCGAGCCGTCCGGCAGCAGCCCGACAATTTCACGGCTGCCGTAGCCATGGCCATGCAAAGCCAGCACGCCAGGCAGCGGACCTCTGGAGTTATTCGGGAGCAGAACATACGCCCCGAAGGTCAGCCCTGGCGTCGCGGACAACTCCACGCGCTCACGGATGTAGCCGTCACAATCTACGCGCTCTAGCAGCATAGGAGCATGTCCGGCATTACGCTCGAAGGAGCCTATCGCATCACGAAGAGCCGCCTTAAGCTTTGGTCTCCGTTCATTCGGCAGCTCTGCTTCAGACTGGCTCCTATGACAGTTAATCGCCTCCTCATACAGCTTTTCCAACAATGCGTCTCCATTCCACATTCTCGCTCACTCCTGACTTTTTGATAGATTTGCATGATCCAATTTGGACTTTATCCTAAGCTCTGTCTTTTATAGAGTCATTGTTATGGTTAGGAGCAATGATGTCATATTTATGAATTAGCGAATATCATGTTGAATTTTTATGCTTAAAGTTGTATATTTATACAATACATTGAACTAACGGGAGGCTCGTCATGATTCAAATGGAAAATTCATTAACCAGTGATTTACTCGCTACGGCAGAAAAGTCGGTGTTGTTCACGGCCAGACGGCCTGACATCGTGATGGAACGCGGCGAGGGAATGGTGTTGTGGGATACAGAAGGCAATCGTTTCTTAGATTTTGTCGGTGGCTGGGCGGTTACGAGCTTGGGGCATTCCCCCGCTGCTCTGCAGAAGGCGCTGACGCGCCAGGCTGCAACCTTGGTCCACGCCAGTCCCGGCTACTATAATAAACCTATGATTGAATTCGCTGATCAATTAACCAAAGTTAGCGGAATGGATAAAGTATTCTTCGCCAGCAGCGGAGCGGAAGCGAACGAAAGCGCCATAAAGCTGGCCAGAAAGCATGGCAAGGTCAATATGAGTGGCGCATACGAAATCATTACGCTTACGAACAGCTTCCACGGACGCACCTTAGCGACAATGTCGGCAACCGGCAAGCCGCAATGGAAGGAGCTCTACGCTCCGAAGGTGGATGGCTTCAAGCATGTGCCGATCAATGATCTGGATGCTTGCTTCGCAGCCGTGAATAACAACACCTGTGCGATTATGGTTGAGCTTGTGCAGGGAGAAGGCGGTGTTCATGAGGTCGATGAAGCTTATTTGTACGGTCTTCGCAAAATCTGCGACATGTACGGCATGCTTCTTATCTTCGATGAAATTCAGACTGGAATGGGCAGAACAGGCAAGCTGTTCGCCTACGAGCATTACGGCATTGAGCCCGATGTGATGACGCTTGGCAAAGGGATCGGCGGCGGCTTCCCGCTGTCCGCGATGCTTACCAGGAGCAAATACGATCTGTTCGAGCCTGGCGATCAAGGAGGAACGTACAGCGGTCAGCCGCTTGCCATGGCGGCAGGGCTCGCCGTTCTGAAAGAGCTGCTCGAACGAAATTTGTCCGGCAATGCGGAGGTGCAAGGTAAGTACTTGACCAAAGCACTCGCTGATCTTGCCAAGCAATACCCGATCACGAATATTCGCGGCAAAGGCTTGCTGCTGGCATTCGACGTCCCGGAAGGCGCGGGCCCGCAGCTTGCGTCGATTTGCCTGCGCGAGGGCTTGCTCATCAACGCGCCGAACCCTTCAACGGTCCGGCTGGTTCCACCGCTGATCGTCACGCAGAAGGACATCGACGACATGCTGCTCATCCTTCGCCGCGCATTCGATAAGCTGGCATCCAGTAAATAGAGGAAAGTGGGAAGGCATGCGGCTGGCCGTATGCCTTCTCTTTTATTTTCGACTGCTACCAATTCATCACATTACCGGCATAATCGATGTATTCGCACTCCGCTTCTGCCGCATTTTCCCCGCCTGCCGACAACTTCTTCTCAATCTGCTCTAATAAATAATTAAGTATGATGGATAAGCCCTGCGCATACCCTAATTACGATTGGAACGCGCTTATATGCGCAGGGAGGCTGTCATTTGGGCAAACAAGCTGCCAGTAACAAACCATTTACCGTCTACGTCATTCCCGCATGGAAGTGGAAGGAGTTTCTTGCCTTCGAGCTTATTGGCGGAGCCGCGTTTTATTTGATTTGCAGAAAAACGGCCCATTCCGAAATTTTTGGAATAGCTGCAAATATAGCAGGACCGCAAATGCTAAAGTATATGATGCAGGTTTACCGATTAGATATAAAAAAACGTTCTGCAGCATCCGCCGAGACCAAGCTGGCGGAAGTGCAGAACGCTCCTTGACCATTAAAATCCGAAGTAAGCCTTCGCGTTGCGGTAGGAGATGTTCTGAACCATATCCCCAAGCAGCTCCATATCCTGCGGCGCCTCTCCATTCTCCACCCATTCGCCTAGCAGATTGCAGAGAATGCGTCTGAAATATTCGTGTCTAGTATAGGAAAGGAAGCTGCGCGAATCGGTCAGCATGCCGACGAAGCGGCTAAGCAAACCTAAATTAGCAAGCGCATTCATTTGGTCGAGCATGCCGTTCTTCGTATCGTTGAACCACCATGCCGAGCCCAGCTGTATTTTGCCCGGAATACCGCCGCCCTGGAAGCTGCCGATAATCGAGCCAAGCACATCATTGTCCTTCGCATTAAGCGAATACAAAATTGTCTTCGGGAGCGCGTCGTCCGCATCGAGCGCTCCCAGCAGCCTGACAAGCGGATAAGCAACCGGGCTGTCATTAATGGAATCGAAGCCCGTATCCGGTCCAAGCTTGCCCAGCATGCGCGCGCTGTTGTTGCGGGCCGCGTTAATATGGAACTGCATCGCCCAGCCCCGCTCGGCATACAGCCGTCCCAAGAAGAGCAGCGTATACGTTTTGTACTGCTTTTCCTCCTCCAGGCTAACCTGCCCGCCCTTCAGCGCTTTGGCAAAGATCGCGGCAGCCTCGGCTTTCGTCGTTTCCGCATAAGCGACATAATCAAGCGCATGATCGGATACCTTGCAGCCGACCTCGTGGAAAAACTTCACTCTCGCCTCCAGCGCGTCAAGCAGCGCGTCGTAGCTGTCAATTCTGCCCGATACAGAAGCTTCAAGCTTGCCGATCCACTCCAGGAAGGTCGGACGGTTAATTTCCAGCGCTTTATCCGGGCGGAACGACGGCAGCACCTGCACGTCGAAGTCCTTCAGTCCTTTAATCGCGATATGATATTCAAGTGAGTCTATCGGATCATCGGTTGTACAAATGACTTCAACGTTAGACATTTTGATCAAATCGCGCGCTTTAAAGCTGCCGCTTGTCAGCTTCGCATTCACCTGCTCCCAAATCATAGGCGCATTCTTCTCATTAATAAGCTCGTACACATCAAAATACCGGCGAAGCTCCAAATGAGACCATTGATAGAGTGGATTGCCGATCGTCTGCGGGACAGTCCTTGTCCAAGCCTCGAAGCGCTCGTAATCGGTGACGCCAGCGCCGCCGGTAACGTATTGCTCTTCCACGCCATTCGCGCGCATCGCCCGCCATTTGTAATGATCACCGTAAAGCCAAGCCTCGGTCAAATTTGAAAAGCTTGTATTCTCATAAATTTGCTGCGGGCTCAAATGGCAGTGATAATCAATAATCGGCATGCTTTTCGCAAAATCATGATATAACCGTACAGCCGTTTCGTTCGATAGCAAAAAATTGTCGTCCATAAATGGCTTCATCCGAGCTTTCCCCCAATATCCTATCTATGAAACTTCACCAGATCGTCGATCTCTACTGTAAGGCCGGTCTGGATCGAGCGGTTCGCTGCGATGCCAGTCAGAATCGAACGCGCGCCGTCAACGTGATTAGCCGCCCGGTTCAATTTATCCTCCACCGGCGTACCGAACAAATCGTTCAGCAATACCGGATCGCCGACGCCATGACCGCCGACGCCCTCCACGACCTCAACCTCGTATGGAGAGTCAAACATCGGGAATACGTTGATCGTTTTTTCCTGAGTACGCCCATCGTATCTTCAATATTAATGCCGTCGCCGAACACGCTCTAATCGCGGCGATATCCATATTCATGCTCCGCATCCAAATACATCGCTTTCAAATGGTCATTTTTATCCAAGTGTAACGCAAAAGGATCGTTCTCGGCAATCGGGTTTCCTGTCGCGCGTTCATAAAATTGCGTTTCGCCGCGAGCTTCCGCATTTTCGCGTCCATAGAACAGCAGATCCCCGAAGGCAAATACCGACTCCGGCTGCGAGCCGATCCAGAAGTTCACGAGATCGAAGTGATGCGTCGACTTATGCACGAGCAGGCCGCCTCTGTTCTGCTTGTTGCGGTGCCATCTGCGGAAATAGTCTGCGCCGTGCTCCGTATTGAGCAGCCATTCGAAATGCACCGAAGTTACTTTGCCGATTACGCCATTGGCAATAAGCTCTCTTGCCTATTCGAGCACCAAAGCCATATTGTCCGTTTGCCGCGGCAGGAGCAGCTGGCTGTTGAGCAAATTATGCGACAGATGCTTTCGGAAATCCGTCTTAAGCCGACTGGCTATGAGCTCATTCCGAACTATGCGGTTGCCGGACTGCTGCTGAACGCGGCCAGATACCTGCAGCAGCATGAGCCTGCTCCACTCCACATGCAACACCAATGCATGCCAAAATATCCGAGGTGGTCCGTCACATCAAAGCTCACTTTGCAGAGCCTCTCCGACTTGACGCAATTGCTGAGCATTTTTTTATAAGCCCCTTTTACTTGAGCCGCATGTTTAAGGAAATAACCGGATTTACCTTCTCTGACTACATCATTAAAATAACCCATGCCTCCCCTCGCGATTATCGTAAGCATTATGTATAACCACTTAATCATGTCGTAATTTTGTATATCACTAGTCATTAAATTACACTAATAATAAGAATGCGAATATGATAAATTGTACTTGTTGTCATAAATTTATATACCATTCATTACCCTCACTTATGAACGCGCGGGGAGAGAGAGACCGATGATTCGAATTGGTAAAATCAGCTTTTGGCACGTGCACGCATGGGATTATACGAAGCAAGCGCAGGAGTATCCGGATACGGAAATCGCTGCCGTCTGGGATGAATCCGCAGAGCGCGGACAAGAGGCGGCTGAGAAGCTTGGCGTTCCGTTCTATTCGAGCCTAGAAGAGATGCTGCAGCGCGGCGATATCGATGCCGTTATCGTTGATGCGCCAACCACGATGCATCAGGAGGTTATGGTGGCTGCCGCCAAAGCGGGCAAGCATATTTTCACCGAGAAGGTCGTAGCAACGACGCTGAAGGAAGTTAACGTTATTTTGGACGAAGTATCCAAAAATAATGTAAAATTAACGGTGTCACTGCCTCGATTAAATGACGGCTATACGCTCGCCATTCGTGACATTTTATCAAAAGGTTTGCTTGGCAAGATTACGCTCGTCCGTGCCCGCTTATCGCATAATGGCGCAACCGCAGGCTGGCTTCCTGAGCATTTCTACAGCTTGGAAGAATGCGGCGGCGGCGCTCTGATCGACCTCGGCTGCCATCCCATGTACTTGACCAGACTGTTTTTAAATGAGCTGCCTCGCGAGGTATCGGCACATTTTGGTTATGTAACCGGCAAACAAGTAGAGGATAACGCGGTCGCCATCTTGTCTACTTCTTCCGGAGCGGTTGGCATCGTAGAAGCAGGGTTCGTCAATAGCCATTCTCCGTTCACTATCGAGGTGCATGGCACGGAGGGAGCGCTCATGTACGGTACACCTGACAGCAAGCTTCTGCTTCGCACATCCGTCGAAGGCGCCAATTCATCTGAGCAATGGACTCAGCAACAGATTCCAGCAAACAGAGAAGGCGCTTTCCATCAGTGGGTACAGCATATTCAGAACGATACGACAGCAGACGAAAATATTAGCCTAGCGGTCGACTTAACGAAGCTGATGGAAGCATCGAACCGGTCCGCTCGTGAGCATCGTGCTGTACAATTAGAGGAGCTTGACAAGTAATACTGTGTTATTGTGGATAAATTGCCAGGAGGAATCGACATGCCTAGCTTTCCTTATGAGGTTATGCGGGAACGCCAGGATGCGCTGGAGCGTCTGGAGCTTCGCATTCAGTGGGGAGCCTACGACATTCACGTGCTGCGCTTCCATCTGACGCAATTTCCCCCTGGCCGGATCGTAGGCTTTCATAAGCATGCGGAATATGAATTTCACTTCATTCCGCAGGGCAAAGGGAAGGTCATTATCGTGGATCAGGAGTACGAGCTCAGACCGGGCATATTTTATTTGACCGGACCTGACGTTATGCATTATCAGGAAGCGGATGCATATGAAGCGATGGATGAGCTTTGTCTTCATGTCGATATTATCGAACGTAAGACGGGTGGCGAAAGTGACGGACGACACGATTACGATGACTGGGAAGCAGCCGAAGCGCGCGATTGCATCGAGAAGCTAAGAACGCTTCCGCTGCATCCAACCTCGGACGTGCATCAAGCGATGCCGCGATTTCTCGAGGCCTACCGTGCCTGCAGCGATAACTTCGTTGGCAGCTACACCACGATTAAGCAAACGGTTGTGCAAATTTTGCTGCGGGCCGTACGAGCCTACGATACGGCAAACGAGCAAAAACAGTTTCCTACCCGAGATATGAAGGCTTATCGTTACCGGCTTGCTATGGAGTTTATTAACGCCAACTATGACGGCGCAATTACGCTGGAAGACGTTGCGGATAAGCTCAATATGAGCACAAGACATATTCAGCGGCTGTTTAAAGAGCTTCATCAGGGGCATACCTTTACTCGCGTACTGGAGGATATTCGCCTTTCAATCGTATGCCGGGAGCTTGAGAGCACCGAGCGGTCTATTGAGGCGATAGCCAAACAAGCCGGCTTTGCGGGCGGTAACTACCTTCATGCTGTTTTTCGCAAAAAGTTCGGTATAACCCCTTCCGAATACCGGAGGAGCAAGCTTCAACAAACTAGTAAATAAAAACACTTATGAAAATTCAGGAGGAACTTATGATGTCCAAAATTTATCATATTGCTATTGTTGGCTGCGGCGGAATTGCAAACGGCAAGCATTTGCCAAGCTTGAAGAAATTAAAAAACGTGGAAATCGTTGCGTTCTGTGATATCGTCCAGCAACGCGCAATTGATGCAGCGGCAACCTATGGATCTGAAGGCGCCAAAGTTTACACAGATTATAAAGAAATGCTGACGGATTCCTCCATTGATATCGTTCATGTCTGCACACCGAATGACTCGCACGCCGACATTGCGATTGATGCTTTGGAAGCTGGCAAGCATGTGATGAGCGAAAAGCCGATGGCGAAGACTGCTCATGATGCTCAGCGTATGGTCGATGCCGCACGCCGCACAGGCAAGAAGCTGACTGTTGGCTATAACAACCGTTTCCGTCCAGATAGCCAGCATTTGAAAAAGCTTTGCGCAGCAGGCGAGCTCGGAGACATCTACTACGCTAAGGCGCATGCGATTCGTCGCCGCGCGGTACCTACATGGGGCGTGTTCCTTGATGAAGAAAAGCAAGGCGGCGGTCCGCTTATCGATATCGGCACGCACGCGCTCGATTTGACGCTCTGGATGCTAGACAACTACAAGCCGAAGGTCGTTCTAGGCACCTCGTACCACAAGCTTTCGCAGCGTGAGAATGCGGCAAACGCTTGGGGCCCGTGGGATCCTGCCAAATTCACTGTCGAGGACTCCGCATTCGGAATGATCGTGATGGAGAACGGCGCTACAATCGTGCTAGAGTCAAGCTGGGCGCTGAACACGCTTGAAGTCGATGAAGCGAAATGCACCTTGTCGGGAACTGAGGGCGGAGCGGACATGAAGGATGGCCTTCGCATTAACGGTGAGAAGCACAGCCGCTTGTTTACAACAAATGTGGATTTGAAGGCTGGCGGCGTTGCTTTCTACGACGGCCAAACCGAGAGTGAAGCAGATCTCGAAATGAGAATGTGGCTGAAGGCGATCGATGAGGACACTGAGCCTGTCGTGACGCCGGAGCAAGCCTTTGTTGTCTCGCAAATTCTTGAGGCAATTTACGAGTCGTCCAAAACGGGCAAAGCAATTTATCTATAAAAAATACGTTGAAACCAAAACCAGTCAAACACGAAATTAACGTGTTTGACTGGTTTTTTTCATGACTGTATTGGCGTTTTCACGAGGAAACGCTAATCCACCACTTGCCTCTCTTCCCGATATGGGATTATAGCTATCTCATAAAGCGTTCATTTTGATCCTTTGTTTGATGATTTCGTTCTTCCCTTTTAAGAATTTCTCCCATCCCCTGAAATCAGGTGATGCCCATTAATGGGGCACTTCTTGTTCGGGTCTATTGCACTTTACATCGCCTGCGTGCGGCATAGAAATCCAAATTTTCCGGAAGTACAAATAACGCGAATAGCCGGTGGAAATATAGAAAACAATAATATATGGTTATTTGAAAATGAGCCATACTCCAATATTAAAAACATGTTCACAGAAGGGACGATTTTATTAATGGCAACTGTATTGTATATCACTGCACATCCTCATGACCATCAAACCTCGTTCAGTATGGCAGTCGGTAAAGAATTTATCGAAGCCTATAGGCAAGCCAATTCGACGGATGAAGTCATTCATTTGGATCTGTATAGATCGAACATTCCTCCTATCGATGCCGATATCTTCAGCGGCTGGGGAAAGCTGCGATCGGGTTCTTCTTTTGATCAGCTGGCCAATACGGAGAGCTCCAAAATTGCGCGCCTCAATGAAATTGTCGATCAGTATGTAGCTGCCGACAAATATGTATTTGTTACGCCCATGTGGAACTTTTCTTTCCCGCCTGTTCTAAAAGCATACATCGATGCAATATGTGTAGCGGGTAAAACGTTTAAATATACCGATAAGGGTCCCGAGGGCTTGTTAACGGGCAAAAAGGCGCTTCATATTCAAGCCAGGGGCGGGATTTACTCCGAAGGGCCTGCTGCGGGCTTCGAAAGCGGCCACAGCTACCTGCAGAAGATCATGCAATTCCATGGCGTTCCGTCTTTTGAAGGAATTTTTGTTGAAGGCATGGCCGTAACGCCCGATAAAGCCCAAGACATCAAAGAAAAAGCTATCACCCAGGCCAAAGAGCTAGCCAAACGGTTTTAAAACCTAGAAATCCACAAATGATCGAAGTAGTTTCGGGAGCTGCCAGCTGCAGCTTCCCTTTAATCAATAAATTTAAGTATAATATGGTGTATCCATAATATTGCAAGGAGCCATTCCTGTAATGCCAACGAAAGAATACGCAGATTTACGTATCTATATGAACTTCCGAGAAAAGGCTCTAAGTAAGAGCGAGAAAACAGGAGAAAACATTACTTTATAGTGGGAGGTGAAAGCATGATTGATCCAAACAAAGATTTCCCTCTTTATTATGACGGTTCCGCTCACGTTGAATTTTCTGACGAACTCACCGATAAGATGAGAACCAATACAAATGAAAAGTTAAATAACAACAATCAAGAATGGCAGCGCTTCATCGGCACGAATCTGTTCGGGATGGATACCAAGTGATTTCGTTGAATAGGATATTATAAGAAAAGCTAAGTTTCAGGCAGCTTCGATTGCCTCAACTTAGCTTTTTTTTGTTAGTAGAGTCAAATGAATAGGTAGTTATTTCTATCCCCCCCATACACGGTAAAAAGACAGAGGCATTCGCTATATTGCTGTTGATTTGCTGGAGCTATAAGATCCAGTTATCGTAATATGAGGTTAGCAAAAAGCTGATGAAGTTGATTGCACTATGTCAGCCATTCACAAAAAACGATGTCAGCATAACAACCGGCGCATTGTAGTCTATCGCATATTCATTGCTTGAAAAAGAGCCCCTTACGTCCAAATACGCCTTCGCTGGCGCAAGCCCCTCCTTGACCGCATCCAAATCCGGATCGCCTCCGTAACGGTTTGGTCCCCCAACAACCAGTCCAGGAATCGTTACTCCCGTTGCGGCATTGGTCCGATGATGAGGCGCTACCGGAAAGCGGCTGCCGATGCCGGTCACATAGCTATAGCCTGTTGCGCTGCGGCCGAATACATGATGCAGCTGTTCACGAGCAATATCTACATAGTTCTCGTCAGGCTGCATCCGATCTGCGATTAGCAGCATGCAGCCGTACGCTGCGCCTGCTTTGACCGACGCCCATGTATACTCGGTTAGCGACAACGTATTCAAGTAGCCGTCTGCCTCTGCTTGCCGGACAAGCTCCTCTGCCCGGTTTGTCACCGCCGCCCGAATTCGCTCCTTCCACTGCTCATCGGTATTCTCTGAGCTGAAGTATGCCCATTGCCCTAACAGCTGCGCATTGCCCCAATTAACCGGCTTTGGCGGCCCAGCCATTAAATCGGAATACTGCTTCGTCAGCAATTCGTTGTAGCTGGCTTTGCCTGTCGTGCGATGCAGCTCTGCCAGCGCCCACATGCGTTCTTCCTCATCCGTAGCTTTGTCATAAGGCCCCGAGCCGTTGTTCTGCCCTGGGTCCTGCCGAAAAAACGCGGACTGGTTTTTCGTTAACCAGCTCTGGGCTTTCTCTGCCGCATTCAAGAGCTGAGCGGCGAACTTCTCGTCATGCGGCATGTATATACGCGCGGCAAGCGCGGTCGCTGCCGCAAATTGGGCCGTGCCGTAGGTAGACAACCCATATACGTATCTTGTCTGCGCATCACAATCCGGTGTAACAAAACCGGGCCAGAGAGCGCCGCCTACCTTGTGATAGACAGCTCCATCCATGCGCTGCATGCGCAGCATCCAGTCCAGCTCATATTTCACCTCAACGAGAATATCAGGCATCAGCTTTCCTTGTCTTTGAGGCCTTAGTTCTTCCGGCAGCTTTAATTGTCCGATAGGAAAAGCTGCAGGATTCATATCGTAAGCAAGCAAAAGCTGGCCGACTGTCACAGCCGCAGGAGGTATGTACTTACCGAAATCGCCAGCATCATACCAGCCGCCTGAAACATCGATCACATCTCCCTTGCGAGAAACCCCATCTTCAAAGAAAAGCTCCGCCTTTGCATCCTGGGAATGACCTGCCTTCAGCTTCAAGCCTGTAACCGGATCCCTAATATCTGCATTAGACCGCTGCAGCGTATAGGAGCGCAGCATGACGGCTAATGCCTCCTCATAAGGATTAGCGCTTAATCGAAACGGATAAGAGCTCCCGGCTCCCTCTGCTGCAAGCTGATATTCGCCAGCTGTCTGAAATACGGAGAAATCCGCTCTTCTTATAATTTGCTGCGATGCCTCATCCGCAATGGGGGAGGATATGCTTCCGGTAAATACGGTCTTCCCGCTTTTGACATCGACAAGAGTGAATGCAGCTGCGTCGGGAAGAATTCCTTCGACAAGCCCGATTTTTTTATCTACTACGCCATAACCTACCTGATTCACCTTCAAACGTTCACCAACCTCGAATTCCACGCCAGCCTCCTCACTCAACTGCACGGCCTTATTAGAAGGTGCTGCTGCAGCCGCGCTTGTTGGTAGATTCTCCTGCTGCTCCACATTATTCACCCAAAATAGACTCTATACCCAACAGCAGCTCGTCAGAGAGCTTTACTTCGCTCGCTTTGCTGTTTTCAATAATTTGCTCGGGACGGCTGGCGCCTACCAAAGCGCTTGCGATATTCGGAAGGCGCAGCACCCAGGCAATCGCAAGCTGCGCGACCGAGCAGCCAGCTTCCGCTGCCAGCGCCTTAAGCTGTTCAACACGGGACAAATGCCAATCGCTCAAATAGCCGCCGATATACATATTGGAGCTGGAATCCAGCGCACGGCTGCCCTCCGGCTTTCCTGCGTTCCCGGAGCTGTATTTGCCTGTGAGCACACCCTGCGCAAGCGGAGAAAATACAACCTGACTTATGCCATTACGCTCTCCAAGTGGAATGATTTCATTCTCAATCGTGCGGTGGAACATATGATATTGCGGTTGATTGACGACAATCCGATCCAACAAATATTTGTCAGCAATCTGAAGCGCCTCCTGCATTTGCGCTGCCGTCCATTCGCTTACACCCACATAAAGAATCTTGCCCGAACGAACGAGATCCTCCAACGTCCGAAGCGTTTCATCAACCGGCGTATTGGGATCAAAACGGTGGCAATAGTAGAGATCCACATAGTCCAGACCAAGCCGCTTTAAGCTCGCATTCGCCTGCTCGAGAATATGCTTGCGAGATAGTCCTCTATCGTTGGGACCATCTCCCATATCGCCATACACCTTCGTTGCAATGACGTAGGATTCACGGGCATAGCCGCGCAAAGCTTCACCGACAACTTCCTCTGCCTTGCCTCTCATGTAGACGTTAGCTGTATCGAAGAAATTAATGCCTAAATCATAAGCCTGCGCGATCGTTCTCGCCGCTGTTCCGTCATCAACGGAGTTCCCGTAAGTTAACCAGCTGCCAAGGCTGATTTCACTAACCTTTAAGCCCGTTCTTCCAAGTCTGCGATAGTTCATAGTAACCTCCATTTAGTCAAATCATAGTTTTCTGGCTAAGCCATCCTGTAAAATCATAATCATGCAATCCGATGACAACATCCAATCCTTACATGCTCATCGGGTTTCCGTTATGATCGATAAACAACGCGTCCGAAGGCGCTTCTGTCTTCCGTTCAATGATGTTCATAATGCCAGCGGCCGCCGCGGCTGCATCGCCCGGCGCTTGCTCTCCGCCCATATCCGTACGGATCCAGCCTGGATGCAGGGCATGTACAAGGAAGCCTTGTGGTGACAGCTCGCGCCGAAGCTGAGCAGAAAACATATTTAGCGCGGATTTCGACAATGCGTAAGAATAATCTCCACCATAAGCGCCTGCAAAACTGCCCGCTTCGGAGCTAATATTAATGATTGTCTGCTGCTCCCCTTGACGAAGCAGGGGCAGGAAGTGTTTAAGCACTGCCATTGGACCGTACAAATTCGTTTGGAAGGATTCCTCCACTTGATCAAGCTCGAGCTGCTCCAGCTTCTGCTCACGTCCACGCAGAATAGCTGCGCTGTTAATGACTGCATCGAGGCCGCTAATTCGATTAGCTGCTTGCTCGAAGGCATAACGGACGGAATTCTCATCCGCAACATCCAGCGGCAAAATCATTACTTGCTGGGGAAAGCTTTGACTAAGTTCATCTAAACCATTCACAGAAGAGCCTGGTCCACGAACGCCTGCCAGCACCTGATGGCCGCGCGAGCATGCCTCGGCTGCTAATGCGAGGCCTAACCCCCGGTTAGCGCCCGTTATTAAAATTCGCATAGATATCCTTTCCTCCTATCCCATCTAGCATTTACTTATCGTTCTCTAGCAGCTCCAGCATTACTTTCAACTGCTTAAATGTATCCATATACGCATAGCGTCCGCCGGTGTACTCTCCTTTTTGGACAAGAGCCATACCGTTTTTCTCCATCAAAGCGACCTTTTCCTTCATACCGTCAACAACGAAAGCAATATGATGAGGGCCTTCCCCGTGCTTATCCAAATGCTCTCTCCAGGTGCTCGGATGCTCATCCGGCTCAATCAGCTCCAGCTGCAGCGAGCCCATATCTAAGAATGCAAGCTTTGCTCGAGCAACCGAGGATTCGCCGTTAAATTCCGTTTGCGCTACGTCTACGGTATCCGTCCAAAACCAGTTCGGTTTCTCTACGCCGAAGAAATCGGCATACGACTGTGAGGTTGCGTCAATATCGTGCACTAATAGTCCAATTTGTGTTATGGTTCGTGTTCCGAGAATATTTTTATCCATAAAATAAGCACTCCCTATAATTTATACATGGCAGCAAGCCTTATACGGTTCATAAACCAATGCGACAGCTAAAATAGTAAATAAAAACTCCCCACCAGCCTACATCCCGATCACCCCTTTCAAGCAGCGCAGTGCAGCTTTTAAATGTAAACGCGTGTTTATTTTTGTCGAAAAAAGGACTGTCGAATAGACAGCGTTATCATAAGCTTATCAAAGCTATTCCTTGGCATCTGGCCTTCTGCATGAATCCCGGACGATCAGCTGTGTTCCAGCAACGGTTGGATTGAAAGGTGCCGCACCGTTCTCGATACCTGAAATCAAGGTGCGCGTCAGATCAGCCATCATTTCCGAGAAATCGACTCTTATCGTGGTTACTGGAGGGCTATAGTGGACGCTTAAAGTATGATCATCGAATCCAATGATAGATATATCCCGAGGAACCTGTATCCCCGCTTCCTTCAGCGCGCGAATGGCTCCGAAAGCGACACTATCATTCGCAGCAAATATAGCCGTAGGCAGCTCGGAGGCCGTCTTCAACAGCTCCTTGATCGCTTTATATCCGCTTGCCTCTTCAAAATCTCCTGGCAGTATCCATTGCTCCTCGATCGGGAGACGATGTCTCTCCATCGCTAACTGGAATCCCTCCCACTTTGAAGGTCCCGAATATCTATTCATATCGCCATTAATCATTCCAATTCGCTTATGTCCCAGCTCAGCTAAATAATCAATGGCCTGGCCTACGCCGGTTATATTATCAAAATTAAAAACAATACGATTCGGCTCATGCCGGCCTGGCAAATGCTGATCCACGATTGCGATTATAAAGCCCTCTGAAACGAGCTCCTCGATAATCGGCTCATAATTGTCCGCACCAATAAATATGCCTCCGTCAATTCTACGCTGGTAGAAGCTCTCTTTAATTGTACGAGCCTCCTCCTGCTCCTTCGGGTCCCTCAAAATATGGGTCAGCACGTAGTAGCCCTGAGATGAAGCGCTCTCAATAATACGCGCAAGAAGCAGGCTTGATATCATATCGCCCGAGACGCGGCCGGAGTCGATCATGAACAGGCCAATTGTCCGCGTTCGCTTGCCTGCAAGCACTTGAGCGGACAAATTCGGATAATAATTATACTGCTCGATCACTTTCATGACCTTTTGCTTTGTTTTCTCGGGGACGTTTGCGTAATTATTAATGACGCGGCTGACCGTACTTCGTGAAACACCCGCCAGCCTTGCGATTTCCGTACTATTGATTTCCTTGCTCAACGATAAACCCTCTTCCTGTGAACGCGCGTTAATTCGTTTATCGATTATGTTACCAATGATTCACGATAGTGTCAATTTACAATCAGCATTTGCATATTTAGCTTAAACGATACAAAACAGCTTCTTATTCAAACCCTTCACATGACGGCGGCAATAAGCTGACGCGTGTACGCATGCCGATCCTCACTGAGCAGCTGTCCTCGCAGGAAACGATCAACGATTTGCCCTTCCTTCATAATGATGAACCGATCGCTCATCATGCTTACGGCGGCGATATCATGCGAGATGAATAAGTAGGCCATATCAAGTTCACCTCCCAGCTCTTTCAGCAGCTTCAGCATTTGCGCCTGCACGGATACGTCAAGACTTGAGGTAGGCTCATCGCATATGAGCAGCTTTGGGCCCAGACTGATGCCGCGCGCAATGGCGACTCGCTGCTTCTGTCCGCCGCTAAGCTCATGCGGATAACGATCCATATGCTCCGCTTGCAATCCTACCATCTCCAGCAGCCTGGCCGCCGTATCCCGACGGGAATGACGTATATCTGCAATAAATGAAGGTTTGATATCCTTAAAATTATCAAGAGGCTCCATAATCGAGCGCCAGATCGGCAGACGCTGATTAAGCGCAGCCGATGGATCTTGGAATACAACCTGAATATGCCGCCGTATGGCGCGAAGTGCTTTACCTTGCAGCTTAAATATCGGCACTTCATGGAGATAGGCTTCACCGCTGTCCGGGTGCTCGAGTGCGAGCAGTATTCGCACAAGCGTGCTTTTGCCGCTGCCGCTTTCGCCAACGACGCCCAAGCATTCACCCCTTTTAATAAACAGCGAAATGTCTCTGAGCGCATGGACCCTTCTTCCTTGATTGACATACGTTTTATTTAATCCTGTTACTGTTAACAGCTCATTCATGCGCTGCCCTCCTTCGTTTCCATCAAACGTGATGCAGCAGCCATCGACCGCTGATGCATCCGTTCGATCTCCGCCAGATGCGGCGTAGCCTCCAGCAGCATTTGTGTATAAGGATGCTGCGCTGCTTGTATAATATTGTCCGCGCGTCCGGCCTCTACAAGCTGGCCGCTTTGCATAACGGCAATCGAATCTGCTCGCTTCATTACATGGCGCAAATCATGCGAAATCATAAGCACCGCGCATCCCGTCTGCTCTTGCAGGCTGGCAAGCAAATCGAGGACGCATTCTCCAGCAATTGGATCAAGCGCAGTCGTTGGCTCATCGGCAATAAGCAGCGCAGGCTTCAACATCATAGCCGATGCTAAAGCCGCACGCTGCAGTTGACCTCCGCTAAGCTGGAACGGATAGCTGTCATACACCCGCTCGGCAGGAAGTCCCGCCCGTAATAACCAATCAAGCGCGAATTGCTTTGCATCCTTACGCGAGATTTTCTGATGACTACGCAATGTTTCCAGCATTTGCATCCCTATTTTTATAAAAGGCGTAAAGCTGCTCTGATAGTTTTGAAACACATAGCCTATCTGAGTGCCTCGAAGCTTGCTGCGCTTCCGATCTGACAGAGCTCCGATATCTTCGCCAACAAGCCTAATTGTACCCTCCGTTACCCGCAGGCTGTGCGGCAGTAAGCCGAGTATGGCATTAGCGGTGACACTCTTCCCGCTTCCGCTTTCTCCAACTAATGCAGCGATTTCTCCTGGTCGAACCACAAGCGACAAATCCTTTACAAGAAGTCGGTGCTCCTTGCCTTTGTCCGCGCATATATAAATACCTTCAAGCTGCAGCACCGGTTCAATTGATGCAATAGGGGCAGCAGAACGCTTTGCCGGTTTAGCAATCTCACGCACTAATTCATTCGGGCTCATCTTGCTCCTCCTCTCACATCTAGACGATCGCGCACACCTTCGCTAATGAGGCTGCACGAAATCACAACAAGCATAATCGCAAGTCCCGGATAAACCATAAGCGTCGCGTTCGCTTGGAAGTATGGCCGTCCGTCGCTCAGCATCGCTCCCCATTCCGGAGAAGGAGGCTGCGCGCCAAGGCCCACATAGGATAATGAAGCAATGATCAGGATCATCTTGCCGATGTCGAGCGCCGCAAGCACGATGACAGGCGAAATGATATTGGGCAGCAAATGGCGCCAAATAACCGTCCAAGAGCTGCAGCCAGCAGCGCGCGCAGCCAGCACATATTCCTTCTCGCGCTCCGACAATACAATTCCGCGTACGACACGGGCATAACCGATCCAATTGACCAAAATGATCGACAGCATCAGATTCGTTAAGCTGGGACCTAAAAATCCTGTAAAAGCAATCGCCATAATAAAATCGGGAAATGCGCCGACCCCATCGACGAACCGCATCAGCATCGCGTCTATCCAGCCGCGGCGGTAACCCGCCAGCATACCGACCGGTATGCCGATCAACGTTACAGCAGCCAACGCCATAGCCGCTATCCCTAAAGTCGTTTGAGCGCCGACCGCCAGCCTCGAGAATAAGCATCTGCCCAAATGATCCGTGCCAAGCGGATACTGCCAGCTTGGCGCGAGCAGCCTCTCCGGCAAGTTCACCGTTAAAGGATCATTTTGAAGAATGAACGGACTTATGAAAGCAAGCATGACGATGACAGCGAGCATAGAAGTTCCGCTCACGATAAGAGCATTTCCTTGCATTCCGCTCCGCTTATGCCATGCCTTTGAACGAACTGGATCGGTATGCGCAGCCCTCATGACTGTTCTCCTTTCCGATGCCTCGTGCGCGGATCGAGCAGACCATAGCTCACATCAACAAGCAGATTGATACTGACCACAAGCAATCCCGTGAGCAGTACAAAGCCTTGAATAATCGGATAGTCACGTTCGAGAATCGCCGATATTGCCATCGTTCCAAGACCAGGCCACGAGAACAGCGTTTCTGTCACAACCGAGCCTGCAAGAAGGCTGCCCACGCTCATGCCGCACACCGTAATGACCGGAAGCAGAGCAGCCCGCATAGCATGAAGAGACAACACCCTCCATTCCGCGACTCCTCTGGCGCGGGCAGCGCGAATATATTCCTGCGACATGCTCTCGAGCAAGCCCGCACGCAGCAGCCGTGAATATTCAGCTGATAAGCCTATGCCTAGTGTAAGCGCTGGAAGAATCATTTGACTGAACGAGCCTTTGCCCATCATAGGCAGCCAACTCAGCTTGTAGGCAAACCAGTAAATAAGCAGTAACCCGAGCCAGAATAGAGGCACCGAGGCTCCTATTAATGCGAAAATTCGGCTTAAATGATCAGGAAGCTTGCCGTGATAACGAGCGGATAAGGTGCCCAGAGGGACCGCAAATATGAGCATTACGATGAGCCCGCCAGCGGTCAGCTGCAGCGTTGCAGGCAGCCGATAGAGGAGCTCATCCAGCACGGGCTTACCCTTCATATAAGAGTAACCGAGGTCAAGCTGGAGCAATTGCAGCAGCCATGTTCCGTATTGGACGACAACCGGCTTGTCGAAGCCAAGCTCCTTCCGCAGTGCAGCCTCCTCCTCATTCGTGACGGCAACCGTATCCGCCTCCAGCATAAGGAGAATCGGGTCGCCAGGCGCAAGCTTCATTAATATGAAGGTAAGCAGTGATAAGAAGAAAAGAACAAATACAAGCTGAACCGCGCGCTTACGGATGACCTGCAGCACTTTACTTCACATCCATCAAATTCGTTACGATGTAGTATTCCTCCGGGCCCGGCTTCCAGCCGGTAACACGATTGTTCATGCCAACGATCAAATTCGGATAAACGGCATAGGAATGCGTGACATCTTCCAGCACTAGGCTGACTGCTTCCTTTGTCAGCTTCACCCGCTCGGCTACATCGCTTGTCGCGTTCAGCTTATTTACGACAGCCATAACCGCTTTGTTCTCAACGTTCGTTCCGTTCAATGAACCGCCTGGCATGAAGGCAGAGTTCAAGTAATAGCCGCCGTCACCACGCGGAGCAGATAGATTGCTGTAGGTGACGATGTCCCAGTCTTTATTTTCACGAATGTAGGCATCTGCGTTCTCTACTGTTGAAATGTTGATCGTTACGCCAATCTTCGCCGCGTCAGATTGAAGAAGCTGTGCAATAAGCGGAAGCTCCGGACGCGCACCATAGGTTGCAAGCTCTAAGACAAGCTCCTTGCCGTCCTTCTCCAGCTTGTCGGAGGCATTGCGCTTATAGCCGGCATTCTCAAGCAGCTTCAGTGCTAATTGCGGTTTTGCCTCAGCAGCTGCTTCTTTAATGCCGAAAGGCAGGCTCGAGTTGAACGGCCCCGTAGCCGGCGTACCGTTGCCAAGTAGAATATCCTTCGCTATGCTTTCTCGATTAAGCAGCAAATCTATCGCTTGCCGCACGCTGACATCAGCCATTACCGGCTTTTGTTGGTTATAGAGCAGATAATGCACGCGCAAGCCTGCGATCGATTCTACATGGAGCGCTTGATCCTGCTCGATGGTGGCTACCGTTTCGGACGGAACGGAATAAACGATATCCGCTTCCTTCGATTGCAGCGCCAGCGCTCTAACATAGCTGTCTTCATTAAATTTGTAAATGACCTTGTTCAATTTCGCAGGGCCGTCCCAATAGCCTTCGTAACGAGCAAGCTCCGCTTCAATATTAGGCGTAAAGTGTACAACCTTAAAAGGACCCGTACCAATCGGAGCAAGATTGAAGGCTTCCGTTCCCATTACCTGCTCTGCCGCAACACTAATAACGGATGCATATGGATTCACTAGCTCCGACGGCAGCGCCGGATGCGGCTCCGTCGTTACCACTGTCAGCTTATTGCCGTCAGCCTCCATTGATGCGATTTTCAATGAGCCAGCCAGCACTCCGCTAGCTAGAATTCCACGCTCAAACGAAGCTTTTACAGCTGCAGCATCAAGAATAGATCCATCCTGGAATGTTACACCTTCGCGTATGGTAAATAGCCAGGTTACTTCATCAATTGCTTCCCATTTTGTAGCCAACCACTCTGTTACTTCCAGGTTCTCATCCAAACGTACCAGCGTCTCGACAATTCCAGCCCGCAGCGTCTCCCAGCTGTTATGCGGATCAAGGCTTGCCGCTTTGAAGTTGCGAATAATCGTTACGCTTTTCTCTGCTTCCGCAGCACCGTTCTCCCCGGATGAGACGGCTTCATTTTCCTTTCCGCAAGCCGCCATAAGAGCTACAATAAGCAGCAGCACGAGCAATCGTGCAATAATTCTTCGATTTGTATGTAAAAGCGGGTTCATGCTACATCTTCCTCTCCTATGCATCCATATATAAAACGACTGAACCTAAGCGCTCAGTCGCCCTATTTTTCTGTTATTTCGTTTTACTATGAAGGGTAGCCTTTTCGGATGAAGCATTCCTTAATGAAGCATCTCTTCCAGCTGCTCTTGAGACGTATTAGGAAACGGATCAGGAAACTCGCTCCATTCCGTATCAAGCTCCTCATCCGTGAGCAAGCATGCATCGAGCGAATCGATCAGCTTTTTCCTTTCCATCTCAATGCCAATAAATACGAGCTTATTTATCCTGTCGCCATATTCCTCATGCCACAGCGCAGCAAGCTCCGGATCCTCCTGAAGCACTTGCTTACGTTCTTCTTCCGGCAGTGCTGCAGCCCAGCGACCGGCGGGACCGAATTGAATCGAAGGTCCTGCTTGACTTAAGCTTTGGGCGAACTCATGACGCGACGCCAGCCATACCATTCCTTTGGCGCGAACAACCTCCTCCGGCCATTCCTCCATCCACTCCATAAGGCGCTCAGGATGAAAGGGCTTTACGCGCTCGTAGACAAAGGAGGAAATGCCATACTCCTCCGTCTCAGGCGTGTGAGCCGGGGCTGTCATTTCTTTGATCCAACCCGCCGACTGGCTCGCTTCTTCGAAATTGAACAATGAGGTGTTCAAAATTTCCTTCGGGTCGATCTGCCCTTTGGATGTGCGAATGAATGTAGCTCGCGGCTGCAGCGCGCGAAGGACGCTTTCCAGCTCCGCTAACTCTGCTTCCCCAACAAGATCGCATTTATTCAAAATAAGCACATCACAAAATTCGATTTGATCGATAAGCAGATCGACAACCTCGCGGGTATCACCAGCGTCTACAGCCTGACTGCGGTCCAGCAAAGTTTCGCCCGAGGAGTAATCATGCCAGAAGCGATAAGCATCCACGACCGTTACCATACAATCCAGCCTGCAAAATTGCGTCAAATCAATGCCCTGCTCTTCATCGATATAAGTGAATGTCTGTGCAACAGGCACTGGTTCTCCAACACCCGTCGATTCGATCAGAATATAGTCGAAGCGGTTCTCCTTGGCCAGCTTCTCAACCTCCTTCAGCAAATCCTCCCGGAGCGTGCAGCAAATGCAGCCGTTTGACATTTCCACCAGCTTCTCATCTGTGCGCGACAAGCCGCCTCCTTCTTGGATCAAGCTCGCGTCAATATTTAGTTCACTCAAATCATTCACAATGACAGCAACCTTCAACCCATCACGATTATTTAATACATGATTCATGATCGTTGTTTTGCCAGCACCCAAATAACCGCTCAGTACAGTAACCGGTATTTTTTTCAAAGTCATTGGTCGTACATCTCCTCTTTAACCCTCATTTAAAACGTAATTATTACGATTATATATGAAAACAAAAACCGACATCGTCAGTTAATAGTAATTATTACGTTTAAATCAGTATAACAACTTTCGCTCTCTTTCGTCAAGATCGTAATTCAGCTAAACAAAAAAAGAAGCCTCCATTGGCTTTGCCATTGGAGAAGCTCCTCATCATGAACCATGAAACAACCTACTCTAATCTTATCGCATTTTTCTCGGCCAGCAACGACAGCTCCGCCGCTTTGAACGTATGCTCCTGCGTCATCGCTATCTCCGTTCCGTTCAAGCAATCCAGTATAAGCTGGCCGAAATACGGATATCCAACCTTGCCCTTCAGCCGCATATGCTGCTCGCCATCTCCATTCACCAAGTACAGCTGGTCGCCTTCCGTATCTCTGGCAATATCAATATATTTGCGCAGCTCGATATAGCCTTCCGTGCCGAGAATAAGAGTACGTCCATCTCCCCATGTGCCCAAACCGCTTGGAGTAAGCCAGTCTACGCGGAAGTAGCCGGTTGCGCCGTTCTCTCCCACCAGCGTCATATCCCCGAAATCCTCAAGCTCAGGAAAATCCTTATTCGCGTAATTCGCGATTTTACTATTCGCAACAGTCGCGTTGCGATTGCCCGTAAAATAAAGGAACTGCTCGACCTGATGCGAGCCAATATCGCATAAAATGCCGCCATACTGCTCCTTCTCAAAAAACCATGCCGGTCTGGCAGGCGCATTCAAGCGATGCGGACCTAATCCGATAACCTGTACAACTCGGCCAATTGCGCCCTGCTCGATGAGCTGACCTGCAAACACCGCACTTTCCACATGCAAACGCTCGCTATAATATACGGCGTACTTTTTTCCTGTTTCCGCATAGGCAGTACGCGCGTCCTCCAGCTGTTCCAGTGTTGTAAACGGTGCCTTATCCGTAAAATAATGTTTGCCGCTGCGCATTACGCGTACGCCGAGCGGCCCGCGCAGCGAGGTAATAGCTGCTGCAGCTACCAGCTGTACCTCATCATCCTCCAGCACCTGTGTCTCCGATTCCGCTACCTTAACCTCCGGATATTGCTTCACAAACGCCTCTACCTTGGCGGGATCGGCATCATATACCCATTTCAACCTCGCCCCCGCTTCAACCAGACCATTGCACATGCCATAGATATGACCATGATCCAGGCTGACTGCCGCAATGACGAATTGGCCCGGCTCCACTACCTTGTTCGGCTTGCCCTTCGGGGCGTATTTCATTCCGTCCGCTTTGCTCATATCTGCAGCGCCTCCTTTTGATAAACAGAGCTTGCAATACGATCCTGCAAATAGTGATGGAACAGATCCTCATCAATCGGAAGGTCAACCCAGTTATCCGTCCAGGTAGACAGCAGCATCGCATTCGATAGCATTAGTCCTTTAATTCCTTCCTCGCCCGGAGCGATCAACTGCTCATCAAATAAGATTGCGTTGACGAAGTTTTGTGTAATGCCTTTATGATCGGGATAGGCGCCAGCGACGGGAATATCACATTTCCAGCATTCCGGCTGGCCGAAACCGCCTGTGAACTGCTTATTAAATTCCGGCTCAGGCACGCGAAGCCGCCAAAAGGTCAGCGTATCGTTCTCGATCACGATTTTGCCGCGGTCGCCGTTGATCTCGAATCTATTCGTCCCAGGCGCCTCACCAGTCGTCGTCACGAATACGCCCGTTGCGCCATTTTCGTACTCTACGAAAGCCGTTACGTCATCCTCGACTTCAATGCTGCGATGCTTGCCAAAGTAGCAGAAAGCCCGAACCCGCTTCGGCATCATGCTGATCGTCCACTGCCACAAATCAAGCTGATGCGGGTCTTGATTCAGCAGCACGCCGCCACCCTCGCCTGCCCATGTCGCGCGCCACGTTCCGGAATCATAGTAGCTTTGTGAGCGGTACCAATTCGTAATAATCCAATTGGTCCGCTTCACCTCTCCAAGCTCTCCTGCATCTATAAGCTCCTTCAGCTTCACATAGAGAGGATTTGTCCGCTGATTGTACATCATGCTGAACTTCACTTTCACTTTGCGGCTCGCCTCGTTCATCTCGCGCACCTGCTTGGTGTAGACGCCAGCCGGCTTCTCGCACAGCACATGCAGCCCGCGCTCGAAGGATGCAATCGCAAGCTCGGGATGGGAAAAGTGCGGAGTCGCGATAAGTACCGCATCTATCAAGCCCGAATCCATCATCGCATAAGGCTCCATGAACAAGCCAACCTGCTCGCCAATATGCTCCTTCGCCCATTGAAGACGATCGGGTTCATTATCGCTTACTGCCGCGATCACCACATCCTTTACTTCGCCTTTCAAAATATAGCCAATATGCCCCTTGCCCATGTTGCCTAATCCGATGACACCTAGTCGTACGACCTGCATCCATCTATCGCTCCTTTATAATTAAAAATAAATAGCTAATCCATTTATGTAATGCTTACTTTAATGGTAGCACTTTCATGCACAAACAGCTTCATTCGCATTATCCTGTTTACTCTTTTATTTGACTGTGGTTGGTGTATAATGATGGTATTTAAAGGGGGAGGTTCAACCATGGGTACACAGCATCAAATCGGCACACCCTTCACGATGACATCCAGCTCCAGCTTTCATGCCCATATCCCCTACCACACTCATTTTCATTATGAAATCTACTATTTCCATGCCGGAAAAGTAAACTATCTCATCAATGATCGCATTTATGTACTTGAGCCAGGCGACATGCTGCTGATGCATGGGATGACGCTGCACAGGGCACACGTCGATTCAAGCGCGGAATACCGCCGCACCACGATCCATTTCGATCCGTATTATTTCAAGCAATTGATACAGCCTCCCTTTGCCTCCGATCTGCTGGCTCCCTTCCAGAAGCTTCAAAACGTACGGCTGCAGCTTCGCGGCGAAGACAAGCTTCAGATTGAAGCCTCGCTCCTGAAGCTGGAGCAGCTGCATTCACAGCAAAATCCTTTCTCGACCCAGCGTTTTTATGCGCACTTCATCGACCTGCTCATACAAATTAATGAGCTGTGCGAGCAGCCGCTCAAGGAGAAATCCTCCTTCCCCTCCTCCAAGGAGCATCATGTGCAGGCCGTTATTTCTTATTTGGAGAACCATTATACAGAAGATATAACACTCGAAAGCATACAAGCCGAGCTTCATCTGAGTAAATTTTATTTGGCAAAAACGTTCAAAGAGGTTACAGGCTCAACAATCTTTCAATTTCTAATGCAGCGTCGCATTTATCAGGCCAAAATCGAGCTAATCGACAGCAAAAAGCCTATTACCGAGGTCGGCTACGACGTCGGCTTTAAGCATCCTTCTCATTTCAGCCGTGCCTTCAAGCTTCATACAGAGCTAACGCCCGAGCACTATCGCAAGCAGCATCAGCTTCCTTAAAGCGCATGCAATAATTTCAACCGAATGAAAGAAGTAAAGCTATTGACCCATTTAGTTGATAAGCATATTATTGATATAACAAATATACAACCAAAGCAGGTGAATGGCATGCAATTAAAGGACTCGGTTGGGTATCTTATTAGCAATACAGGCCGCCGTCTCAATCAACGGCTTCAGCAGCTCTTTCAAGACCATGACGTTACGCCCGAGCAGTGGTCGCTGCTCATTTGCCTCGATGAACACGATGGCATCACCCATAAAGATTTGGCGCAGCGAACGGAGAAAGATCCAGCCAATATAACACGTCTCGTTGATCAGTTGGAGCGCAAATCGCTTGTCCGGCGAGCCGCCAATCCGCATGACCGCAGATCGCAGCTGATCTATGTGACCGATCAAGGAAGATCTTCCGCACGAACGCTCGCTCCGGTTGAGCGCGCTTTTGTTGAGCATATAATAAAAGATATTACCGAGGATGAGATTAGAGCATTCAAACGATTCATCGCGAAGATTAATCAAAATGCGGAACAGCATCAATGAATGCACGATAAGCAAGGGCGTCATCTGAGAGGAGAACATGGAATGAATAGCAATAAATTGTGGACCGCGGATTTTATCAAAATTTGTTTAAGCAGTTTTTTTCTATTTTTTGCTTTTTATACACTGGCAACCGCACTATCGGTCTATGTCACGAACGGACTCGGTGGAACGGAAACGCAGGCCGGCTTGTCCATGACCGTATTTATCATTGCGGCGGTGCTGCTTCGCCCTTTTGCAGGTCAGCTTATGACCAGGTTTGGAGAAAATAAAGTAATGATCATTTCGCTGCTGTTCTTTTTGTTATGCTCCGTCGCTTATTTTGGCGTATTCGGCTATGTGATGCTGCTGCTGATCCGTTTTCTTCATGGCGGCGCCTTCGCGATCGCAACTACGTCTACGAATACGACGGCAATCAACATTATGCCTGAGCACCGCAAAGGGGAAGGGATCAGCTATTTCAGCTTGTTCATGAGCCTCGCGATGATTATTGGACCGTTCGTCGGCTTAACAATTACTACACATGGCGGCTTTAACGCCATGTTCGCCCTGTGCGCAGCATGCTCGCTTATTGCTTTCATCCTCGTCGCATCCGTCAAGCGAAATCAAAAACAGCATTCCACTGATGCCTCTGAACCAAAATCAAACGTGCCGGTCAAAACAAAGCTTCATTGGCGTGACCTCATAGAACGCAAAGCTGTTCCTATCGCGCTAAGCGGATTCATTATCGCCTTCGCCTACAGCGGACTCGTGACGTTTATGTCTGTATATGCGCACGAGCAGGCAATCGACCAATACGCCAGCTACTTCTTTGTTTGCTTCGGTATTATGATTGTATTACCAAGGCCGATTGTCGGCAAGCTGCTGGACCGTGCCTCTGAGCACGTCATCGTCTACCCGGCCATTGCGATTTTCGCTATCGGAATGCTGCTGCTTAGCGTCGCTAATTCTCCCGTCATGCTGCTTATCTCAGGTGCTGTCATTGGTCTAGGTTATGGTGCGCTGCTCCCGTGCTTCCAAACAATCGCAGTGCTCGCGTCGCCGCCTCACCGCCGTGGACTTGCTACAGCAACCTTTTATCTGCTGTTCGATCTAGGCTACGGATTGGGCTCCTATTCGCTTGGTGCACTCGCTTCCCATTTCGGTTATAGTGCCATGTACATGCTTGCCTCTATTGTGATCGTGTTTACATCGGTCATTTACTTCATCCTTCACCATAATCGAAAAAGAATGACCGCTGCAGCCGGCGAGAAGGCATTTCTATCCTCTTGACATGGAGTCAAACAAAAAAGAACTGCCCTGACAGCATTAGCTGCTATCAGGGCAGTTTTTTTTAATCCTGCGATCGATTAACCTTGCAGCAAAAGCTGCTCCGGATCCTCGAGAAGCTCCTTCACCGTTACAAGGAAACGAACCGCTTCGCTTCCGTCTACAATACGGTGATCGTAGGAGAGGGCGATGTACATCATCGGACGGTTTTCCATACGTTCATTGTCGATAGCTACAGGGCGCACTTGAATTTTGTGCATGCCCAGAATACCGACTTGTGGCGTATTCAAGATAGGCGTCGATAACAAGGAACCGAATACGCCGCCGTTCGTGATGGTGAAGCTTCCGCCTTGAAGATCGGAGATTGCAAGCGTGTTTGCTCTTGCTTTCGTTGCAAGATCCACTATGTTTTTCTCAATCTCAGCAAAGCTTAGACGGTCCGCATCGCGAACGACTGGAACGACTAAACCTTCCTTCGCGGATACGGCAATACCGATATCGAAGAATTTTTTGACGATAATATCTTCGCCGTCAATTTCTGCATTAAGCAGCGGGAAAGCTTTCAGCGCGCCGACTACCGCTTTCGTGAAGAACGACATGAAACCAAGGTTTACGTCGTTTTTCTCGAAGAACGCTTGCTTGCGGCGTTTGCGCAAATCAAGGATCGCTGTCATGTCGACTTCATTGAACGTTGTCAGCATAGCTGCTGTGCGCTGCGCTTCTACGAGACGATTCGCAATCGTTACGCGGCGGCGGGACATACGCTTGCGCTCAGTCGGCTTGGCGTCCTTCGCTGC
This sequence comes from Paenibacillus praedii, assembly GCF_049725345.1. Lineage (NCBI taxonomy): Bacteria > Bacillati > Bacillota > Bacilli > Caryophanales > Paenibacillaceae > Paenibacillus > Paenibacillus praedii. Next base: position 101,755 of record NZ_JBMWAM010000007.1, on the reverse strand, counting down.
GCTTGCAGGCTCAGCTTGTGTAAGCGGAGCTGAAGAAACTGGCGTAGCGCCTGCCGACACTGGTGCTTGTCCGTGCGAACGAACATCGCCCGGATAAATGCGGCCGATTTGATCTTTGCTTTGTACCTCCGCCAGATCAATACCTTGCTCACGGGCTAGCTTGCGAGCAGCCGGCGAAGCGTTGATCGCTGCAGTTCCTTCTTTTGCCGGCGCAGCAGATGCTGGTGCAGGGGCTGGTGCAGGGGCTTCCGCTTTTGGAACTGCCGCCGGTTCAGCAGCAGGAGCAGCTGGTGCAGATGCACCGCCTGCTGCTCCAACGCCAATTGCGCCGATCGCTTCACCGACAAGCACTACTTCTCCGTCCTTCTTCGCAATGCTAGACACAACACCGCTGTTTTCAGCGCTAATTTCAATATTTACTTTATCCGTTTCAAGCTCCAGAAGGACATCGCCTTGGTTAACGGTGTCGCCTTCCTTCACAAACCATTTCGTAATTGTTCCCTCTGATATGGACTCGCCTAATTCTGGTACGATAATTTCAGCCATTAGTCACTACCCCCTTATCAAACTTGCTTCAACTGGCGTACCATTCAAAGCTGTTGTAATAATCAATTTTTGCTCTGCTGCATGTACCTCTTGATGTCCGCTTGCCGTGCTGGAACGATCCGGTCTGCCTACATAGCGAACAGCAGCCTTCTTCGGTGCAAGAGCGCGAAGACGCGGCTCCATGAAGCTCCATGAGCCCATGTTCTGCGGCTCCTCCTGTACCCAAACGATTTCTTCCAGCTTGTCGAATTGCTTCACGATGCGCTCAATCTCCGCATGCGGGAAAGGATACAGCTGTTCGACTCTTGCCACACGCAGCCACTCAAAGTCTTCCGCATTTGCAGACGCAAGCGCCTCGTCAATATCTATTGCAACCTTACCCGTGCATAGGATCAGGCGCTTTACTTTATCCTTCTGATCCTTCGACTCCGTCATGCTGAACTGAGGCAGCACCGGCTTAAAGGAGCCTTCACTGAACTCCATGCCGTGCGAAGCGACGCGCGGATTACGAATCAAGCTCTTCGGCGCCATAAGGACGAGCGGACGCATATGCTCAGTACCCAGAATCGAAGCTTGCTTACGGAGCAAGTGGAAATATTGAGCGGACGTTGTCAGGTTCGCAACCGTCCAGTTATTATCAGCCGACAGCTGCAGGAATCGCTCCAGCCTTGCGCTGGAATGCTCTGGTCCTTGGCCTTCATAGCCGTGCGGCAGCAAAATGACGACACCGGATTTTTGCGACCATTTCGCGCGGCCTGCGGAAATGAACTGATCGAAAATAACCTGGGCAACGTTGGCGAAATCACCATATTGCGCTTCCCAAATGACAAAGGTTTCCGGCGCAAAGACGTTATAGCCATATTCAAAGCCTAATACAGCCGTCTCCGACAACGGGCTGTTATGAACGGCAAAGGATGCTTTTGCCTGCGGCAGCATGTGAAGCGGCGAGAACTTTGCAGCATTTACGTTATCGTTAAGCATTATATGACGATGCGCGAACGTTCCGCGCTCTGAATCCTGACCGCTCAAACGGATCGGCGTGCCATCTGCTAAAATTGTTGCGAAAGCAAGCGTCTCTGCATGAGCCCAATCCACTTTCTCGCCATCATTCAAAGCGGTAGCACGGCGCTGCAAAATACGCTGCAGCTTCGAATATTCCGTAAAGCCCTCCGGTCGATTCAAAAGTTCTAAATTAATTTCACGAAGCGTTTCAATAGGTACCGCAGTCCGCGCCTCTTCAGCCGCAGGAATGACGGACTTGCGCTGCTCGCCGCGAATTTTCGGTTCGTCCTCGTTTGCTTTCATCGCATCGTAAGCTGCTTGCAGCTTGCCATTCGTGCGTTGACGTAATTCCTCCACTTGCTCCTCGGTAATCGCCTTTGCGCCTTTAAGGTGCTCGCTATAAAGGGTGCTTACTGTTGGATGGTTGCGTACCTTCATATACATTAGCGGTTGCGTTACTTCTGGATCATCCATTTCATTATGGCCGAAGCGACGGTAGCCGATCAGATCAATGACAAAACCTTTATTGAAACGCAGCCTGTACTCGCAAGCCAACCGAACCGCTGCGAGACATGCTTCCGGATCATCTGCGTTGACGTGAACGATTGGAATGTCAAAGCCCTTCGCTAGATCACTCGCATAGTGCGTTGAGCGCGAATCTACGCTGTTCGTTGTAAACCCAAGGCGATTGTTCGCGATAATATGAAGCGTGCCGCCGTTGCGGTAGCCCTGCAATTTATTGAAATTGAGCGTCTCCGCGACAATCCCTTCTCCGATAAACGCAGCATCGCCGTGGATACAAATCGTAACCGCACTCGACAAATCCTGCTCCGGCATGCCTGGCTTGCTTCGATCCTCTTGCGCAGCACGCGTGAAGCCCTCTACGATTGGATTGACGAATTCAAGATGGCTCGGGTTGTTCGCCAGCGTCAGCTTCGCGCGAACAGTCTCGCCTTCCTTCACGGCACGATCCGCGCCAAGATGGTATTTTACATCGCCGGTCCAACCGTAGTTAATACCCATCGAGCCTTCAGATGGAATGATCTCTTTATTCGGAGCATGATGGAATTCCGAGAAAATTTTGTCGTACGGCTTGCCAAGGACGTGTGCAAGCACGTTCAAGCGACCGCGATGCGCCATTCCCATAAGGATGTTGCTTGCACCGTCATGAGCAACCGCGCGAACAATTTCATCAAGTACCGGTATAAGCATATCAACGCCTTCAATGGAAAAGCGCTTCTGACCAACAAAGGTCCGGTGCAGGAAGTTTTCGAAATATTCAACCTCCATAAGCCGCTCAAGCAGCGCCGAGCGTTCCTTCGGAGACAGCGGGGCAGGAAAAGATCCTGATTCCGCATGCTTATGAAGCCAGTCGCGTTCATTCTCATCATGGATATGTGTAAACTCATAAGCCGCAGAGCGGGTATAAATTTCCCGTAAACGAGTAATGGCTTCCCAGCCGTTCGCAATTGAAGCCGGTGCATTATCCCAAATAAGCGATGCCGGGATCGCAGCCAGATCCTCCCTCGTCAAGCCGAAGGTTTCCGGTTCAAGCAGCTTCGTATCCGCAGCCTGGCTGAGGCCAAGCGGATCTATATCCGCAGCTAAATGGCCATATCTGCGAATATTCAGCATAAGCTGATGCGCAGCGACGACCTTCTTCAACATATTGGAATCAATGGGTCCCGTAACAGGAGCATAAGCTGCTGACTGCTGTGGACTCGATTGGACTGAACTGCCCGATGAGGCTCCGATTGATTCAAAAGGAGGCGCTCCAAAGCGAACAAACAGCTCGCGAAGCGACGTCTCAACAGATTCAGGCTCGGTCAAAAAACGTTCATATTGCTCCTGCACATACCCTAGATTGGGACCATAGTAGCTTTGCCAAGGCGAATGATTACGCTCATCATGGATGCTCATTGCAGAAAATTCCACCCTCTCTATTCATTGCCATCCTATTATTTTCTAAGGCGAACTGCATCATACATATCGCCTGCTTACATGTTCAATACGTTTATCAGAACACAAATTACAAATGATTTCGCATACTATAAGGAATTATAATAAAACCGCCAATAATTTCTTATACCCTGCAGCTTCTTTATATTCTAGTACATATCCTGCTTCCCTTCCATAACCATCTTGGCATTGATATCATCCATTTCAAGCATTGATTGATGTTCTCGGGAAATTGAACTCGGTTTGTATAAATTCATAAGCCTTGCTCTTCTGGTATTCGCTGATCTCATGCCCGGAGAATGGATAGTCATTGATCTTCTTTCTCGCACGGATTCGATTGAATACAGCATACACGGTCTCAGGCAAACAAACCGTATCCTTCCAGCCTACTGACATCAGAACTGGCGCAGCAATTCGTTCTGCCAGGTTTAACAGGTCAAAATAAGCAAGTGTATCCAATACCGCGTTCAACTGGTCCGGATACCGCTTAACATAAGCGGCAAGCTCTGTCAAAGAGCCCGTTGAATGAAGCATGCCGTAATCCAAATTGCACATATTCGGAATATCGGCCACTACTGCGCTCACCTTTGTATTCAACGCTGCTGCAAGCAGCGCTAAGCCGCCCCCCTGGCTTCCCCCTACCGCTGCAATTCGTGACGCGTCTATTTCCGGCTGCCCGGCAGCAGCATCCACAGCTCGTACGGCATCCATCGTTACGGCCAGGTAGTAGCTGCTTCCGATATCCGTAATCCCTTGAGTTACCCAGCCCTTAACTGAGCCGGACGCTTGCGTAAGAAGGCTGCCCGTTTCTCCGCCCTGACCGCGGACATCAACGGCAAGCACCGCATATCCAAGCTGCAGCCACGCTGCATGCCTCTCTGGCTGTCCTTTATCCAACGTGTAGCCGGGATAGGTTACGATGCAAGGTAGAGGATCTCGCTGCTGCTCACGCTGGGGCAGGAGCAGCCAGCAATGAATAGGTGTGTCATCATAACCGCAATAGGTTAATCGTTCTGCTCTTACAGTCGGGAACATAGTCTCCACCTGCTCTCGCTTTACTTCGAGCGGTTTAGCTGAATATTGTTCTAGAACCTCGCCCCAATAGCGATCCAGCATTTCCGCTTCAATCGTTGTTGAAGGATTGTAGGCAAGCAGATCATTTTTTCTACGGTCAAGCGCGTTCATGAGCTCATTCCTTTCGCAATCCATTTCGACATTAAAACAACCGCCTCTCGCGAAAGAGACGGTTCGCCGAATCAACAAATACATGTTTTTTTCTTGACGCCTGTCTTTCCCATTCGAACAGCCTTCTTAATATAATCGACGGCTATAGGCACTTTGCAGGCCGTATTGCCAACATCGACCTGCACCTTGCCAATCTTCTCGGCTGCCGTCTCGGCTTCGGCTCTGAGTGCATTTATATAGATGCCTGTCGCCATAACGAAGCTGTTCATTGTATAACGAACACGATTCTGTTCCTGATGAATGGTTTCCTCTACACGCCTTAGCAGCTGCTTCACCTCTTGCAGATCGAGTTCTTCGTCCGGTGTCAGCGTCAAGTAATTGACATATACGCTCCAACCGCAGGCAGCAATCATTTCCTCCGGAGAATCGATCCATTCAAGAGCGAGCTCGCGTCCGTATTTGCTCTCAGCTGCTACGCCAGCTACCGTGTACTCGGCAATCATATACCAATACGCCTGCTTCACCCAGTGCTGCAGCGTTTCCTTCGTTACGATCTTCGGATTCACTGTCAGACCAGCCAAATACATGGCGTCACTGTTTCCGGATTCGAACAGCTTCAGCGCAAGCTCCTGATCTTTCTTGACGAATTTTACAAGCTTCTTCAAATCGCCAATCTTAACGCCAAATAAGGGCTCCATTGCTCCATGGCGAATAAAGGTTCTCTTTGTCTGCTCGTTTCCAAAGCGCTCCAGCTCTTGCATAACCTCTTCATATGTCATACTGGCTTACTCCTCTTGCGTAACCAATTCTATCAATGTTCTTACCATGACGCCTGTCGCACCCTTTGGCTCCCAGCCTCTGCTCGACTCAAGCCAAGCTGTTCCGCCAATATCCAGATGAACCCATGGCAGCCCTTCGGCAAAATGGCCAATGAACAAACCGCCTGTAATCGTGCCGGCATAGCGGCCGCCGCTATTTTTCAAATCCGCAGCATCACTCTTAATCTGCTGCTTATATTCCGGATAAGCCGGAAGCTGCCATATCCGCTCTCCTGCAAGCTCAGAAGCTCTCTGCACACTGCGGAATAATTCCTCATTGTTAGTGACTGCTCCAGTCGCCTGACTGCCGAGGGCAACCGATACCGCCCCTGTTAGCGTAGCAATATCAACAAGCTTGGTTGCACCGCGTGTAATGGCTGTCGTCAAGCCGTCAGCGAGCACAAGCCGCCCCTCCGCATCCGTATTAACGATTTCGACCGTATACCCGCTCATCGTGTAAATCACATCACCCGGCTTTAGCGCTCGGTCTGAGGGCATATTCTCTGCAGTAGGGATTACAGCTATGACATTCACCTTCGGTTTCAGCTCGCCGATGACGCGCATAGCGCCGAGTACGGCTGCCGCTCCTCCCATATCCGAAATCATTTCCTGCATACCCTCTGCCCGCTTAAGCGAAATCCCGCCCGTATCGAACGTAATTCCCTTGCCAATGAACCCCCAGGTCTCTTCCGTACTCGGATCCCCTTTGTAATGAATTACGATCATTCGTGGCGGATTAATGCTGCCCTGACCGACGCCGAGCAAACCGCCCATACGCTGCTCCGCTGCGCTCCACTCGTCTATCACCTCTATTTCCATGTCAAACTCGCGAGCTAGCTCCTCGGCATGATGAGCGAGGCGCTCAGGCGTTAGATCATTGCCAGGCAGATTTGTCAGATCCCGCGCGAAGCCAACGCCTTCCGCATTCAGCTTGCCTTTGGCTATGCCCCGCTCCCACAATTCAGCACTAGAGGAAGCATTGCCAGAGCCAATCGGTACATAAGTGATATCCTTTAAAGTAAACCGCTCGTTCATCTCACGCTTCAGAGGCTCACGAACATGAAGAGCAAGCAGCAGCCCTTCCGTTAATGCCTGCGCAGTCTTTTCAATGCCTAGCGCTTCAGCTGCGTCATTAAGCCAAAACTCAGGCAAAATTACTTGTATAGAATGGGCTTTTATTTTTTTCAACGCTTTAGCTGCAGCTGCAGCTGCTAAACGTATGCTAGTCGCCTCTCGCTCCTGTCCAAGACCGGAAAAAACGATATACGCTGCCGGATAGAGCCCCAGGCTTGAAACAATCTCTGTTTGCTCAGATTCTGCTTTGAACAATCCTTTGGCGTACAGTGCTCGAAGAGCCTCATCTATTTGCGGCTGTAGAATCGGCTGAACCGACTCGCCTGACGTAAGCTCTTCTTTGCTTATAAACCTGATAACCGCGTCAGCTGCTGTCAGGTCTGTACTGCGTGTTCCGTATGTAATTGAAATACTCATTAATCTTAACCTCGCTTTCCCCATATAAACCAAAAAAACCGGGGTGTTTTACCCCGATTCTAATCCTTTATTCGGCCAATGGCAAATAAATATTAAACTTTGTACCGACCCCCGCTAGGCTGTCCACGCAAATCGTTCCGTTATGATTGCGGATTATCCGATAGCTAACGGACAATCCAAGTCCCGTACCTGCTTGCTTCGTTGTAAAAAATGGATCAAACAAACGATTCAACGTTGATTTTTCCATCCCTTTTCCATTGTCTCTAATACTGATTTCAACTTCCTTACCGTCACAGCCTGTAATAATTTCGATAAGTCCTCTTCGTTCCCCCTGAACCTCTTCTATCGCATCGAGGGAGTTTTTCACAATATTCAAAACAACCTGCTTCACCTGCTTCACATCGATCGAAACAAGATAATTAGAACAGTAGCTTTCCGATTTTATCTCGCAATTGCGCATCAGCGCTTCACTTTCAGTGAGCAATACGACTTCTTTAATTAAATGATCAATAGATACCAGCTGCTTCATCGGCGCCGAGGGTTTAGATGAATTTAAAAATTCATAAATAATATCGTTAGCTCTATCAATCTCTGTCAAAATAATACGAGCATATTCCTCTTTGCCCACTTCGAGCAAATACGGACGCAGCAGTTGAATAAATCCGCGGATACTCGTTAATGGATTACGGATTTCATGCGCGATTGCTGCAGCTATTTTCCCAAGCATGGCCAGCTTGTCATTTTGCAGCGCCGTCTGTTCAATCTGCTTATATTCGGATACGTCCTTTACGCTAAATAAAAAATCGCCATCTAGTTGATCGCCATATGTAACTGTCACCAATAAGTGCTTCCCGTCTTTATGTTGAAATTCATAGTACCTGCTGTGCCGGAGGAACATTTCCTTGTAGAGCCTGAGCACTGTCCGCTTCGTGCAGCTTGTCAGCTTTGGATGTCTCAGTATTTCACGCAAATTGCAGCCAATCAACGTTTTGCGGGGAACATCAAGCAGCTTAGCCATTTGTACATTAATAAATGACAAAATGCCGTCGCTGTCAAACAAAGCGATTCCGCTATCCATGTGCTGCAATATATTCTCATACTTGTTCTTGACCATTTCAAAGGAACGATTGGAACGAATCAGCATCTCCCGCATCTCGGTAAACTTCTGCTCGGCGGATTGATCCGCCTGAAGCTTAAAACGGCAAGCCACCATAATTTCCATTAAAAATAAGAAAGATCGGTTATAGAGCCGGAGCCCCTCATCCGAATCAACATTCGCTGCCAAAGACTGAATACACTCCTCATGCACCGCAATGATTTCTTCCGGGTTAATACCGTAAAGCTCTTTGCCTAGTTCATTGGCATGAAACAACGATGCTTCCTTTCCACTTCGGATATACTCGGCAAGCGCCGGGAAATAGCGCTTTCGAATGGCCTGCATCATGTACTCCTCCCCGGAAACATCTATGGATAACGGAAATGATTAATTATAATCATATGAGGGTTTTACAATCTCTGTCAATCGGAAATACTGTCGAATTTTGTGTTATACCGGATTCAAAGACAATTTTATTCAGGCAGGACGAATTTTCCCCGCATCAAGACTATCCCTAAAACTAAACTCCACAAAAAAGACCTAGCGTCTATTTTCTCTACTGTCTTCGTCATCAGAAATGTTACGCTGATCCCGATCGCGGCTCCAACCCTGTCTTTTATCATCCTTGCGCTTGTCATCCTGGTCTTCGTTGTCCCGACTGCCGCGCTTATCGCTTTGGTCATTATCGTTGCGACCGTCATTGCGGTCATCATCGTCGTCATCATTCGACCGATTTCGATCCTTATTATTGTCTTTATTTATATCTTTATCGTTCTTACGATCATCGTCATCACGATCATCGTCATCTTTATCGTCCTTCTTATCACCCTTTGGCTTACTCGTCACTGCAGGCTTTTTTGCGCCTTCTGGACTTGACGCGGGATTTTTGTCCCATTCTCCATTTTTGTCTGGATTATCCGTCTTAACAGGCTTTTCGCTTTTACTCGCATTGGGGGTGTTTGCCGGCTTAATCGCGTTTGTCTTTTTATCTTCTTTTTGCTTCTTGGCGTTCTCCCGCTGCTCCTTAGCAACCAACTCCTTGAGCTTCTCTTTGCTTGTGTCCGAAGCATTTTCCACAATGGTTTGGACGCCGCCGATCGGCTCTGTCACTTTGTCGATCGATTGCTGCTTGATTTGCTCGAGCTCCAGCTTATAGCCTTCTTCCTTCGCCATAAGATAGACTGCCATTTTACCCGAAGATATCCCATTTGCCGCCGCCACATCACGCAGTTCATTCGGTACAGATAAGGTCGTCACATTAGCTGATGCCGCTTCAGAAGCAAGCTCTGCCAGTAGAGCGCGAAGCGTCTGATCGACTTTTTCCGCCAACATTTTCTCATAATCACGCTTGAGCTCCGTGGTGTCCTTTAGCAATACACTCGTAATGAAAATATCTTTGTTCGGTGTATCCAAATAATGCGAGCCCCTCGCCTGCTCCAAAATAGCGGCGGCTACCGCCTCCACATGAAGCCCTTTGTACGGCAGGTTTTCAACAAGCAAACGGCCGTCCTCATTCAGAGCGTGAAGCTCACGAACCTTCTCGTCCTTATCGACGCCAATTTCAATGCTTGGATTAATATCCATACTAAGATAGGCGACAACAGGATGAGCGTCCCGCTGTACGAATAACAGCAATGGGATTAACATGAGCAATACGACCGCCGCAGCACCTGAATACCAGTGTACGGATTTAAAGTGACGAGCTTGCTTATATTCCTCTTCGAATGTAATTTCTTCGCCAATTTGCGGGGTGCTCGAAAGCGGGGCACGCAAAAATTGGCCGTCTGCTGTCATGACAACAGCATGCTGCTTGTGAATGCTCATCACGACTCCACGCTTCATTTGCTCGCCTCCCGATACGTTTCAAACTGGTCATTCGTTATATCCAAGTAATCTTGCATAAAAGGATATGTACCCGAAATAATAAGTGCAATAGCAATGATATATTTTCGATTTCGCTCTACTGTTTTGCGGGAAACGCCGCCCAGCTCGGTAAGCTCCTTCACCGGAAGCTTCGTCGTTTGCTTTAGTGCCTCCATCATGCTCGTATGATTAGCAAGCGTCTGAGCAATACTGATCAGCAGCCTTCTAGAATCTGAATGCTTGGGCGAATGCTCAACCAGCTCTCCAAAGGAAATGCCGAAGCGTCCCAGCTCTTGATTCAGCTCCCCGATTTCCAGCTTCCGCTCATCCTCTGCCAGCTTATCCTCGTAAGCTGACATCGCCTGCTTCGTCTCAACAGAGTTGTAATGCGGCTGCTCCTCGTCCTCTGAATCGAACATGCTGTAGGGCACAACCTTCGAATGCCTTTGTTCTTTTCGGACATGATCAATAAGCCGACGGCGAATGACGGTTTCAGCGAATCCGATAAATGATTTTCCTGCTTGACTGTCATATTGATTAATTGCTTCATTGAAAGCTAACAGCCCTACACTAAATTCATCATCTCTGTTCGGATCGATGTACCGTTTGCAAAATCGACTTGTAACTTTCAAAATATAAGGCTTGTAGTCTGCTATGAACTGCTCGCGAAGCAGCTCGTCATCTTGACGAATTCGAGCAACCCATTGTTCGGGAGATAGCTTCTGCTCATTCTCCTCAGCTTCCGTGGAAACGGATTTCCGCAGAAAGCGTTTGAACAACACAAGTAACAACCGCTCCACCTCACTACTATTATGATTCGTTTCTTGATGTTCAATTTAAGGGGGTGCTTTTCATGAACATCCTCATTTTTTTAATAATTAAAAAAAGAAAAGCCTCCGATAAGGAGGCCACCATTCGTTTCTTAAGTCATCAAACGGACGTACGGCGCTGACGCAGCTTGTTTCTTCTGCTGTTCAGCATGCCAAGGCGCTTCTTCAATACGCGCTGCCACTCAGTATCTTCAATCTGCTTTGCGAAGCAAAGCAAATCAAGCGCCATATCAATCTGACTGTGAACGACTTCCATCGGATCCTCATTCTCATGATTAACACAGTTTTCAAGTAATTCCTTGCTCTCATACTCCACGTAGTCCTGAAAATCAACTTCAGCGGCTCTATCGCCATGTGCATATTCGGCTAATATTTCATATTCGTTCTCAATTAAATAATGAATATCAACACGATGACATACCGGGCAAAATAGGATAGGCACATTATGAATATGCGTCCGAAAATGCTTCAGCGTGCCCTTCGTTCCGATCATACTCGCTCCACAGCAAAAACTCATTGGCGACGACCTCCTAAAATGTTTGCGACAGCAAACATACTTCGCAAGCATAGGCTAAGGTTTGCGAAAGAAACCATACTTCGTAAGCATCAGCTAAGGCTTGCAACTGTAAACCTAGTTCATAAGCGCTAGCTTTTGTTTTCGACTAAGTATACCATATTCGCTTTGCAGACTAGAAATTCCTTCTTTTGCTTCATAATTCGTTCGTATTCCACTCTTCTACCACCGACCCAACTACTGCGAAAACTACAAAAAAACCCGCGCCAATGGATGGCACGGGTTTAGTTTGAGTCGAAATTTATTATTTCGAAACCAATGTTTGTTGACCTGGTTTCCAGTTCATTGGGCAAAGTCCGCCGGATTGCAGAGCTTGCAATACGCGAAGCGTTTCTTCAACGCTGCGGCCAACATTGTTATGGTTGACCACTTGGTATTGTACTTCGCCTTCTGGGTTGATGATGAATAGGCCGCGAAGCGCGATACCTTCTTCTTCAATCAATACGCCGTAGTCACGAGCAACGCTCTTCGTGATGTCAGCAGCAAGCGGGAATTCCAATTGGCCAAGACCATTATCGTTAACCGGCGTGTTGATCCATGCACGGTGACTGTGTTTGCTATCTACGCTTACACCAAGAATTTCAGTGTCAAGCTTCTTGAATTCTGCTGCTGCAGCGCTCATTGCTGTAATTTCAGTTGGGCACACGAATGTGAAATCAAGCGGGTAGAAGAACAATACCAACCATTTGCCTTTGTAATCAGCAAGGGATGCTGTACCGAAATCTTTACCGTCACCTGTTGCTGTTTCCATCGAAAAATCAGGGGCCTGACGACCTACCAAACGTTCTGTCATTATAGAAATCCTCCTTGACCTATCCATAAATTTTATTTTTATCTACGTCACTTCATCTATGTGACTTACCTCATAAATAGTAACACTTGTCTATAATGAAGTCAATATTAGAACAGATATCTTTTAATAATAATTATAATCTATAACTTATTTTTTGATCGCTGCTACGATCAAATCGCCCATCTCCGCTGTGCCGATTGCTTTGCTCTTATCGACAGCAATGTCGCCTGTGCGGTGGCCTGCATCAAGCACCTCTTTAACCGCTGCTTCTATTGCCGCAGCCGCTTCATGATAACCAAAGGTTAGTCGGAACATCAGCGCAACAGATAGAATCGTTGCGATTGGATTCGAAATGCCTTGTCCAGCAATATCAGGCGCCGAGCCATGTACCGGCTCGTATAGACCAAAGCTGCCCTCACCAAGCGAAGCGGAGGAAAGCATACCGATCGAGCCGGTCAGCATCGCTGCTTCATCGCTAAGAATATCGCCAAACATGTTTTCCGTTACGATAACGTCAAAGCTCGATGGACGACGAAGCAATTGCATGGCACAGTTATCAACCAGCACGTGCTCCAATTCAACCTCTGGATACTCAGGAGCGATCCGGTTAACAACCTCGCGCCATAGACGTGAAGTTTCAAGCACGTTTGCTTTATCAACGGAAGCAAGACGCTTGCCGCGAGTCATCGCAATATCGAACGCTTGACGCACGATGCGTTCAATCTCTTTTACGTTATATACACAGGTATCAATCGCTTCTTCGCCGTCTGCACCCTCACGACGGAATTTCTCGCCAAAATAGATGCCGCCCGTCAGCTCGCGAACGACGATCAGATCCGTACCTTCCAGCACTTCAGGCTTCAGCGTGGATGCTTCCTTCAAACAGTCGAATACAGTAGCCGGACGAATGTTCGAGAACAGGCCAAGCTCCTTGCGAATACCGAGCAAGCCAGTTTCCGGACGAAGCTCCTTCGCGTTGTTGTCCCATTTCGGACCGCCTACCGCGCCAAGCAGAACAGCGTCTGCGCCTTTGCAAAGCTCAAGCGTTTCTTGCGGCAGCGGGGTGCCTTTTTCATCGATAGCGATACCGCCGAACAAGCCATGCTCCGTTTCAAAACGGTAGCCATAAAGCTCCTCGGTTTTTTTGAGCACCTTAAGCGCTTCGCCTACAACCTCGGGACCGATCCCGTCGCCGGCAATAACGGCAATTTTTTTCACGTCTGACATAATAAAAGTAACACTCCTCTACATTCTCAATCTATTATCATTTGTACCATAAATCCCGTCCGAATACAAAGATATAAAATCTATTGGCTCTATAGACTGTATCTATAGAGCTAATAGATACTGTGCTATTTTTATATATGCTAATTAAAAAGCATATGAAATCGATGCTCTCAGCCTAACACAAATAAGGGGCAGTACAACCAAGTCTTATCGACTAGGTTGTACTACCCCTTTTATCCTCATTGCTTTTAGATCAAGCTCATCTTATCGCGGCGACCCGGCGACTTGCGCTTGTCGATCAGTCGGTTAAGCGCGTCGATGTAAGCGCGAGCGCTTGCTTCGAGAATATCCGTGCTTAGGCCGCGGCCCTGCGCGGACACTTCGTCCTGCTTCAGCACGACATGAACCTCACCCTGCGCGTCCTTGCCCTGCGATACCGATTTGATCGAGTAATCCTCAAGCTCGACCACTTCCTGCGTCACCTTGTCGATGGCGTTATAGATCGCGTCAACAGAACCGTTGCCGATTGCCGCTTCTTCCACTAACTCGCCCTCGGACTTGCGAATCCGAACCGATGCGCTCGGTGTCGACTGGTTGCCATAGTTCACTTGGATTGTCTCCAGTGTGAACACCTCAGGCGTATCAACCAGCTTCTCCTCCAGTAATGCAAGGATATCTTCATCACTGACTGTTTTTTTGCGATCAGCCAAATCCTTGAACTTGGCGAAAGCCGCGTTAACAGCTTCTTCGTCCAGCTCATAACCAAGATCGATCAGCTTCTCGCGGAATGCATGGCGGCCGGAGTGCTTACCGAGCACTAGCTTCGATTCCTTGAGTCCAATCGTGTCCGGCGAGATGATCTCGTACGTCGTCTTTTCCTTCAGCATGCCGTCCTGATGTATACCAGACTCATGCGCAAACGCATTTGCCCCAACAATTGCTTTGTTGCCCGGCACAACCATGCCCGTCAGCTTGCTGACAAGGCGGCTGGTCTTAGCAATTTCCTTTAGGTTCAGCGTCGTTTGAGCGCCGAAGAAGTCAGGACGCGTAGCTAGCGCCATTGCAATTTCTTCGATTGCTGTGTTGCCTGCACGCTCGCCGATACCGTTAATCGTGCCTTCTACCTGGTCAGCACCATTTAATATCGCCGCAAGTGCGTTAGCGGTCGCCATGCCCAAATCGTCATGACAATGCGCGCTAAGCTGAATCGTCTCGATATTTGGAACGTTTTCCTTCAGCGTTTTGAAGATGTTGCCGAACTCCTGCGGGTTCATATAACCGACAGTATCAGGAATATTAACAACTGTAGCACCTGCTTTGATTGCCATATCCGTTACTTGGCATAGGAAATCAAGCTCAGTACGACCCGCATCCTCAGGAGAAAACTCGATTTTATCGAAATATTGCTTCGCATAACGAATCGCGCGATCCGCCGCCTCGAGCACCTGATCCTTCTCCATCCGAAGCTTGTGCTTACGGTGAATCGGGCTGGTAGCGAGGAACAAGTGGATACACGGATCCTGCGCACCCTTAAGCGCTTCCCTTACCGCATCGATGTCCTGCTCGCGTGAACGGGACAATCCGATGACGGTCGCGTTCTTGACTGCGCGAGCAACAGCGTTAACTGCCGCCAGGTCGCCAGGCGATGCCGCTGGGAAGCCGGCTTCAATACGGTCCACTCCAAGCTTCTCAAGCTGAAGCGCGATCTCTACCTTTTCCTTCGTGTTCAGGTTTACGCCTGGAGATTGCTCTCCATCACGAAGCGTTGTGTCGAAAATATAAATTTTCCGCATTTGTGCCATCCACCTCCGTGAACAGAATCATCCCGGCTCGCGCGTGGAGATGCTCGACGAGCGTATGGAGCGCATCGGCGAGCGATTCCTGCGAACCGGGATCATCGTTCTTCTGAAAACTATTTCGTTCGAGCGAAAAAGATTACTTCTTGATCCAGTGCATCAATTCACGAAGCTGAGCGCCTGTTTTCTCGATCGGGTGTGCTGCTTCGTTACGACGAGTAGCTGTAAGCATTGCACGGTTCGATTGGTTTTCCAAGATGAAGTCGCGAGCGAAACGTCCGGATTGAATATCTTCCAGAACGCGTTTCATTTCTTTCTTCGTCTCTTCTGTAACGATACGAGGACCTGTTACATAGTCACCGTACTCAGCTGTGTTGGAGATCGAATCGCGCATCGACGCCATTCCGCCTTCATACATCATGTCTACGATCAGCTTAAGCTCGTGCAAGCACTCGAAGTAAGCCATTTCTGGAGCGTATCCAGCTTCAACCAGCGTTTCGAAACCCGCTTTAACAAGCGCAGTTGCTCCACCGCAAAGAACGGCTTGCTCGCCGAACAAGTCTGTTTCTGTTTCTTCTTTGAAAGATGTTTCGATAACGCCTGCACGCGTACAGCCGATACCTTTAGCATATGCAAGACCGATTGCTTTAGCATTGCCTGTAGCATCTTGCTCGATCGCGATTAGTCCAGGTACACCAAAGCCCTCTTGGTATGTACGGCGAACCATGTGACCAGGGGATTTTGGAGCAACCAGGAATACGTCTGTATCTTTGCTAGGCACGATTTGACCGTAGTGAATGTTAAAGCCGTGGGAGAACATAAGAGCCGCGCCTTTTTTCAGGTTCGGAGCAATTTCTTCATTGTATACTTTCGCTTGTGTTTCGTCAGGAAGAAGAATTTGAACAACGTCTGCTACTTTTGTTGCTTCCGCAACGTTAAGCACTTCGAAGCCATCTTTCTTAGCTACGTCTGCAGATTTACCAGGACGAAGACCGATAACGACCTTGAGGCCGCTGTCGCGAAGGTTTTGCGCTTGCGCGTGGCCTTGGCTTCCGTAACCGATTACTGCGATTGTTTTACCTTGAAGTACGCCTTGATCAGCGTCTTTTTCATAATACATTGTAACTGCCATTTTAATGATTGCCTCCTTTAATTTAACCCTTTTGAACGGGTGTTTAAGCAGAGAATGACGCATGTGCAGCGGTTCTCCCCTTAAACTCCCGCTCAAAGCGGGATGATGAACCTGGATGATTGCTTTATTTCGCGTTGCCGCGCGTTAATGCCGTAACGCCTGTTCGCGAAAGCTCACGAATGCCGTAAGGCTTCATCAGCTCGACCATCGCGTCGATTTTCTCGGTATCGCCGACTACCTGTACCATTAAAGAGTGCGTGCCGATATCAACGACCGCCGCGCGGAATGTCTCGACTACGCCGAGAATTTCCGGACGCATGGCGGGCTCGGCATTCACTTTAATAAGCGCCAGCTCGCGGCCTACCATTGGATTCGCGCTAAGGTCGATAACTTTAATAACATCGATCAGCTTGTAAAGCTGCTTCGTAACTTGCTCGAGCGTATGGTCGTCACCGCTCGTGACAATGACCATTCGCGACAAGCCAGCTTCCTCGCTTGTACCTACTGTAATGCTCTCAATATTGAAGCCGCGGCGTCCGAACAAGCCGGATACGCGCTGCAGAACGCCGGGCTGATCATTAACGATTACTGCAATCGTATGCTTTTTCATTCCGCATCCCCCATGATCATTTGGTCGATCGTGCTTCCTTGCGCTACCATCGGATACACGTTCTCATCTTTGCGAACGACGAATTCGACAACCGCAGGACCAGGATGGTTAAGTGCCTCTTCCCAAACCGCGCGCGCATCCTCCTTATTGGAAGCGCGGAAGCCTTTGACGCCATAAGCCTCAGCCAGCTTCACGAAATCGGGACTGCCCGCAAGGTCGATATGGCTGAAGCGGTTCTCGTGAATAAGCTCCTGCCACTGACGAACCATGCCGAGCACTTGGTTGTTTATGATTACAACCTTAACCGGAATGTTGTTGATTGCGCAAATCGCAAGCTCCTGCGCACACATTTGCATACCGCCATCACCATTGATCGAAACAACCACGCGATCAGGATTAGCCATTTGAGCGCCGATCGCTGAAGGGAAACCAAAACCCATCGTTCCGAGACCGCCGGAAGTTACCCAGGAACGAGGCTTGTTGAATTTGTAATACTGCGCAGCCCA
This sequence comes from Paenibacillus praedii, assembly GCF_049725345.1. Classification (NCBI taxonomy): domain Bacteria; kingdom Bacillati; phylum Bacillota; class Bacilli; order Caryophanales; family Paenibacillaceae; genus Paenibacillus; species Paenibacillus praedii. The sequence goes on along the minus strand of NZ_JBMWAM010000007.1, from coordinate 84,327 downwards.
CATTTGATGCTGGCCGACGTCTGTTGTTACAATCGCATCACCGTTTGTTGTCTCGTGGAGCATTTCAACGACCCACTGCGGCTTAAGCTCAACGTCCGAATCCTTGTAGCTGAATGGATATTGCGCTTTGGATGCTTGAATCTGTTCCCGCCATGCGTCAGCCTTATCCGCACGCTTAGCAATTTTGTTGGCCAGCTGCAGCACGGTTTTGACGTCGCCTACGATCGGAATGTCCGTTGGGACGTTCTTGCCGATTTCTGCAGGATCGATATCGATATGAACAATTTTCGCAAGCGGCGCAAAGCCGGCAAGCTTACCGGTAACGCGATCATCGAACCGCGCGCCGATATTAATAAGCAAATCCGCGCTTTGAATCGATTTGTTTGCCGTATATGTGCCGTGCATACCAGGCATGCCAAGCCACAAATCATTACCGCTCGGGAATCCGCCCAGGCCAAGCAGCGTTGTTGTTATCGGAATATCCGTCTTCGTGACAAATTCCAACAACTCTTCGTGAGCACCGGAGTATACAACGCCGCCGCCAGCAAGAATAAGCGGACGTTCAGCCTGCTCGATCGCTTTGATCATTTTGTCCAGCTGAAGCTTATTAGGCGTCACTGTAGGATTATAGCCGCGGATACTAACCTCCGTTACCGGCTTAAACAATGTTTTGGCTGCTGAGATATCCTTCGGAATATCGATCAGTACAGGACCTTTGCGTCCGGTATTTGCAATATGAAAAGCTTCATGAATAATGCGAGGCAGATCCTCGACATCGCGCACTAAGTAGCTATGTTTCGTAATTGGCATCGTAATTCCCGTAATGTCTGCCTCTTGGAAAGCGTCTGATCCGATCAGACTCGAAATGACGTTGCCGGTAATGACGACAAGCGGTACCGAATCCATATAGGCCGTTGCGATCCCGGTTACGAGATTCGTAGCTCCGGGCCCCGATGTTGCGATACATACGCCTACTTTGCCGCTGGCGCGCGCATAACCGTCTGCCGCATGAATCGCGCCCTGCTCGTGACGAGTGAGCAAGTGATTGAAATCAGGGTTACCGTGCATAGCATCGTAAATGTACAGCACTGCCCCGCCCGGATATCCGAATACGCAATCTACATCCTCGAGCAACAGGCTGCGAAGCAATATTTCCGAACCTGAAATGACTTCGGGCTTCGAAAGCCTTTCCTTCAATTCCTCTTTTGACTTCAATGTTGCATCTTGCGTTACCATCAGTCATCCTCCTCTCAGAAAAAACAAAAAAACCTTTCGCTCCTCTGCTTCAAATTGAAGCAACGAGGGACGAAAGGTTAATCTTCCGTGGTACCACCCAAATTCGTTATCCATCTCCCGATGTATAACCTCCACAGGTAAGAACGCGTGCACTATCGTTCATACCATTGGCACTTTAACGCTTGCCCTGCGATTCCCCCTAATGCGCAACAGCATTCGTTGTTGCTTTTCAAGGGAACAGCTCCGAGGTGAGCTCGTAGAAAAGGGGTTTTGGCGACAGTTGCAGCTGATCTGTCCGCTCTCTGATCAAAAGAGCCCTTAGCACTTCGTCCTCATCATTGCCGATTTCGTATTTACCGCCTAGCAACTCCACTACGTGGTAGATATAACTTTATCTCATTATATGCCGATAACTACAGTTCGTCAAGAACCATAACCAACTCTTCGCTTATTTTGTATTTGGCGCACGAAGCATACAAGGCACATATACTAGTTTATTCTCCATAGGGGAAAATCATGCAGAAATGTCATGAATTCAGTGGCGAGAAATGGACGGATAAGTATGATAAGAATGTACGCGCCGAGATGGGATGAAGCAGAGCTTGTCCGACTGATTCGCAATGAGCTCATTCCGTTGTCCCATTCCGTGCATCAGCTTGATGCGCAAACGATCCGCGAGCTTCCAAAGCGCTTCAGGCGCGGAGTTACCTATCTAGCCGCCAGGTCCAAAAAAAGCGCGCCAATCGGTTTTATCCATTTTGAAGTAATGGGCGAGGTTCTCTTCCTGGATATGATGGTCATACATCACGAACATCGGAATCGCGGGTGGGGCAAATTGCTGATGGCACATAGCGAGGCCTACGGCACGGCTCAGCATTGCAAAGTAGCCCGGTTGTTCGTCGATCAGACAAATGCCAAAGCTTATCATCTATATAACAAGCTAGGTTACAAAACCATTCGCTACTATCCCGAGCTCCGCTGCTATGAGCTGTTTAAGTCGTTGACCCCGCAATGATTGCCTAGTTACAATTAATAACCATTGTAGCCATTATAGCCTTGACCATAACCATACGATCCGCCGTAATAGTTATTGTTATAGCCGCCATAGTTACCGCAGCATCCGCCACCGTAACCACCGCCCCAAAGTGGAAGCGTACCGATGGCAAGAAGATCAAATAGAACAAGAGGCAATATCGCTTTTGTCTTTACGAGCTTCCCCTTATCCTTTTTGAACGGCGCGACAATCAGTTTATTTTTATGAACACGAACTAACTTTCCGGACACGACAGAGCCGTCCTGACGAACCGCATAAATGGATTTGCCGACCAGCTTCCGAACCTGCTGCTTAGAAACATTTTGCATACGAAATCCCTCCTTCCCTTTGTTTTCAGCATATTCGGGAAAGGAGCGCTTCGTCTGTTTATTTGTCCTAGCTTCTGGAAAATGTGCATTTAAACAAAAAGGCTGTTCCCGCATCTTCATGAAGACACGGGAACAGCCTTTATTCAAACGCCTAAGCGTTGATTTTTTGTTTAGCGATACCTGCAAGCGAGTTGAACGAAGTTATATCGTTAACTGCCAGGTCAGCAAGCATTTTGCGGTTAACTTCTACGCCAGCAAGCTTCAAGCCGTGCATGAATTTGCTGTACGAAAGGCCGTTAATACGAGCAGCCGCGTTAATACGAACGATCCACAATCTGCGGATGTCGCGTTTTTTGTTACGACGGTCGCGGTAAGCGTACATAAGGGACTTACCAACTTGCTCCTTCGCTGTTTTAAACAGGCGATGCTTCGAACCGAAATAACCTTTAGCTAGCTTAAGAATTCTTTTACGACGACGAGTGCGGACAAATCCGCCTTTCACTCTTGCCATGATGGAAACCTCCTGTAGGTTGAATTTTGCTTAAATATAAGATGTTATAAGCTTATGTCTAAGCTTACTATTTCAAGTTGGAAAGGCCTTGCTTGATACGACTTACGTCGCCAGCAGCCATAAGCGGTTGGCCAGCAAGTACACGTTTTTGACGACCGGATTTGTGCGAAAGCAAGTGGTTACGGTAAGCTTTGTAACGTTTTACTTTACCAGTACCGGTAATTTTGAAGCGGTCTTTCAGACTGCTGTGAGTTTTCATCTTAGGCATATCAGTTATCCTCCTTAAAAGTCGTTGTCCAGTTGTTAGCTGTTTGTTTTGGGTGCCAAAATCATAATCATGCTCCGGCCTTCCAGCTTCGGAGCGCGCTCAACGCTGCATATTTCGGCAACCTCTTTCGCAAGACGATCCAAAATACGTTGTCCGATCGCTGCATGCGTGATCTCACGACCGCGGAAGCGGACGGAAGCTTTAACCTTATCGCCTTCATTCAGAAACTTAACTACGTTGCGGAATTTCGTCTGGTAGTCATTCTCCTCAATGTTAGCGCGGAACCAAACCTCTTTGAGATCAACGATTTTTTGATTCTTGCGGGCTTCCTTCTCTTTCTTCTGCTGCTCGTAACGGAATTTGCCATAGTCCATGATTCGGCATACCGGCGGTTTAGCCGTCGGAGCGACGTTCACCAGATCCAGATTAAGATCGATTGCAAGCTGAATCGCCTCACGAATAGGTGTGATTCCGATTTGCTCACCGTCAGCGCCGACTAGGCGTACTTCTCTGGCTCTGATTTCATCATTGATTTGATGTTCTCTGCTAATAACGTGCCACCTCCAAAATAGTCTGTTTCATGGTTACACACAATAAAAAAATGCGGGTTCGCTCGAACCCGCATCTCATAACCGTACATTTATGCCAATACATCATTTCTAACGAAATAATGGAATGACCCATCGATTATCGCAAACCAGTCAGCTTGAGCCAAAAGGTGAGAAGCGGGCGCTTCTGCTTGTGCGTCATGAAATTAGTTGTAAATGTTACCGACTTACTATATCACAGTCTGCTAAGAAGTGTCAACGCCTAAGTCGAAAGTTTAAAATTCGATTAATAAACATCATATCGTCAAATCATTTAAGGCAGTTTACTCTGCACTTCTTCAATGCGAACTACGCGAGTATGCTGTGTATGACTCCACGTTTTATTGTTTTGCGTAAAGAACGCATAGAACGTGATAGGCCACCAAGAAATAAGGAAGATCGGCATTGTCAGAAGATATGCGTACATCTTCCATGATTTCACGCCCTCAAGACGCATCGCAAGCGGGAATTGAATAATCGTAGCTGCCGCAGCGACAACTAGAACCCACGTTGGTACGTAATTATACAGGGAATCAAATACGTTTGAAGATGGAATCGCAATATCAATCCACAAAACCATTGTCAATACGAACCCGAGCAGTGTGTTATAGACGGAGACGGTGTAGATCGCCGAATCAAACTTAACAAAGTTCCGCTCTTTAATACTTGCCCACAAAAGCGGGAAAAAGTAGTTGCGAGCGACATTGAAATGACCCTGCATCCAACGCAAGCGTTGTCTTGCCGATGCTTTAAAGGTAACCGGCTTCTCATCATAAACCTTCGCGTCGTAATTGAGGATCGGATAGATTCCGCGTTGTACGCAGCGCATTGAAAATTCTAAATCCTCAACCAGACTAGTCGCTCCCCAGCCTATTTCCTTAAGGACAGTTGAATCGAAGCACATTCCGGTACCGCCAAGGAAGTTACTCATTTTCAAATTTGTTCTCGAAAGCTGCCACAAGCGGTTGCAATACCAGTAGGTTATGCCGTACGCGGCTGTAATCCACGAATCACTTGGATTTTTGGTATCCAGATAACCCTGAATAACCTGATGGCCTTCGCACAAATCATTGTTCATCAATTGCAAGAAATCAGGGTTCACCAAATTATCCGCATCGAACATAACGACTGCATCATATTGACGCGGCATGCTCCAAAGCTCTTTGAGCATCCATTCAATCGCATAACCTTTACCGCGCAAATGGTGATTCGTTCGCTCACATGCATGTACGCCCAGGCTCCGGCTGATTTCAGCCGTTCGATCTGTACAATTGTCGCATATAACGAAAATATCGTATAGCTCTTCCGGATAGTCCATTTTTTTCAAATTTTCAATTAAAGCTCCGACAACCTGCTCTTCGTTGTGAGCTGCTACGAGCACAGCAAACGTTTTTTGAGGCGCATGCTGCTTTCTGCTTTTATTTTTAAACAAGCCAAAGATCGAAAGACCAAACTGATACACTGCTATTAACGCCATTAAAACTTGGAACGCAATAAAAATAACATCCAAAACCATTAGGCACTGCCCCCTTGAGACCCCATTTTTTTGCTTGCTTCAGCATTCCTGCTCTGGTGCCTAGCAAGCTTTTTATTATATATTTTCTCTTTTTATCAGCGTTTCTCTGTAAACGCTTTGTAACCTTTACTGATTCTCCACAGAAACAACTTTTTTGTCAAAAGTTGAATAAGTCTTAATTACGCTTAATCTCGTCAGAAAAACGCTTGCATATCACAGGAATGAATACATCTCCTCCTTTTACGGCTACTCAGCCTTATTTTCAACCATTTGCTGGTTTTTTAGCACTAACGACCTTATTTACGATTGAAGTCCCGAAAATGTTTCTACAATCGCCATCCCGGCATTTGACGAAATCGTGTACAAGCAGCTTTTTTTCGACAGTTTATTAGGTTTCGACATATTTAAATTAGAAACTTTTCATAATACGTCCATAACAGTTTTACCATCAGACACACTAAATTAAACAGAAATCTAAAATGATTCTGAATACGAATGATTTATACAGGAACAAGAAATAATTTACGCTCCGCATACAAAAACATGTTAAAATTGATAGCAGAAGTAAAAAGCAAGCCACCGTAAGGAGGATGACAGCGATGGAAAGAATGATAGGCTGGTTGAAAACGAACGAAACCAGAATGCTGATTTGGGCAAATCGGAGACCTACAACAGGAAAAGGACACCGGCTTCTCGGCCGATGGTTAACTACTGTCACACATATGGGCGGCGCCACCTTTACGCTAGCAACCGCCCTTCTATACGCGCTTCTTGCACCTGCTCCTTGGAGCATAACAGGCTGGCAAAGCTTAACTGCCGTAATTATCAGCCACTTGCCTGTGGCCTTTGTCAAAAGAAAATTCAAGCGGCTGCGACCCTATCAGACACTGCCCGATGTAAACACATGTCCGAAGCCGTTAGTAGACTCATCGTTTCCCTCCGGACATACGACAGCGATCTTCGCTTGGCTTGTCCCGATTTTGCTGACGAGCGGCATTTGGCTGACGATATTGCTGCCAATCGCGCTGCTGATCGGCATATCGGTCGGCTGGTCGAGAATGTATCTTGGCTTGCATTACCCTTCGGATGTTGCGGCAGGCGCCCTTATTGGAACATTGACCGCTTTCGCGGTCAACTACTCCTGGGTAGCCTCGGCAGCAGGGATCAATTAATGATCCTCATGCTCTGATTCCTCAGAATCAGAGCCTTGCGCATCTGCTTCCTCTTTAAGCGACTTTTCTTGTTTGGCAGCGCGGTGCTTCTGCAAAGCCTCAGAGCCGATTACAACCTCGCAGCGATAAATATTTTGGCCTTTTTCCATAAACTTCATCTCATATTCAGTAAACACAAGGTCCTCTCGGGGACCTTCTTTATGTAAATGAAGTGAAATATTGCGCATGATCAGTTCCATCTCCGCAAAACTGTTAAGCGAAAACTCAAACAATGATTGCGAATCCGTCTTAAAATGAATCTCCCCGCGCTCGTTCAGCAGCTCGATGTATTTCGCGATAAACCGAGGATGCGTCAGCCGCCGGCGGGCATGCTTGCCTTTTGGCCAAGGATCGCTGAAGTTGAGATGAATCCGTTCGATCTCACCCGGCGCGAACATCGTCTCAATCCCTTCAATATTAGCGCGCAGCAGCGCAAGATTCGGCGGACTAGCTTCGCCCTTCTGCTCCCAGATCGCACGGGCTTTCTCGCTTGCACGGCGAAGCAGCTCGTCATACATATCAACGCCAATAAAATTAATATGCGGATAACGAGCGCTCATATGGCTAATAAAACGTCCCTTTCCCATCCCCAGCTCTACATAAATAGGGTTATCATTCCCAAAAAACTCACGCCATTTCCCTTTGTGCGGAGCCGCATCGAGGACAACCAGCTCCGGCTGTCCCTCTATGCTTTCTCGAATTCCTTTTCTTCCTCTTAAACGCATATCCAGTGATTCCTCCAATTATCGTGTACGATTAAACTAGTCCTTATTGTGCCCAAGAATAGGCGTAAAGTAAAGGGTTAAACAGTAAAAAAGCCGCGGCCTCTCGGCACAACGGCTTAATCGAAATAAATTTACTGCTGATGCTTAGAGAAGCATCTGATAAGGAATTGGCGCATTTTCCTTCTGCTCGCGCTCATATGCTTCAAACAGCACCTCATTCAGCTTCTTGCGAGCGGAAATTTCTACGCTATGATTATTGTGAAAACGGACACCTGTCAGCGCCATTAATTCTTTTACTGTAAGCTCAACTGTTATTGTGTTCTCACCATGCGGAATTTTTGTTGTTGTCATCTCACATCACCTCATCGATTTATTATAAAAGTGTTTCCATTTAATCGACGTTTCATGAATCCAGGTGCAAATGGGCTGTGTTAGGTTTATTCGTTGATCTGTCGCACTTTTAATATAACACTTCATGTAAGGTTACGCAAGCCTAAAATGCTTCATTTCAAAAATAATTTCCAAAATAAAGCGTTTTCCGAACATTCCTAATGGGGGCATGGAACAAATGTGGCTTTCCCACCTGATTTTCGTTAAAATATAGGGTGTATTGTTTTGAAAGAAGGGGAAAAACGATGATCGAATTACACACTTCGTCGCAGCAGCCTATGCTCTGGGGCGACAAAAGATTTCATACATGGAATTACGAAATGCGCGAACAGTTCGGCGGCAAGGTATTCAAGGTTATGCTCGATGCCGGCTTCACTTGTCCGAACCGCGACGGCTCGATTGCAAAGGGCGGCTGCACCTTTTGCAGCGCTCGGGGATCAGGCGATTTTGCCGGTAGCCGGCGCGATGATCTCGTTACGCAGTTCAATCATATTCGCGACCGTCAGCACCAGAAATGGCCGGATGCCAAATATATCGGCTACTTCCAAGCCTATACGAATACGTATGCTCCTGTTGAGGAGCTGCGCGAATATTATGAAGTCATCCTTCAGCAGCCAGGTGTAGTGGGCCTGTCAATTGCCACGCGTCCCGACTGCCTGCCTGATGATGTGGTCGACTATCTGGCGGAGCTGAATGAGCGCACCTACCTTTGGGTGGAGATGGGGCTCCAGACGGTGCATGAATCGACCTCTGAGCTTATTAACCGGGCGCATGATACGGAATGTTATCTGGACGCGGTCCGCAGGCTTCGCGAGCGCGGCATACGGGTATGCGCGCATATTATCTACGGCCTGCCGCAGGAAACGCATGAAATGATGCTTGATACCGGCCGCGCAGTCGCGAAGATGGATGTGCAGGGTATCAAAATTCACCTGCTCCACCTCATGCGGAAAACGCCGATGGTGCGCCAGTACGAGGCGGGCCTGCTCCAATTTCTGGAGCAAGAGGAATATGTTAAGCTCGTCGTCGACACGCTCGAGTTTTTGCCACCAGAAATGATCGTTCATCGGCTGACCGGCGATGCGCCGCGAGATCTGCTTATCGGTCCCATGTGGAGCCTTAAGAAGTGGGAAGTGCTTAACGCATTCGATGATGAGCTTCGCCGCCGCAATACGTGGCAGGGCAAGCTGTGGCAGCCGGAGGTGTAGGATGGGCTTCCTATCTGTCCTAAGCATGGCGCACAAATGGATCGCCGAGCGGACCATGCCCGGCGATACTGTGATCGATGCAACGGCTGGCACTGGGGTGGATACGCTCGCGCTTGCTGAGCTGGTTGGAGCTAAAGGCATGGTATATGCCTTTGACATTCAGCAGGAGGCGCTTGACCGCACTAGCGAGCGCCTCTCTTCTATCGCTGACTCGAGCAAGCTGCCTGCAGTCAGGCTAATGCTCGACAATCATACAAGGATGGCCGAGGCAGTAGATGCTGCTGCTGTTGGACAAACAGCAGCCATTATGTTCAATCTCGGTTATTTGCCCGGCGGCAATGATCTATCCGTCATCACCGAGCCAGGCACAACGATAGCCGCACTTCATGCGGCTGTCGATTTGCTGCGGCCGGGCGGTATCGTCACCTGCGTGCTCTACCCAGGCCATCCCGGCGGCGCGGAGGAAGCCGCTGCGGTAGAAGCTTGGGCGGCACAGCTGCCGCAGGCTTTGGCGCAAGCGGTTACGTACCGCCAGTCGCAGCGTCCTAACGCGCCTTACCTGGTTGCTGTGGAGAAACGGCCAGTCAAAGCCGCTCGATAATCGGCTTTGACTGGCCACTTCACGATACATATTACATTAATAGCATGGGAGAGATTTGCGCAATGACAGTTAAACCTTATCCACTACAGTTTAAACCGGAAATGAAGGAGCGTATTTGGGGGGGCCGGGCACTTGAAGGCTTTGGCCTTGAGCTTCCTGAAGGCTCTATCGGCGAAGGCTGGATGATCGGCGATCATCCGAACGGCACGACAAAGGTCATGAACGGCGAACTCGCCGGGACAGGCCTAGACCAAATCCGCGAACGCTATGGACGCGAATGGTTCGGAACAAAAGGCTTCTCTGAGAAAAACGGTCGTTTCCCGCTCCTTATCAAGCTTCTTGATTGCAATGATGACTTGTCCATTCAAGTACATCCTACCGATGCTTACGAAGGACTGCCGCAGGGTGAGCTTGGCAAAACGGAAATGTGGTACATTCTCGACGCAAAGCCCGGCGCAAAAATTATTTATGGCCTCAAAAATGGAGTCGATCGTGCAGCGATGGAAGCAGCGATTGCCGAAGGCCGCATAATGGACACGCTGCAGGAGGTATCCGTAGCGGCAGGCGACGCTTTCTACATTCCCGCCGGTACGGTTCATGCGCTATGCTCTGGCGTCGTTGTCGCAGAAATCCAGCAAAATTCCGATACGACTTATCGCCTCCATGACTATGACCGTCCTGGTCTCGACGGCCAGCTCCGTGAGCTTCACATAGAAGATTCGCTTAACGTCATCGCCTATGAGGGAGCCGGCGCTCAGCGTATGAAAACCGACAATGCCGTAGCCGGACAATGGCTGAACATCGCAACTTCCCCTTACTTTGTAGTCGAAAAAGGAATTGTAATCGCACCGTGGCAGCTTTCCACATCACAAGAGAGCTTCGTTATTGTGGTCGTTGCCGAAGGCGAAGGCCAATTGAAATGGGCAGATGGCGAGCAATCCGTCAAAGCTGGCGAATGCTTCCTGCTTCCTGCTACTTTAGGCAGCTACGAGCTGTCCGGCAGTATGACTGTCCTGCGCAGTGTTGTGCCCGCTTAAAGCAATATACAACAAAAAGTTCGACATCTTTGATGGCGTCGAACTTTTTTTGGTGCAGTATCATTAGCTGTTAGGCTTGATCTTTACAGCGTCAAGGCTTCGCTCTCTGCTTCTACCGGAAGCATGAACGGCCTAGGCTTCGGCTTGCTGCTGCCCGCTTCAAGCGCGTACAGTACGACAAGCAGCGTTTGACGTTCCCTCACGACTTCTCCGCGTGCAAGGAATGTCGACAAATCGAATGGCAGCTTCTCAATCACCGCATGCTTGTGAAGCTCCTTCTCGCTTAAGCCTAGTGCAGCGAATTCAGCAGACACCTCACTTGGCCGCTCGGCCAGTCGGCGCATCCAGCTGCTCCACTCCGATTTGTCCATCATAAATTCCCACCAGGTTTTGCGCGGCTTGTAATTATGATTAAGGAAATAGTCATATTTCATCAGGCCGAGCACGACTTCGGCATCGAGACGCGCTCCTGCTGCCGCAATAATGCCTTCATAGGATAATGCAGCATCTCCCCCGGCTTCAGGCGATGACCGCTGCAGCTCATTACCCGAGCTAGGAAGAAATTCAAGGAATGCCCATAACCTGGAAAACAAATCTTCCAGCTGATGCCCAATCTTCTGCCAGCCGCTGCGCTCCCAGAAATCACCGAATGCTTGGAAGAAATCAAATGGCGACGGGAACACGCGATCCACCAGATATAGCAGCGTGTGATCCATCCGATGTGCGTTCCAGTACTTCTCGAGCACATCCTCCACTCGTTTAATTCGTACAATATCGCTAAACGGCATCAGATCGTTGCCAAGCATTTCATACGGCGATCTATCCATGTAAATATAACCCCACTTGTCGGCCTCGCGGCGCAGACCGGTGCCTCGCAGCATCTTGAGGAAGCCAAGCTGCAGCTCTTCGGGGCGAAGCTCGAACACATCGTTGAACGTCCCCCGAAAAGTGTCGTAATTCTCAAGCGGCAACCCGGCGATTAAGTCGAGATGCTGATCGATTTTGAGCGAATCCTTCACCTTTGATACAGTACGAACCAGCTTCGACCAATTCTGGCGACGCTGCACCGCTTCGTTTGTCGGATCATTCGTCGACTGCACGCCGATCTCGAACCGAAAAATGCCAGGCGGCGCATGCTCAGCCAAATAATCCAGCACCTCGGGGCGCATGATATCCGCCGTAATCTCGAACTGGAACACGCAGCCCCGATGATTTTCGATTAGGAAGTTGAATATTTCCAGGGCATAGTCGCGCTTAATGTTAAAGGTGCGGTCTACGAATTTAATAAGCTTCGCACCTGAGTCAATCAGATACAGAATATCCGCCTTCGTCCGTTCCATATCAAAGTAACGCACGCCGACCTCGATGCTCGACAAGCAGAACTGGCAGCTGAATGGGCAGCCTCGGCTTGTCTCAAAATAGACGACGCGGCTCGCCAAATGAGGAATATCCTCCTTAAAGCGATGCGGCGAAGGCAGCTCGTTCAAATTCAGCTTGGGACGAGGCGGATTAATAAGCACTTCAACCTTATCCGCACGCTGCTTTCGATAGGTAACCCCGAACACCATATGATACTTGCCTTCGCCTTCGATCTCAGTCAGAAGATGATGAAACGTCTCCTCGCCTTCCCCAACCACGATAAAATCAACCTCTTGCACGCGTTCCATCCAATAGTCCATATCATAGCTGACTTCCGGCCCTCCGAGAATGATTTTAATCTCAGGCATAATTTTGCGCAGCATATTGATAACCGTGATCGTCTCCTCAATATTCCAGATGTAGCAGGAGAAGCCGACCACGTCTGGCTTGCGCGAGAAAATATCCGATACAATGTTCATCACCGGATCTTTGATTGTATACTCGGCAATGTCGATATCAAAGCGCTCACCGCTGTATGCCTTCAGGCATCGCAGTGCGAGCGAGGTGTGAATGAACTTCGCATTCAATGTGGATAGTACCACTTTCATAGCTATGACCTCTCTAACTTCAGCTTTCGTTTTCCAAGATGCCTTCTATTGTACCGAAAAAAAACAAAAAAAAGAAGAGGTATCCATTCCCGTCACCAACGGCAAAAGATACCTCTCTTCTATTAATCTCTTACTTTAATATGGAGTTGATCCTTGAGCTGCATATCAATGACCGGATAACGGACACGCCATTTGTCGCCGCCAAGCGGCGTTACTTCGCCTGCTGCAAAGCCGCGCGGCTCAAAGCCGTAATCACGCTCGAAGGAGATGAGCACCTGAATCTTCTCATCCGGCAGCAAGTCGTGAAGCTCGTAGCCTAAATTAATCGCCCATAGGCGAAGCTCATCCGAAGTCCCAGGCCCATAGTACATATAAAATATAGGATCGATGTCCGCCGTTAGGACAAGCCAGCCCGCTGAATCGCGCTTCACTTCCCATTTGGTGAAATTCGCTTCGCCCTCGATCGTTGACACCGATGAGAACTGAGCTGTCATCAGCTCCTGAATGTCGGAAAGCGGAGCACCAACGAGCGTATCAGGCAGCGCGGATGGCAGGAACTTCGCTTCCTTCAGCAGCTCATCTGTTACCTCGCTCTTAAGTGCAGCCGCATGCAAAATGGCTACCGCAAAATTTAAATCTGCATTCGTGTTGGAGTAGCCGAGCGTTGTAATTCCGATCAGCTCCCCATTCTCGTTAAATAGAGCGCCGCCGGAGCTGCCGTGATCGATGGGTGCGCTGGTCTGAATGTAGCGGACTCCACCTTCATAAATAATATTACTAATTAGACCGTCTGATGCAGTATTTTGCAAGCCTAGCGGACTTCCGATCGCCACGACCTTGCCGCCTTTTTGAATATTCAATCCGTAACCAAGCTCAACCGCAGGAATAGACATACGTTTTTCCGTTTTAATAATAGCCATGTCCGATTTTTCATTATAATTTACGACGCCGGCAATCTGCAGCTGGTCTCCGTCAATCGTCATCGCTGTAGCAGAAGCTGCATTGGTGATCACGTGATAATTGGTCAGAATCAGATTATCGCCAATGACAATTCCGCTGCCCTGCCCGCGATTTGTTATAATCATCACGATGCTTTCATCGTATTTCGCTACGATTTCCTTCGTCGTCATTGCGATTTGTTTCTTCTGCTCAGAAAGCCGTTTATCATACGCTGCCCATTCGGCTGATTGTGCTGAGGTTATCCGAACAGCACCCGCTGCATGATCCCACTTTACCGTTGCACCAAGAGCTTCGGAAATGAATCGTGCGGGTACAAAAGTAACTCCGCCCCGTACAACAGAAGGTGCATCAAGCCTCACTGCTTTATTATTGATAACCGCTTCCTTCTTGCCTGCCTTAAGAGAAATCGTAATATTGCCTTTGCGGCCGATGATCGTCTCCGTTTTCTTCTCCCAGGTTACGCTTGCGCCTAATGCAGTGAATATATCACGCATTGGAACGAAGGTTACCCCCTTCTCTGCGTAAGCAGCGGCCGAAAGCGTAAGCTTCTTGCCATCTACAAATACTTGCACTTGCGATGCTGCAGCAGCAGTCGCTTTAGTCGTAACGCTGGCTGCGGACACTGAAGGGCTTTCCAGCGCCGGCAGCGGGGCTAATATGAGGCCCGTTACGAGCAAGGGACAAAGAAATAACTGAATAAGCTTGCTTCTCACTTAAACATTTCTCCTAACTTTTTTCCATTTCATCCTTCAATATTTATCCTGTTCATCGTACCATCCCCTCTTATACTTTGTCTATGAAAATGGGTTTCATAGTGAAGCCAGACAAAAGGAAAAGGAAGATTAGAATTGCGGGTGTTACTCGTGGTATAGTAGGAGCATTGAATCTAGGAGGTCGTCAAGCATGCATAAGGGGAGAAAGCGCCCGATCCATCATCAAGCTGGGGCAGCTAACAATAAATCCTATCCGGTTACCGAGCCGATAGAACTGCTGCCTTTTCTCATAAAAAATATATCCGGCGCCGGCCGAAACGTTATAAAGACGATCCTGGCGCATGGTCAGATCGCAGTTAACGGAAAATCAACCACAGCCTATAACTTTGCGCTTCAGCCCGGCGACATGGTGACTGTCAGTAAAGACCGCCCAAAGGAAAAGCTGCCTTTCGAGGGACTGTCAATTATGTTCGAAGACGAGCATATCATCGTCATTAAGAAGGATGCAGGGCTTCTTTCGGTAGCTTCGGATACGGGGAAGGATACCGAGGTTACCGCCTATCGCCAATTAATGGCGCATGTGAGGCTCGATAGTCCGAGGAACCGGATTTTCGTTGTCCACCGGCTAGACCGCGATACATCAGGTGTGATGCTCTTCGCCAAGAGCGAGGCCGTTCAGCAGCAACTTCAGAACAGCTGGCAGGAAACCGTTCAGGAGCGAATCTACGTCGCGCTAGTGGAAGGCATGGTCAAGAAGGAGCAGGCAACGGTTACCTCATGGTTGAAGGAAAGCAAGACACTCAAAATGTATTCCAGCTCCTATCCAAATGACGGACAGCACGCCGTTACGCATTATAAAGTGCTTCGTGCCGGCAAAGCTTTCTCGCTGCTCGAGATTCAGCTTGAAACAGGACGAAAAAACCAAATTCGCGTTCATATGGAGGACATTGGCCACCCCGTAGTCGGGGACAAAAAGTATGGCGCTCGTACGAAGGCCATCGGCCGTCTCGGCCTGCATGCCCGCATTTTGGCCTTCACGCATCCGGTCACAGGCAAGCTGCTCCGTTTCGAGACCGAGATTCCTAAGGTGTTTCTAAAGCCTTTTCAAATGCAAGGACAAGAGTAAACACAGAGAAGCATCAACCGCTCATTTCGGGCAGTTGATGCTTCTTTTTTAATGCAGGCATTTTTTAAAAAAGCTTGGGGTTCAATAAAGTTAGAACTGTTCTTACCCTTGTTGACCAGATACTATTCGTATTAGATATCAATAAACCTTTCATCCCCTAAAATCCGTCTATCCTATGTTATACTACTTGAGATAAACTATTCCGTCTTGTAGGAGGAACGATAACCATGCCCCATCTCTTATTCCGCGGCGTTCAAGCCGAACTGCTAAAAACCGTTGCTGCTCCATTAGCCGAGGAATTGGCAGTCCTATGCAGCTGCGGCACAGATAACTTTACGATGAGCTGTCTTCACACGACGAACGTATTCGCAGACGATTCGAACGATGCTGCCTTCGCCTTTATCGAGGTCGGCTGGTTCGAGCGAGGACAGCAGGTGCGCAATCTCTTCGCCGAAGCCTTGACGAAATATGTGCTTCAGCTGGGAATACCCGACATCGAAATCGTATTCCATGCTTACCGTGAGGACAGCTACTATATTAACGGTAATCCTGTGGAAGCGTAATCCCGAGTCTAGCTTGTAAACAGAATGAGAAAAAGCTGGTTTTGCCTTGCCTATTGATTAAAGCTTCTTATTGGCTAATATCTGCCTTCGCACGAGATTGACTCGTGCTTCTAATCGGATATAAGTAGAAAAATAGAAGAGCAATAACTAATGCTATAAACGGGATCACGCTTAGCATCGAACGAATGCCCCAAACCGCCGCCTCCGTCTGAACCGCATCCTGCACATAGCCGGTTGTCTCGAGAATAATACCCAGCACGACCGCCTGCAGCGATACGCCCCATTTGACAATGAAGCCGTTCATGCCAAAATACATGCCTTCCCTGCGCACATTTGTCCGCTGCTCATCCTCATCAATAATCTCGGACAGCAGGACATCCAACAAAACGAGCAGACCGGCGAGGCCTACACCGATCAAGGCAGCGGCAACCGCCGCTGCCGCCACATTGGATACAAGCAGAAACGGAATCATCGCCAGCGCATAAATGGTTACAGCCGTCATAACCGTTGTTCGCGGACCCCATTTTTGAACGAGCCTTCCCCAAATGTACACACAAGGAATCGCAGCGATAAAGATTGCCCCGAGCAGAATCGTATTGTTATCCTCCGGCGCTTGCAGCACATATTTCGTAAAAAACGGGATCGCGGCCGGCAGCATCGCAAACGTAAATTGAACGAAAAAGCTGCCGATGACGAATAAAACAAACGCTTTATTGGAAAATGTCCACTTGAGGGATTGGATAAAACGGACTTCCTCGCGCTGCACAACCATTTTTTCTTTGCTTGCCGAAATCATAATAATAAAGAATAACAAGGCGATCCCAGCAAAAACCGCCCCCATCGGGCCCCAGCCCAAATTGCCATACACGAGGGGAGGCAGCGCCACACCAATGATCATACCGATAATGCCGAACATTTGACGCCAAGAGGAAACCGTAGCACGCTCTTTGATCGTCGTGAACATTTCCGGGAACAAAGCAGAATAATTTAGTACAACCATGACAAACAGCACATCATAGAGCAGCACGATCGTCAAAAAGTACCAAAATAACGTTGTACCCGTCCCCACCGGGAACCAGATCGCCGTAAACAAAGCCGCAAGCGGCACCATGCCGAAAAGCATGTATGGAATTCTCCTGCCCCAGCGGGACTTTGTCCGATCGGAAATATGACCGAAGAACGGGTTCAGCACCGCATTTACAATACCGTGGATGACCATCGCCACACTAATTAAACCAGGCCTAACGCCCAGCACATCCACATAATAAAACACAATGTACGAGGCGAAGGCTTGAGCAATCAAATTGACCGATAGATTTCCTGAGCTATACGCTAGTTTCGATTTAAAGCTGGCTGCAGTCATATGGAACACACCCCCTGATACGATGATAATAAACTAGTCTATTCCACTAGCAACTCTTTCATCTTACCGCACAAATCCTTTTTATTCCATAAATAACTTTTGCTTCGTTTTTATATTTATTCCCTCCAAATGGATATGCTTCACCACGTATACCCGATAGATCCGATTGCATGAAGCAGCCGCGGCAATACTTCATGTACATCCTCCTTTAAGGCTTGTTCAATCATGCTGACAGCCCTCTTTCCTCATGTGATCTGTTATAATGAATGAATATTATTTTATGAAGGTGATCGATTTGAGCAATCTTTATTATACATTTCCAATTGGCATTCGTGACTGTGAGGTGCCCGATGCCGCCAAAGCGAAGGCAGAAACGAGCCGGCAGCTTGTTAACGATAGAGAGCCCGATGCCGCTTTCTTTCGCGCGCTAGAGCAATACGGCATCTCTCTCAATCGGCCGCAGCTCGCTGCTGTCCGCCATCATACGGGCGCTGCCCTTACGCTGGCAGGCGCAGGCTCGGGCAAAACTTCGGTGCTTGTCTGCAGGACCGCATATCTGCTGGCTGTACGACAAGTGCAGCCCCAGCATATTTTGCTTATGACCTTCTCCAAAAAAGCCGCGGATGAGATGCGCGGCCGCATACGCTCGCTTCCTATCACAGGCGCACCATCCGCTAGCGGTGTAGAAGCACGAACCTTTCATTCCTTTTGCCTCCAGCTGCTGAGAGGGCGCGGCTATCGCCAGGCGATACTCGGCGAGACAGGGCAGAAGCATGTTTTCTTTAAAAGACTGATGCGAGAGCTGATGCTCCAGAATGAGTATGAGCCCGAAACCCTGCTGGCCCAGCTATCCGCACTTAAGCTAAGAATGGTCGACCTTGAGGAGCTCCCGGAAAAGACCACGGAGGAACGTGAGCTGAAGCTGCTGTTCAGTCGCTATGAACAATGGAAGAAGCAAATCAACAAGCTCGATTATGACGATCTGCTGCTTGAGGCCTATCGGCTGCTGCGCGATGATTCGGAGCTCCTTGCGACCCTGCAGAGACGCTTCCAATATATTATGATTGACGAGTTCCAGGATACAAACCAGGTTCAATATGTACTCATCCAAATGCTCGCTGACAAGCATCATAACCTCATGGTGGTCGGCGATGATGATCAGACGATTTATTCGTTTAACGGCGCAAAGAACGATTATATTATGAATTTCGAGCAGCAGTATCCGGGCGCTGTCACAATTGTACTGGATATCAATTACCGTTCGACCAGCACCATTGTCGGGCTTGGCAATGCCATTATTCAATATAATAAGCAGCGCAAGGAGAAAACGCTCCTGGCCGTCAAGCCAAAGGGGATCAGCCCCTCCTATGCTAGGCTCAAATCGACGCAGGATGAAGCAAGGCTTATTGTGGATACGATAATTGCGCAGAAGGAGCAAGGCAAGCGTTCGTTCGGCGACTTCGCGGTGCTCTTTCGCACAGCGAGCAGCAGCAGAGCGCTCGTCGAGCTGCTGCTTACCACAGAGCTTCCGTTCATCGACTTCGGCGATGGCCAGCTATTTTATGACCAATGGGCCATAAAGCCATTACTAGCACATCTTCGGCTCGTCATTGACCGCCGAAGCTTTGATGCGATTGAAGCGCTTCTTCCGACGCTGTATGTCAATCGCGAGCAGGCCATGGCGTTTATTTGGAATCAGGACAAGCAGCGTGCGAAGAAATGGCCGCTTATCCATCTGCTTGAATATCCGCAGCTGAAGGATTTTCAGAAGGATAAAATAAAAGAACGCATTAGGCTCATCAAGTCGCTAGCCGAATGCAAGCCAGCTGCTGCTATTGCTCAGCTCCGCCAAGCCTTCTACGATCAATTCTTAGAGACAAGCAAACGTCATGAAATGACTGAGCATAAGGAAGGATTAAAGGAGGTGCTAGACGAGTTGGAATCGGCGGCGAGCGCCTATGAAACCATTGAAGCCTTTGCCTCTTATATAGACGATATCACTGAAAAGCATGCGGCCGTGAAGCTGCATAACCACGAGCAAAGCCGCAGCGCGATTTCGCTGATGACGATTCACAAATCGAAGGGTCTTGAATATCCGGTCGTCTTTGTCCTTGGTGCCTCCGAGGGCATCCTTCCGCACAGCTCTGCGCTGGCCGCGGACAAGCACAGCGATCGGAGCTCTTTGCAATCGGGAAGTAATGCCCTTACAGAGGCGCTTGAGGAGGAAAGGAGGCTCGCTTATGTTGCCGTCACAAGAGCGCAGGAAGAGCTGTACGTGAGCTCGCCCGCCTCCTACCGCGGCAAACCGACAGAGCTGTCCCGCTTCATCCGCTCCGCCTTCCTCAAGGGGCATGAGGCGGCTCCTGACACCGAAATGGCCCTCGCTTGGCTCTGCTCAAGCGATTCCTGCCAGGTCTGGCAGCGGATTATCACGTATGAGGATGCACAGGCTGAATCGCGTCCTTGTCCGATGTGCAACTCGCCGATGGTGCAAGGAACAAAGGTGCTGCCGAAGAAGCATTAGGCACGCATAAAATAAAAAGGGGAAGTCCCACGGTATCGATCATACCTGGCAGGACATCCCCTTAGCATGCTATGAATTGATTATAGCGGCGGAGCCGTGAACGTACGGCCAGCAAACTCCGCATCCAGCATATAAAATGCGTTGCTGTCCTTATCGATCCGTTTCAGCTTGTGAATAATGTTATCGAACAGCGCCTCTTCTTCAACTTGCTCGTCAATAAACCACTTCAGAAAGTTGATTGTCGCATGCTCGCGATCATTCATTGCGAGATCCGACAAGTTATAGAAACGACTTGTATTCTGCTGCTCATGCGCGTAACCCTGCTCGAAAGCATCCAGAATGGAATTGTAGTCGTTGTGTGGCTCTCCCAGTGCGGAGAGCGTCGCGCGACGACCGCGGTCATTTATAAACTTGTATATTTTCATCGCATGAAATCTTTCTTCATCAGCCTGAACAATAAAGAAATTGGCAAAGCCTTCAAGATTTTCGCCGGAACAATACGCTGCCATCGCAAGATACACATGCGCAGAATAAAACTCAAAATTCATTTGCTCATTTAACGCTTCTGCTAATTTATCATTCATAGCTCGTGCACCTCAGCTTTCCTAGTTTGTACTTATTCTAACATAAAAGCAAAGAACGGCAAATGCCGTTCTATGTAAAAATATTCAACTTTAATCGTTAACCGATCATTTTTTTTAGGCGTTTATACAACTGGTCAGCCGACGGTGCGCTTACCGTTTTGGACTTGACGACAACGAAGCACTCCAGCTTGCAGGTCTTGCAATTGCCTAAGCAGTCACTCTTCTTCTGCTTAATATCTGGATACCGCTCCTTCATGGCCTTGTAGATCGGCTTTAATCCATTCTTTAAATTACGTTTACAATATTTGATCTTCTTCATCCGAGTCACCCCGCAGCGCAACGAAGTATTTGCTTTCTATTAGATGATAATGATTATCATCCCCGTTGTCAACAGTAAGTTTGTGACGATGCTGCTTCAGCCGGATAATAAGCTTTTATTTGCGCAATACTTCCAACCCCTTAAGCAGCTGATTATCCTCTCTCTCCAGCTTTTCCCGAAGCCGGTCAAGCAGCAGGTAGCCCGTCTTATCGTCAAACTCGCCGGTAACCTCCAACTGCTCGGCCTCCTGGAAGCTGCGAATCCCTTTCTCGGTCTGTTCATCATAGTAGCCCTCCTGACCAACCGGCTCGTAGCCAAGCTCGCGCAGCATCAGCTGCAGCGTCTTCACATCCTCGCCATAGCTGCCCAGCTTCATATCTGTGCCGATCGCAAGTGGTCTAAGCTTCGTATAGGCCGGGAGCTCTACCTCAATATCCGGCATAACCCCTGTTTCATTCAGCCATGTTCCTGCAGGCGTCTTCCACTGCGCTTCCGTCAAGCTTAATACGGAGCCGTCTTTAAATTGGTTAAAAGCCTGGACAACGCCCTTGCCGTAGGTTTTCTCACCGATAACCGTCGCGCCTGCCGATTCCTTGAGCGCCGCTGTCAGCACCTCGCTCGCGCTGGCGGACTGTCCGTTTACCAATACGGCAACAGGAACGGTCCATTCCTTCTCCTGCTTCGATTTATACGTAATCGTCTGCCGCTCGTTTTTGTACACGACATCCAATATCACTTTATCCTTAGGTATAAGCTTATTCGCAATTTGCAGCGTAGGCTGCAGCAGCCCGCCAGGGTTGGAGCGCATGTCCAGAAGCAAGCCTTTAAGCGGCTGCTGCTTCTGCAGGTCCTCCAGCGCAGCGGCGAACTCTTCGGCTGTTTTCTCGGCAAAACGGGTGATCGTAACATGCCCGATTCCTCCGTCAAGCAGCTCCGAGGTAACGGTATGGATCGGGATCGCTTCCCGCTTCAGCGTGAGCGCAATTGGCTCGGTCTGGCCAGGACGCTGCACCTGCAGCAACACAGACGTTCCTTCTTCTCCTCGGATTACCCCGATTAGCTCTTGAAAGGTTTTCCCGCCCATCTGCTCCTTATTCACAGAAGTTATGATATCGCCAGGAAGCAGCCCTCCGCGTTCTGCTGGCGCGCCTTTCGTTAGATTCGTAATGATAAACTGACCTTCCTCTTCCCTGATTTCCGCACCGATCCCATAAATTTGACCTTCATAGGACTGGGTATAAGCATCGCCCTGCTCCTCCACTAAATAACGCGAATAAGGATCCTCCAGCGAGGCTACCATACCTACCGTCGCTCCGTTAAGCAATTCCTTTGGCTCAGCGCCATTTAAGTAATCATTCATAATTTTGTTATAAGACATCGTAAATTGCTGGAACGCTGGCTCGCCAAGCATCGGATAACGATTGCCCGTCCACATCACTCCAATGGTAAACCCGATAGCCATGAACAATATAGCTCCCAGCACGCAGAGAGACAGGAACCGCTGCTTCGCTGCTTCTGTTGTAAAAATTTTCATATACTAGTCTCCTTAAACGCTTAGTTTTGTGAAGCACTGCTGACTTCGAATGCAAGCGCTTAGTCTTGTATGTATACCGCTTTTTCGCTACAATCAACCTAGCCTATATTAAAGAGAGCTTGAAGGGAGCATCACCGCATGTATAAACTAATCGCTATTGATGTTGATGATACATTGTTAACGGATGATCTAATCGTTACAGAAGGCACAAAGCAAGCTATGGAAGCTGCCATTGCGAAGGGGGTTATGGTTACGCTGGCAACCGGCCGTATGTTTGCTTCCGCCCAGAAAATCGCCAAACAAATAGAACTCAATGTTCCTATTATTACTTATCAAGGAGCACTCGTCAAAACGCTGCTCGGCGGAGAGGTGCTTTACGAACGAAATGTACCGACTGATGCCGCCAAGGAGCTTCATGCTTTCTCAGAGGCAAATGGCCTTCATCTGCAGCTATATGTAAACGATGAGCTATACGGCACTGAGGACAATGACAAAATCAAGGCCTATTCCAAGCTTTCCAACATTCCATACAAAATAGAGCCTGACTTCAATAAGTTGATCAATTACCCGATGAACAAAATGCTCATGATCGACGAGCCTGCTCGTCTTGACGAGATTGCGGAGCAGCTAAAGCCGCTGATTGGAAATCGTGTCCATATTACAAAATCCAAAGCGCATTACTTGGAATTTATGCATAAAGAAGGTACAAAAGGACATGCTCTTCGTTTTCTGGCCAAGCACATCGGCTGTACTATGGACCAGACAATTGCCCTCGGCGATGCATGGAATGACAATGAAATGATTCAAGCAGCCGGTCTTGGCGTAGCGATGGGCAACGCTATTCAATCGCTGAAGGACATCGCGGACTATGTCACGCTCACGAACAACGAAGAAGGCGTACGCCATGCAATCGAGAAATTCGTGCTGAACACTTCTGCCGAATCTTAAAAAAATCGCTATAAAAAGTGAAACAGCCCCTTCGCTTCGAACGAAAGGGCTGTTCCTTTTGGAGAAGGGAGCTTTTTGAATTGGAGTGTCCAATCTGCGGTGAACCGAACCATTGCGGTGTGAAGGACGTTAAGGAACAGGGCGTTGAATGCTGGTGCTTCCATGAGCATTTCCCGAAAGGGCTGTTGGCGCTTGTCCCCGAAGAGAAACGTGGTAAAGCTTGCATATGCAAGACATGCTCGACGACTTACAAGGAAGCTTCGAAGTTGTAAAATATAAAGTTTTAGGCAGTCAGCTAGACGCGGCCGATATCGCTGTCCCCCTGTAGTGATGGATATCTGAGGTACATTGGGCTTCCT
The DNA here is from genome assembly GCF_049725345.1 of Paenibacillus praedii. NCBI lineage: Bacteria > Bacillati > Bacillota > Bacilli > Caryophanales > Paenibacillaceae > Paenibacillus > Paenibacillus praedii. The sequence continues at coordinate 60,715 of NZ_JBMWAM010000007.1, read as the reverse complement.
CCAATCGTCGTCTCCTACAATCAGGGATTCACCCAGGAGCAAAAGGTGTTAGACAAGGTTTGGATTCGGGTACCCCTTAGCTGGGCGCCCCGGCACAAAAAACGCCTGCTCCACATCATTGGCCGACAAGGGCTTGCTGAAGTAATAGCCCTGAATTTTCCCGCAATCCTTATCGGTCAGAATTTCAAGCTGATCCTTCGTCTCAATACCCTCGGCAATGACCTCCATATTTAAATGCTCTGCAATTGAAATGATTGCTGTGACGATAGCACTATCGTTATTATTTTCTGTAATATCTCGAATAAACGAGCGAGCGATCTTGACCTTATGGATCGGAAACAGCTTCAAGTAGCTGAGCGAACTGAAGCCCGTTCCGAAATCGTCAAGACTGATTCGAATGCCGTACTCATGTAATTGATTTAGAATGCTTGTTGATATGCCTGGATCCATCATCATACTCTCTGTTATTTCCAGCTCTAAATAATGCGGTTCAAGGCCTGTCTCATCCAAAATCGTTTTTATGTATTCCGCAAGATGAGGCTGATGGAATTGCTGTGAAGACAGGTTAACTGATATCGGGATGAGCGGTCCTCCCGCATTATGCCAATGCCGCATCTGACTGCACGCTTTACGAAGCACCCAAGCTCCTAAATCGTAAATGAGCCCTGTTTTCTCTGCAATCGGTATAAATACACCAGGAGATAATAAACCTTTCTCAGGATGATTCCAGCGTACCAACGCTTCTATCCCTATCATGCTTTTATCCGCCGTCCTTATTTGCGGCTGATAGTGCAGCAACAGCTCGTCCCGCTCAATCGCTTTTCGCAAATCTCCCTCCAACTCAATTTTTTCCAACAGCTGCTCATCCAGCTCATTCGAATAAAACTCGTATCCATTCTTTCCTTTTTTCTTAATCTCATACATCGCTGTATCCGCATTCTTCAGCAGTTGAAACGCATCCCCCCCGTGAACGGGGAACAAAGCAATGCCAATGCTGGCAGATACATGAAACTCGATGCCCTGAAGCCGATACGGCGCTTGGAAGGTATGAATGATCTGCTCCGCTATTTCGCTAATCACTTCTTCCTTATCGTAATGACGGCAAAGAAGCGTAAACTCATCGCCGCCCACACGAGCCAGCATCACATCATAACCGGATACGCAAAGGCTGATGCGGTTACTTACCTCCTTCAGAAACTGATCGCCGAACGAATGTCCCAGCGAATCATTGATTATCTTGAAACGATCGATATCAAGTAGCATGACGGCAAAACTCGATTTCAGCTCACTGCTTGTTTTTATCGCTTCAATGATTGATTGATTGAACAGCCTGCGATTCGGCAGGCCTGTCAGCTCATCGTGAAACGCTAAATGGTTAATCTTCTCCTTCGCCTGCTTCTCCTGGGTAATATCCTTAAAAATAATATAACTGCCTACCACCTTGCCTTCAACGATAACAGGTACATTTGTCACGCTGAGCTCAAGTCGCTGCCCGTCCTGTCGAATAATGGAGGTCTCGTGGTTTAACGTCTCTCCTTGGAACGAGCGGTAGAACATTTCTCTTGCTTGCTCCCGATCCTCCGCCGCAATAATTGTATCGAGCGAACTGATCAGCTGATGCTTCACCTGCTCCCTGTCAAACCCAGTCATTTCGAGAGCTCTGGCATTAAAGCTGATCACGCGATACTGCAGGTCTACCGAGACGATGCCGTCCTGACTATTTTCATATAAAGATTTATACCATTTCTCATTTTGCTCCAGCTCCGTATCCTTGCCTGCCAATTTTTTCGAAATATAAATGCCAGCAAGAGACAAACCAAGCGTGAACAATATGCCGCCTGCGATAAAATAAGCAAGCCACTTTTGATCAAGAATAATGCCATAAAAAATCGCTCTCCTGCTTCCGCCATGGAAATTTGCTGCCCACATCCCCATGTAGTGCATCCCCGCAATGGCGGCACCCATTATTGCCCCGCTGCCAAGCTTCTTCCAAAACTCTCCCTGCTGTTCTCCCTTGCGGAAATAAAATGTCAGCCACAATGCGGTAATCGATGCGCCGAACGTAATGAGAATGGATAGAATAAAGAGGAACGGATGATAGGTCACTTGAACAAGCATGGCGGCCATACCGACATAATGCATCATTGAAATGCCCGCAGTGAGCAGAAGCGCGCCTACAATTAGCTGACGCCTAGTTAATTCGTTTCGTCCAACGGCATACAGCGCAATATACGCAGCTCCGATTGCCGCCAGTACCGAGAGCAGCACGACGACCAGATCATAAACGATTATCATTGGCAGTGAAATAGCGAGCATACCTACGAAGTGCATCGACCAAATTCCCATCCCCATCACTGCAGACCCGAATAACAGCCAGCCACGGCGCTTGTTTCCTTTAGATGCGCTTACCCTGCCTGCCAAATCTAACGCTGTATAGGCGGCAACCACTGCTATAATATATGAACATATAACTAAAAAACCATCATATGTTCCATGAACATGGTCCATCATGTTCCCTCTTTTCTATTTAAGATGAATCCGTACTAAGGTACTATACTATTATACATGATCGAATGAACATTTTCTGACAACTAATGACTTCTCCAACAGAAATCACTAAAACAAAGAAGGAGCTTCTCTAGGCTTTTGACCCAGAGAAGCTCCTTCTTTATTCTATTCCTCTATGATGCTTCCACATTTCCTTCGACACTAATTTCTGATATAACGATCATTTTACTTTCCTGTTTCCACTCGACCTTCGTACCGAGCGCTTCACCGACAAAACGTAATGGAATGACTGTACGGCCATCTACGAGCATCGCAGGGGTATCAATGCTAATCTCTTGATTGTTCACAAGCGCTACACTGCTGTTAATCGTTAATTCAATTGTGATCTCTCCACTTTTAATTGTAACTTGCTGATTAACGCTGTCCCAGTCTACCTTTGCTCCAAGAGCCTCTGAAATCGCACGGAATGGAACTAATGTACGTCCGCCTTCTACGAATGGCTTGAGGTCGAAATGAGGGACTAGGCCGTTTACAAATGCTTTAATCTCCGAATCTCCCGTTTCTACATATGCTTTGCTTAACACTTCAAATATTTCGGAATTTTTCGGATTCAATGCAGCAGCCACCATTAGATGAACGATAGCATCGTCATATTCACCTGCATTCGCTAGTGTCTCACCCAATTTGTAACGGGCAACCGAGCTGGACGGATTGCTCTCAACCGCTTTTTCCAAATAAAGCTGCTTCTCGCTTAAATCGCCCTGGCTTTCAGCCAGCTCTGCCTGCACGATAAAGGACAGATACCCCTCCGGGTCAAGGGCGATCAATTTCTCCACAACCTCCTGAGCATCACTTAGCTCACCGATCGCTAGATAATGTAAGGCAAGCTCGGCATACAAGCGTTTATTATCCGGATCAGACTCCAGCGCTTCCTCCAGCTCGTCTATCGCAGCTTCAACTTCTTCTTCAATTAAATCAAATAACTCGTTATCCGCTTCCTCATGCTCGCGATCTTTATCCAGCTGATCTTCATCTACATCTACTTCGTCTGTATCGTCCTCACGGTCCTCATCGTCCCAGTCACCCTTACCTGGTCCCCACGAACCAGTATCAGAATACGTTGAAGCAGTCACACTCGATGCAGCTCTTTCCTGGGATGTGCCACTTTTCCATTCCGTTCTTACGCTTGACTGTGCAAAGCCGGTTGACAACGGGGTAAGAGCCAAAATTGCTGCGAGGGATACTACAGCTAGTTGTTTTTTCATCCAATAATTACCTCCACTTTTTTATGTCATTTATTGTTCTTATTTATTAATACGTCGGTTATTTTGCGAAATTGGGGGTCGGTCCAAAATATTTATTATTATTTTCAATAAAAAACCTTACTTTTTAGAAGAATTGCTATTATTCGAGGTAGCGTAATCACGATTGGAATCGGACCAATTATCGTCCTCATTATTATAAGCTCCCTCATCCGATGAGTCGTCTGGATATACGATATCTTCTATTTTGTCTTCCTCCTCCTCACCCTCTGCTTCCTTAGAGTCGTCCTCCGGTCTATCCGGGATCTCAATGTCTTCCGATTCCTCGTGGTGTTCTGCTTGCTCATAGACATCGTCTTTCTCATCATCTTGAGCCTTCTCGGCAGTGCCAGTTTCCGCACTGTTATCCGGCCTATTTGAGCTGCCAGCTCCCTTATTCAGTTTAAAATCCCCTTTGCTGACGGGTTTCTCATCTGTGTCTGCTTCCTCATCGATTTCTGCATCCTCTGCGACTTCTATATCCTCATCGACTGCCGAAGACTGAGAACGATTCGTCTGTTTATTTGTATTTTCATCGGGAATTACTAATTTTTCCGACTGTTGTTCTGAATTTGTAGCAGGAGAAGAGGGGATTGTATTTCCCCCTGTCACAGGCCTTGAATCATTTTTCTCTGGTATAGGTGTATACATTTCAACATCAATTGGCATCTCTAGCTGCTCCGATTGCAGGATCGACAGCCATTCATTTAGAGACAGCTTCTTTTCTAAGGCTTGCTCGTATACGACTTTGTCTGCATGCTCGATTTTTACAGTCCCTTCCAAATGATTCGATTGAAGAGTTTTTGCAACGACTGCCTCAATAGTCGCAGCATCTACTTCGGATTTCCCTCTTATTTTCACAATAGTAATCACAATATTATTTTCTTTGCCCTTTTCCACATACCCGAGAGCAATCGATTTAGACAGCACCTGTTCAACGGCATCTTCAATTTGCAATTTCCTGAGTGAAAGCTCTTTTAACAGCTTTTCCGCGTCGGCATTTAAAGGAACTGCCTTCATGACCTCTCTATCTGAATTTAAATACAGCTCGAGGCTTGGATTGATATCGATCGCTACTACTTGATCATACTGCGGCTTCATCGTCTGCGCCCATACAATAGCTCCAAAAAAAATGAACACGCATGCTGCTGCCGCAAATAGCCAGGAAGTCGAAATTTGTTTTTTGCGCATGATAGGAACCGTTATCCGTTCGCCAACAAGTGGATTATTTTTCATTAGGGGCTGATTGCGAAATTTACCGTCGTCACACAATACTACGATAAATTTATCGGTAACTTTCATGACAAGTCCGCTTGTTTCGAGCATTACTTCCGCCTCCTTGCTAAATCTGGGAATACTATCGACGATGTCAAATGAGGAAGATCCTTTGCAATAAGAATAACGATAAGAGCGATCAAATATTTTCTGCCCCGTTCCACCGTTTTGCGGCTAACATTGGTAAAACCAAGGACCTGCTTAAGCGGAAGCTGTTTCGTTTTCAAGAGCGTTTCAACTAAATCTGTGCGCTGGACAAATTCGTAAGCAATTTGCACCAAATTCCCCCTTGCGTCTGCCCGATCAGGAGAAGCGTCTTCTAATTCTTCGAAATAAATTCCAAACTCCTCGAGTCTCTCGCTGTATATATGTATTTCTTCTACACGCTCTTGAATTTGCTTTTGTTCATGATATTGCTGCCAGGACTGCTTAATCTCAGCTGGATTTCCTTCAAATTCTTCAAATTCCGTAAATTGCACCAGTGCATCCAAGCTCATTGCAGCTTGCTGCCGTCCTTCTTTTCTGTAGTAATCGATCAGTCTGGAGTGTATGATAATGGTCGCATAACGATGGAAATTATCATTTTGAGAGCTCTCGTATCTATCAATGGCTTCGTTAAGCGCAATAAGACCAATACTCATTTCATCATCATTCCATGAAACTATCCGCTTGCAAATTTTAGATGTGGCCCGCTCCACGAACGGCTTATTATAATGAATAAGCTGCTGCCTGCTTTGTTCATTTCCTTGCTGCGCTTGTGTAATCAATTCTTTTAGAACAGCATCTGCAAGCATGATTCTCTCACCCCTCATAATGTCACATAGCCTAATACGTATCGAAGCAGCCTTAACTGTCCGTCCTAACCGCTTAGTCATAAAATAATATCGGAAATAGCTCCATCATTTTAAACACGCCGCTATTCATTAATGCAAAGATCACCTCCTGTAAACAAGCAAAGGGAGCCTATCCATCTAGCTGATGGATAGACTCCCTTTTATACCAATGGTTGAGCCCTGAAATCAGGACACCGCTTTACATTCTCTTTTGCAAGCGCCGCCGCTGCTGCACTGCTTGTAAGTACCCGTAAAATCCAAACGATGATCGGTTACTGTAAAGCCGTATTCGCGCTCAAGCCGCTGTTCGAGTTCAAACAGCCAATCCTCTTTAATTTCGTGCAGCGAGCCGCATTCATCGCATATTAAGTGGTGATGCATATGCTCGTGATCCTCACCGCGAAGGTCATAACGAGCCACACCGTCGCCGAAATTCATCTTTTGCACGATATTCAGATCGGCCAGAAGTTCAAGTGTACGATAGACGGTCGCGAGGCCGATCTCCGAAAACTTCATCTTCACAAGCATGAATACGCCCTCCGCGCTCAAATGATCCTGCTCGTTTTCAAGCAGCACCCGTAATATGATTCCACGCTGTGTCGTTAACTTGTATCCGCTTGCCATCATGTGACGATTAATTCGATCCATTTCCGCTGTGATGCTCATTATGCATAGATACCTCCCTTTATAACAAAGCCAATTACTTAAAGATAGCTGCCCAATTATGTAAAGGCTTTCTTTTAGAATAATTATAATCTAATGGTAGTATACTTTTGCGAATTAATCAAACACCATTTATTTATGAGGCATTTAACTCTATAGGACAGATGAAATCCCTCCGTCAATATTGACGGCCGTGCCCGTAACGAAGGAGGCAGCTTCGGAAACAAGAAAGCCAATCACATTCGCTGCTTCCTTTGCGTTCCCGATTCTGCCAAGCGGAATACCATGCTGCGGACTCTTCGCAAATTCCTCCCACGTGAGCTGCGGTGCCTTTGCCTGCCACATCCGTTCAATTTGAGCGCTTCGGATTAAACCAATGCAAACCGCATTCACGCGGATGCCGTCTGCGGCAAGATCCTTGCTCATCGCTTTCGTAAGCGCTAGTCCAGCCGCACGGCTGACCGAAGTAGGCAGCGATGAAGCGGATGGCGTCTTCCCTCCGATCGCCGTTACGTTGACGATAGCGCCTCCGCCAGCTTTGCGCATATGAGGGAGCGCCGCTCGCGCAAACTGTACAGCTCCGAGCAGCTTCAGATCCAGGTCTGCCGTCCAAGCCTCCTCTCCAACCGCCTCGAATGGCCGCGCGGCCGATGTACCCGCATTATTTACGAGTATGTCCAGCCTGCCGAAGTGTTCCACCGTTTCAGCCACAGCTCTTTGCGCTTCGCCATGAACGGATACGTCCGCACGAATAACCAAAGCCTCCTTGCCCGTCGTCTTCTTAATTTGCTCCGCAGCGCTTTTCAACGACTCGGGCTCTCTGGCAATAATCGCTACCTCTGCACCCTCTCCGGCAAGCAGCATCGCCGTAGCGAATCCAATCCCCTTGCTCCCTCCGGTGACGATCGCCACCTTATCCCTCAGTCCAAGCTCCATCTTATGCGCCTCCTCCAAGCTTATTTTTGCACCGTCTTAATAACCTTCTGCACTTCATCATGAATATTAATAGAGGAGTGATCTGGCAAATTAACAATAAATATGCCGCCAAAAACCTGCTCGGATTTTCCATTCCAGTCAAGTATCTTATTCTTCAATATTTTCAGCTCCAACGAATAAATGACCTCCTTGCTTAGCAGCCAGTTATATCTCTTAAAATTCGATTTTTTAATGGTTTCTATATAAATAGCAATATCCTTCATAGGCTTGACCTTAATGACATCCCCAAAGGTAACCTTTTCCGTAAAAACAGGATTTTCCTCAATTTTATACGTGTTCTCATCCAGTTGCGTGACATCCAGCACCTCAATCTCATTGCCTGCTGTGTCGAAGCTGAGATGTAATTGTATGTAATCGTTAATGTCCTTCATCCAGCCCACCCTCTATACTTCATTAAAATCAAGTTCTGCTTATTAACGAAGCTCTACATTAGAATAGGGCTCAATAACACCCCCTATCTCAACAGAATAACATATCTGCCCGCAATGCTAAAAGAAGACAAAAAAATAGAGGGACAAACCGTCGATCACGCAATGGTTCTTACATTCTGCTCCTGTTCCAGCTTGGGACGATAATCAACCGCTCCTCATGACAATAACCAGCCCATATGGGCTGGTTATTGTCATGAGAGCAGTTATACATCTAGTCGTTACCATCGTCATCGTTGTCGTCTCCCCGACCACGTTCTCTATCCTTTTCTCTCTTCTTCTGTTCTTTTTCCCATTTTTTTCTTTCTTTCTGATCTTTTTTCTCTTTTTTGCGGTCGCGTTTATCTTCCCGATCTTTCCAATCCTCGTCATCATTCCACCCATTGTCTTTCTTCTTGCTCGGAAGTAATTGAGGAGCAGCGGGGAACGGGATAACCGGCTCATCCTTCATCGCCTCATTCATGACAGCCTGGAAAATGACGGCTGCGGCCTTCGAGCTTGTCGTCAAATAGTGATCGCTATCGCTTTTGTCATAACCTAACCAAACCGCACTGACAAGCTGAGGCGTATAGCCGACAAACCAGTTATCCTTAGCGCCATAACCCGAGGTTCCTGACATTTGTGTCGTCCCGGACTTTCCTGCAAGCGGTCGCCCTGTCAGTTCAGCTGCCGTGCCGGTGCCTTCTTTAATAACGCCTTCAAGCATCGCAGTCATCGTATGAGCGATTGAAGGCTCCGTCACCTGTTCTCCGGCTGAACCCTGAAATTCAGCCAGAACGGTACCATCGGCCAATTCAATCCGAGTGATCGTATGCGCATCTATCTTGATTCCATTGTTGGCAAAGACACCATAAGCCTCGGCCATATGCAGCGGCGATACGCCTTCATGAAGTCCGCCTAAAGCAAGACCTAACGTCCGGTCTTCAGCTGTTAAAGGAATACCGAAGCGCCCTGCAGCCTCCATCCCTTTATCGATGCCGATTTCATTAAGCAGTGTTACTGCTGGTATATTATAAGAGTTTATGAGTGCTTCGTAGATCGATACTTCTCCGTGAAAACGACCGTCAGCGTTACGCGGCTCGTAGCCGTTTATATTTATCGGCTCATCCATCAGCTCATCCGAAGGCTGATAGCCTTGCTCCAGCGCAGGCGTATAGACCGCAATTGGTTTAATCGTTGAGCCCGGCTGCCGCTTCAGCTGCGTCGCACGATTAAAGCCTCGGAATGGCTGCTCTCCCCTTCCTCCTACAAGCGCCCTTATGCCTCCGTCGCGTGGGTCGACCAGCACCGTACCGCTTTGTATAAGCTGATCCGCCGCACTTTGCGGGAACAGCGATTCCTGCGTATAAACCTGCTCAACCGCTTGCTGTATTTTAGTATCGAGCGCGGTATAGATTCGCAGACCTCCCTGCAGCACTTCATTTTCCGATAATCCATATTGGGTGATAGCCTCGCGAATGATTTCGTCTACGTAATAAGGATAGAGAATATCATCAACTCGATTAGGCCTCGCACTAAGCAGCTTTATCGGCTCTTTTACAGCCGCAGTATACTGATTCGCGCTAATCAGAGTCTGCTCCAGCATAAGACGCAGAACAACATCTCGCCGTTCCTTCGCTTGCTCTGCATGCTTATAAGGCGTCATCGCCGAAGGAGCCTTAATAATGCCCGCAAGCAGGGCGGCTTCGGCTATCGTAAGCTCGCTGGCCTGCTTGCCGAAATAGGTGTAAGCAGCTCTCTTGATTCCCCAAGCTCCCTCGCCGTAATAGATCTGGTTCAAATACATCTCCATAATTTCCTGCTTGCTGTAGCTTTCTTCGATTTTCTTTGCCAGCAGCACTTCATCCCATTTTCTTGAAATGGTTCTTTCATGCGACAGGAAGACGTTTTTGGCAAGCTGCTGCGTTATTGTACTTCCTCCTTGGACAGTTCCGCCTGCCGTAACATTGGTTACAAGCGCTCGGCTAATCGCCCGTAAATCCATGCCGTCATGCTCGAAGAAACGTTTATCCTCAACAGCGACAACGGCATCAATCATATGCTGCGGAATATCTTTATATCCGATTCCTTCAATTTTATTGAAGGAAATGCGAGTTGCCTCCTTCCCTTCCCGGTCATACAAGATCGTCGCAGCCGGAAGCGGCATGCTCAACTGAGCGACATCCTGCGCATTGACCATCATCCGGAAGGTCCCCCAGCCGCCCAGCAGCGTCACGACAAGCATTGCCGCGACAAAAATGATCAAGTGCTTTACATTTATTTTTCTTAGCTTAAATCGTTTATTTTTTTTCATATCCGTTCCCCCATGATCCATCCTGTTTCTTTTTTATATACATTCGCAGCTGGATGCCATTTTCAGTACGTTTAGCTCATCTCAGCAGCTTCCCAACCAAAAAAATGCCAGAAGGCATGAACCTGCTTCCTAGCATTATTTGGACTTATTTATCAATAACGAAACATGAAGTTAAAAATAGCGATGTGTTTATCTATGCAGCAGCTCTGCAACATCGAGAAGTCGTTTCGTTTGCACCTTCACGCCTTCCAATACAGCAGTGTCAAAGTTGCCGTTCTCATCGACGGTCGCGCTTGTGTCGGAAGGATTGCCGCCCGACTTGAATAATACAGAGTCTGTATAACCAGGGGTAACAACAATGGCCCCCCAGTGGTAGAACGTTGTATAAAGCGACAGGATCGTCGCTTCTTGTCCGCCATGCGGATTTAGCGTAGAGGTGAACGCCGAGACGACCTTGTTCTCCAGCTTTCCTTTACTCCACAAGCCGCCGGTCGTATCAATGAATTGGCGAAGCTGCGAAGCTGCATTGCCAAAGCGCGTCGGCGTTCCGAATAATATGGCATCGGACCATTCCAGATCGTCAGGAGTCGCAATCGGAACCTCTACCGTAGCTTCCAAGTGCTCCTTCCAAGCCGTGTTAGAGGCTACAACCTCCTCGGGAGCAAGCTCCGCCACCCGAAACAGCTTTACCTCAGCTCCTTGCTTCTGTGCAGCCTCCTTAGCAGCTAACGCCAGCTTATAGTTCGTGCCCGTAGAGCTATAATAGACAATCGCTATTTTCACAGTCATACATTCTCCTCCTCACAGCTTCAAGGTCCATAAGATCATCATGTTTGTATGGACTAACTATTACCCGTAATCAGGGAATATTAAACAAACAGAGGTTCGACTATACGATTGCGATTTTCTGATTGCAGCGAAATGTTTCAATGCAATATTACCGGGGTAATAATAGTCAACTAATCCATAAAGGGGAGTGTTCAATATGACAACGCAAAACAGAAATGTTGAGATCGAAGAACGCCACGTGGAGAAAAAATCCGATTCCAGTATGGTAGCTTCTACATTCATCAAATATGCTGCATATCTCGTTATATTCTTTGGTGCCTTATACTTCTTAGTGCGCTACGTCTTCCCGATGTTTTGAAAAATAAGGTAAAAAGAAAGCTCCTTGGGTTTTTACCCAGGGAGCTTTTTGACATGCTATAAATCCGCCAGCACCTGATACCAAATGCCCTTCTTTGAATACAAGCTCGCCTTAACCTCCGGCCAGCCTCCTAAATAAGAGATATCAAACAGCCCCTCCGGCACTTGATAACGGTCCGCAGTGTCAGCCGCCACTTTCTCATTTACCGCGCGGAAGCCATGCTCGACGAACAAACGCTGCGCTTCTTCCGTATGCAGGTAAGCTATGAATGCTTCCGCCACCTTACGCGTTCCGTGCTTGTCGGCATTCTTATCGACGACGGCGGCCGGATTCTCGATCAATATCGTGTTCTTCGGAATGACGATATGATATTCGACGCCCTTCTTAATGCGGGCCAGCAGCTCGTTTTCGTACGTTACGATGACATCGCCGACGCCGTATTCGAATGCGGCCATGGAGGCGCGTCCACTTTTGTCGAGCGATTCTACATTGGCGTGAATCGCCTTCAGAAAGTTTTTGGCATAGTCAGGGTCCTTAGTGCCAGTCTCCTCCTCGGATTTCTTAAGTCCCGCGCCATAGATTGCATTAATATCCCATTGTGCTCCGCCAGAGGTTTTCGGATTCGGATAAAGCACCTTAACGCCCTCTCGTGCCAAATCCTCCCAATCCTTCACTCCAAGCGGATTGCCCGCACGTGTCCCTATCACAACAAGCGAGCTTGTTATAAAGCCTTTATTTTTCTGAGCCTTCCAATCATGCGTGATAAAGCCGGCATCAGCTATTTTATCCAGGTCGCCCTCCATCGCAAGAATGGCTACATCTGCTTCGAAGCCGCCTGCAATCGCACGTGCTTGCGTGCCTGAAGCCTCATAGGATTCCTGGAATGTAACCTTCTGACCGGTTTCCTTCAGCCAATAGGCTTGAAATTCGGGCAGCAGTTCGGCAAAAGCGTCCTTCACAACCGAATAGGCACCGATGACAAGCGTCACATCGCCGTCCTGTACGGTAGAATCAGCGCCCTCTTCTTTTGTCTGCGAAGACTTGCCGCAACCCGCCGCGGTAAGCAGCAGCACTGCCGTAAGCAGCAGCACGAGCACGCGCTGGCCTGTTACTCGATTTATTCTCATGTTCGCACACAACTCTTTTCAGGATTTATATATTTTAAATGTGAATAGGCATCGGATCGACCTTCAGCTTGTTTTCCTCAATCCAGCTTTCATTGTCGTTGAACAAATAAGCACGGTGAACAAGCACGCTCACCTGATCACCAGGATGGAGCACTTCCTTCTCCAATGAACGATAGGTAATCAGCTTCGTATCGCCGACCAGCAGCTCAACCATCCACTCGCTGCCGCGGAAATGCAGATGCTTCACTTTTCCTGGAAGCGTAGCGGAAGCCAGCTTGATTTCACCCGGTTTGCCGATTTCAATATATTCCGGTCGAATAAGCGCTTTGGTACCTGGACGACTTGCCGCATCCTCGAAGCCTTTAAGCGCCGCAATGTTATCCACGATCGTAGACTCGCCGATAAAGCTAGCCACGAACGGGGTTTGCGGATTTTTATAAATATCCCAAGGACTACCCTTCTGCTCCAGCTTGCCCTTACTGATAATCATAATCTCATCAGCCACCTCGATCGCTTCCTCTTGGTCATGCGTAACGAAGATCGATGTAATGCCTACACGCTCGATCATTTCCTTCAGCCAGGTGCGAAGCTCGGTCCGAATCTTCGCATCGATTGCAGCGAATGGCTCATCGAGCAGCAGCAGCTGCGGCTCTGGCGCAAGCGCTCTTGCGAAGGCAACACGCTGGCGCTGTCCGCCGGATAGCTGATGCGCATAGCGGTGCTCGAAGCCTTTAAGCCCCGTAAGCTCTACCAGGTACATAACCCGTTCGCGAATCTGTTCCTTCGAATGCTTCTTAACCTTCAAGCCGAAAGCAATGTTATCATAAACGGTCATATGCTTGAACAACGCATAATTCTGAAAGACGAAGCCAATTCCACGCTCTTGAGGCGGGAGATCATTCACTCGTTTTCCATGGAACAAAATATCTCCCGAGGTCGGCGTTTCGAGACCTGCCAGCATCCGAAGAATAGACGTCTTACCGCCGCCGCTCGGACCGAGCAGGCCGATTAAATGACCCTTCTCGATCTCAAAGCTTACATCCCTAACCGCATGAAAGTCACCAAAGCTTTTATCTAAATTCCGCACTTCTATATGCATGGCTTAATGCACTTCCTTTCGCTTTTTCGCCCATTCCATAAGAAGCAGCAGTCCCACGGAAAATGCCGCAAGGACAAGCGCTATTCCGTTGGCGGCGACGACATTGAAATTCTCGACATCCTGATAAACGAGCGTAGTAGCGGTTTGCGTTTTATTCATTATGTTACCGGAGACGACGAGCACGGCACCGAATTCACCAAGCGAGCGAGCTACCGTCAGAACGACGCCATAGATGACACCCCAACGGATCGACGGCCACGTTACCTTCCAGAATGTATACCACGGGTAAGCGCCGAGCGTGGAGGCCGCTTCCTCCTGCTGCGCCCCGATCTCCTGAAGCACTGGCATTACCTCCCGCACCATGAGCGGGAACGTCACGAACAAGGTCGCGAGGATCATCCCCGGCAGCGCGTATACGATCTTGAAGCCCGCATCCTCGAACAAAGCCCCAATAACCGTGTTAGGTCCAAGAATAAGAACAATCATAAGACCGCCGATAACAGGCGACACCGCGAACGGCAAATCAACCAGGCTGTTCAGCAGCCGCTTCATCCGGCGTCCGATCCATTCGGCGCGAACAAGATACATCGCAAGCATGATGCCGAATACCGTGTTTAGCGCGGTAACGACAACGACTATAATTCCTGTCATCATCAGCGCGTGCAGTGACTGAGGTCGCGTAATGGCTTCAACAAAGCCGTCAACGCCGTCTGCCCACGAGCCGGTAAAAATCTTAATGAGCGGTGCAATAAGCAGCAAAGCGAATACAACGTAAGTTAAAGTAATCCACAATCGTCTCATCATTGGTCCGTCCTCCTAGCTTGAATGAGGTTAACGGTCCATAAAATAAGAAACGATAGCGTTAGCAGCATAACGGACACAGCCGCCGCTCCTTGCGGATTGCTGCTCTCGATTTCTCCAAAAATATACACCGATGCAATTAACGTTTTACCTGGGATATTGCCCGCAACCAGCACCACTGCCCCGAATTCCGCGAGACCGCGTGAGAATGCAAGCATCGCACCACTCAAAATACCAGGGAGCATCGTTGGAAAGATTACGCTGAAAAATGTCTTCGTGCGCGTAGCGCCTAGTGTATAAGCTGCCTCTTCCTCTGATTTGTCCATCTCCTCAAGCAACGGTTGAATCGCCCGAATAACAAAAGGGAATGTCACGAATAGCATCGCTATGACGATTGCCGGCTCGTGGAATACAATCTCGATGCCAAACTTTTCTGCCAAATTGCCTACAAAGCTATTAGGACCAAGCAGCAGTAAAATCATAAGACCGCCTACCGCGGTAGGCAAAGCGAACGGCAGATCAACCAGACTGTTAAGCAGTCTGCGCCCAGGGAAGTGATAGCGTATTAACACCCAGCCGATCATCGTCCCGAGAAACATATTGATTAGCGTTGCAATAACCGCTAATTTCACTGTAAGCAGTACGGCTTTCCAAGCCAGAGGATCAGAGACGCTTCCCCAGAATGGGGTCCAGCCCAGCGAAAATGATTGCGTATAAATGCCAACGATGGGTAATACGATAAGAATGATAAAATAAAGCATAATCGTGCTGCGGAAGCCGAAGCTCCACCCTTTTCCGCGAAACAATGCATTCACTGTGACTTAACCTCCAGACCATCGGCTCGTGCCGTAGGTATAACAAAGCGAGTAATGACATAATTCCTATTAAGTTACTAGGTATTAATAATGTAGCATCCCAATACAGATTACGTCAATGCTAATTTTAGAAATTTTGATCGAATCGATAGTCTATTCTTATACATATTTTACGACCGGTTTCCTTATGTACAAAAAAGAAAGGAGATCAGCTCAGCGCTGATGCTCCTCCTCCTTATTCACCTTCAATATAATAGAGGCTCTCACCCTCTGTAATAACAGCCTGTCCTTGCGTCAGATCGGTCATCCACGCGATAAATGTCTCTGCCTCAAGAGCTTCAGGCAAGCAGCGCACAATGACGCGATCTGTGAAATCGGTGCCGCCAACGCGCGTCCCTCTGCTGTGCAGCTCATTCTCCAGCTTTCCGTACCACGTATAATCGACATCTACGAAAACCTCGCGATGCAGCACATTGACGATTTCATCAGCTGCTTCAATGCCCGCAACCGCCCCATCCGTATAAGCACGAACAAGACCGCCAGCCCCAAGCATGATACCGCCAAAATACCGTGTGACAACGACGGCGACGTTTTTCAGCCCCTTATTCTTAATAACCTCAAGAATCGGCTTGCCCGCCGTACCGCTCGGCTCTCCGTCATCGGATGCCTTCTGGAACTGATCCCTCTCCCCGACCATATAAGCCGAACAATTATGGGTGGCTTGCTTGTGCAGCTGCCTGATCTCCTGGATGAAAGCAACCGCTTCCTCCTCCGTCTCCACAGGCTTCGCATGGCCGATGAAACGAGATTTCTTGATAACAACCTCTGCGCTCGCCTGCTGTCTGACCGTTGAATATTTATCGAGCATCATAGGCTTCTACTCCCGTATACCGTTCGAGCCGGTTGATTACAGTCTTGCTTCCAGCTCGGCTTTTTCCTTCTCGAAGCCCGGCTTGCCAAGCAGCGCGAACATATTTTTCTTGTAAGCCTCTACGCCTGGCTGGTCGAATGGATTAACGCCAAGCAGGTAGCCGCTGATTCCGCAGGCCTTCTCGAAGAAATAGACGAGGTAACCAAAAGAGTAAGGCGTCATGTCGGCAATGTTTACGATTAGGTTCGGTACTTGTCCGTCCGTATGCGCAAGCAGTGTTCCTTCGAATGCTTTCTTGTTTACAAAGTCCATCGTTTTGCCTGTCAGGAAGTTCAGTCCGTCCAGATCCGCAGCATCGTGCTCGATCGTAATTTGTTCAGCTACTTCCTTCACTTGAATGACCGTTTCAAAAATATTGCGGTTACCCTCCTGGATGAACTGACCCATCGAATGAAGATCTGTCGAAAAATCAACCGCGGCTGGGAATATGCCTTTGTAATCCTTGCCTTCGCTCTCGCCGAACAGCTGCTTCCACCACTCTGATACAAAATGCAGCGAAGGCTCGTAGTTCACGAGAATTTCGGTTGCCTTGCCTTTACGATACAATGCGTTGCGCGCAGCCGCATATTGGTATGCTTCGTTCTCCGCGAGGTTAGGGTTACTGTACTCCTTAGCAGCGTCAGCCGCACCCTGCATCATCGCTTCGATGTCGATGCCTGCAGCCGCAATCGGAAGCAACCCTACAGCCGTAAGCACGGAATACCGTCCGCCTACGTCATCAGGAATAACGAACGACTCGTAGCCTTCTTCTGTGGATAGCTTCTTCAAAGCACCTTTTTCTTTATCCGTTGTTGCATAAATGCGTTTGCGGGCTTCTTCCTTACCGTATTTCTTCTCAAGCGCTGCACGGAAAATGCGGAAGGCAATGGCAGGCTCAGTCGTCGTGCCGGATTTCGAAATCACGTTGATCGACCAATCACGGCCTTCAATCAACTGCAGCAAATGCGTTACGTAGTTGGAGCTGATGTTGTTGCCTGCGAAAAGGATTTGTGGCGTTTTGCGCTCTTCCTTCGGCAAAATATTATAGAATGAATGCGACAGCATTTCGATCGCCGCGCGTGCGCCAAGATAGGAGCCTCCGATGCCAATCACGATCAGCACCTCAGAATCCGATTTAATCTTGTTTGCAGCCTTCTGAATGCGCGCAAATTCTTCTTTATCGTAATTAGTCGGAAGGTCAATCCAGCCCAGGTAGTCCGAGCCTGCTCCCGTTCCATTATGTAATTGCTCATGCGCGAGGCGAACCGAATCCGTCAAATAATCGATCTCGTGTTGGCCGACAAATGTCAACGCCTTGCTGTAGTCAAACTTAACCGTTTTGCTCATTGAACGAAAAACCTCCTAAAAGTTTTGTGAAGCAAAACCCGCTTCGTAAGCATACGTTTTTATAACGTTTTTCAACTTAGCATCTACAATATCGGATTTGCATTATAAATACAAGCAGCGAAACCATGAAAACTTGATGAAAAATCTGTATAATCTAAATAAAAAAACATTTTGGAGCGGAGGATATAATCATGAAAAAAATCGGATTTATTGGTTTAGGCGTGATGGGGATCGGAATGGCTGCTAATTTACTGAACAAGGGCTTCGAGGTTACCGTCTATAATCGGACACCCGGCAAAACCGAGCACTTGCTGAGATTAGGGGCCAAGGAGGCTGCAAGCCCAGCAGCCTCTGCGCAGGCCTCTGATGTTGTCATCACGATGATTAGCAATGATACGGCTATCCGCGAGGTCTATTGGGGAGAGAACGGGATTTTTGCAGGAGCCCGCAGCGGGCACATCCTTATTGATAGCAGCACGATATCGGAATCGCTTGCGAAGGAGCTCGCAGCTGAGACTGAATCCATTGGCGCTTCATTCCTTGATGCTCCCGTAACCGGCAGCAAGCCTGCAGCCGAAGCCGGGACGCTTGTATTCATGGTTGGCGGCTCAGTTGAAACGATTGGCGCCGTAGAAGACATCTTACTTGCTATGGGACGCAAAGTTATTCCGATGGGTCCCAACGGCAGCGGTTCAATCGCAAAGCTGGCGCATAATACAATCGTCGGTATTAACGTAGTGGCGCTCGCTGAGGGCATGGCTATTGCTTCTAGCGGCGGAATCGACGGCAGCGCGTTCCTTGAGCTCGTACAGTCCGGCGGAGCGGCAAGCAAAGCGGCTGAGATGAAGGGGCCGAAATTACTGGACAGCAATTATGAGGTGCAGTTCTCCCTCGAGCTTATGCTGAAAGATTTGAGGCTTGCCTCTGTCCTATCGGACAGCATGCATGTGCCAACGCCGCTGCTGGAAGCGACCAAAAGCCAATTCCAAGTCGGTCACGCGATGGGACTCGACGAGCTGGATATGTGCAGCGTTGGCCAGGCCTACGAGCAATGGATCGGCCGCAAGCTGAGCGGCAAAAAGTAGCAATCGAAAAGGGGTGCCCCAAAAGGTCTGAACTGACCTAAGGGACACCCCTTCACTCATTTACTCAATAATAAGGCGAAATCATCAGGTAAACGACAACGCCTGTAAGGCTGACATACAGCCAGATCGGCATCGTCCATCTTGCGATTTTGCGATGCTTCTCGACCTTCATTTGCAGTCCTCTCACAACCGACATTAACGCAAGCGGCACCACCACGATTGCGAGTACGATGTGCGTAAGCAAAACAAAGAAATAGATGGAACGAAGAAATCCCTCGCCGCCATATTTGGTTGACTCCGTCAAATAATGGTACGTCACATACGAAATGAGGAAAAAAGTCGTAGACGTAAAGGCTAATCCGATGAAAATTCGATGCATCCGTACGTTCTTCTTCAAAATTGCGAATAAAGCGACGAGCAGCGTTATGAACGTAAAGGAGTTGAAGATCGCATTCAACATCGGAAGAATCGCAACATCGAAGCCAACCTCTCCGTCATAGGCAGGCAAAAAGAACAAAACCGTAATGATCCCTACCAGCACAACCGTTAAAAGCGCCACCAGCGGCGCAAAATTTCTCTCCTTCAAGCATACAACCTCCAGACAAATTGTATTCATGGGCTCTAGCATAATATGAGCTTACATCAAGCATCCTTCTTCTAACCTTATCCGATTTGCCCACTTGAATGCAATTTGTTTTGAGGTGCATTTGTCACGAAATATCGAATTCTGTCCATTCCGGATTGTGCTGCAAAAAAGAGGCCTTTCCGCTGGCGAGCTAACGCCGGTGCGGAAAGGCCTCTTTCCTAAGAAATTATCGCTATGATTACTCGTAAATATACGAGCAGCAGTAGTCTGTCACTTCAGCAACCTGAAGCTTGAATTTCGTGTTCGCAGGCACTTGGAATTCGCCTTCTCCTTGGATATGCAGCCACTCTGTTTCACCAGGCAGCAGCACCTTCAAGTCGCCGGCCAAAATTTCCATGATCTCGAGACAGTCCGTTCCAAACTCATAGTCGCCCGGCAGCATAATGCCGAGTGTTTTTTTCGTGCCGTCCGCGAATACAACAGCGCGGCTTGTTACTTTGCCGTCAAAGTAGATATTCGCCTTCTTGACGACTGTTACATTTTCGAATTGAGACATTGGTGTTCGCAATCTCCTTTATATATCGAATGCTAAGGCTGGCCTTGGCGTGATTACAGCAAAGCCTTTACTTTGCTAACCACATTCTCAACCGTAAAGCCGTACTCTTTGATTACACGGTCGCCAGGCGCAGATGCTCCAAAACGGTCGATGGCTAGTATGTCGCCTTGATCTCCTGTGTAACGCTCCCAGCCGAATGGATGTGCCATTTCGATCGCCAGACGCGCTTTTACCTCTGGAAGAATGACGGAGTTTTTGTATTCCTTCGATTGCTTCTCGAACAGATCCCAGCTTGGCATGCTGATGACACGAACTTGAATGCCCTCTTCAGCAAGAGCCTTCTGAGCCGCTACCGCCAATTGAACCTCGGAGCCTGTCGCCAAAATTTGCGCTTGCGGTTTGCCGTTCGCAGCATCGGATACTACATAAGCACCGCGACGAAGGTTCTCGTGAACGTTGTTTACTGTACCTTCAAGGATCGGAAGGTTCTGACGAGTCAGAACAAGTGCAACCGGGTTGCCCGTGTTCTCGACCGCATAAGCCCATGCAGCCGACGTTTCGTTGCCGTCAGCCGGACGAATGACCGTCAGGTCAGGGATGATGCGGATTGAAGCCAACTGCTCGATTGGCTCATGCGTAGGACCGTCTTCGCCTACAGCTATACTATCATGCGTCAATACGTATACAACCGGCAGCTTCATCAAAGCGGCAAGACGTACAGCAGGACGAAGATAATCTGTAAATACGAAGAATGTACCGCCGAATACTTTCAGACCGCTGTGAAGCGCAATACCGTTCATCGCTGCAGCCATTCCGAATTCACGAACGCCGAAGTAAATGTTGCGGCCGTCGTAGCTGCCTGGCTTGAATTGCGTCAAGCCTTTCAGATGAGTCATAGTCGAGCTTTCAAGGTCAGCAGAGCCCCCAACAAGGTTAGGCACGTTTTTCGCAAGTCCGTTAAGGGCGTTACCGGAAGCTACGCGAGTCGATACCGCATTGTCTGCTGTCGTATACTTCGGAAGGTCAGCATCCCAGCCCTCTGGTAATGCGCCGGAGATCGCAACCTCGAATTGTGCTGCAAGCTCAGGATAAGCTTCTTTATATGCCGCAAAGCTAGCATCCCACTGCGCATTGGCTTGCTCGCCGCTGCTTTTCACTTCTGCGAAATGAGCGCGAACTTCATCAGGAACGTGGAATTGGTGGTCTTCCGACCAGCCGTAGGCTTGCTTCGTCAATTTGGTTTCTTCAACGCCTAGCGGAGAACCGTGAGGACCCGCGTGACCGCCTTTACCGCCTTTGTTCGGGCTGCCGTAGCCGATGACTGTTTTCACTTCGATCAAAGTCGGTTTGGACAAATCTGCTTGCGCTTCAGCAACGGCTTTGGACAATGCTCCGAGGTCGTTTCCGTCCTCTACGCGCAGTACCTGCCAGCCGTAGCCTTCAAAACGTTTTTGAACGCTTTCGGAGTACGAAAGGTTTAGCTCGCCGTCCAGGGAGATATCGTTGGAATCATATAGGACCACCAATTTGCCTAGGCCAAGGTGACCTGCGAAGGAAGCAGCCTCGTGAGAGATGCCTTCCATCAAGTCGCCATCACCGCAAACCGAGTAGGTAAAGTGATTAATAATATCGTGGCCTTCTTTATTATAAGTAGCCGAGAGCTGTGCTTCTGCTATCGCCATGCCTACTGCCATCGCGATACCTTGTCCGAGCGGACCAGTTGTAGCATCTACGCCAGCCGTATGACCGAACTCAGGGTGACCCGGTGTAAGGGAGCCCCATTGACGGAAATTTTGCAGCTCTTCCAGCGGTAAATCATAGCCGGAAAGGTGAAGCAGGCTGTATAGCAGCATCGAGCCGTGACCTGCCGATAGTACGAAGCGATCGCGGTTAATCCAAGTTGGATTAGCTGGGTTGTGCTTCATGTTTTTTGCAAATAGCTGATATCCCATCGGGGCAGCGCCCATTGGCATACCAGGGTGACCTGATTTTGCTTTCTCAATCGCGTCGATCGCAAGCGTACGGATCGTATCGATCGAAAGCTGTTCAATCGTTTTTTGTGTAACCGTCATTCCAATTTCCTCCTATAATCTAGTCTCATCTAATTTGTATCGTTACATGGTTTCTCAATAACGATACAGCATCATACCAGTACGCAATAACTTTGAATATTGTATCACTCTGACTGCTTGTTTTCCAACCTAAAAATTTAGGTTTTTGCATAATGTATATAGAATGTTGCATAAAAATTCACTCAGTTGAACACGACCGTCTTGTTCTGATGTACGATAACGCGATCCTCAATATGCCATTTCACGGCGCGCGCAAGGACGACTCGTTCTATCGTACGTCCAATGCGTTTCAAATCATCGACATTATCGCGATGGCTGACTCGCTGCACATCCTGCTCGATAATCGGCCCGCCATCAAGCTCCTCCGTAACATAGTGCGCAGTAGCGCCAATTATTTTCACGCCGCGGGTGTAGGCCTGCGCATACGGCTTGCCTCCAACAAAGGCCGGAAGAAAGGAGTGGTGAATATTAATGATCCGGTTCGGAAATAGCTCGATGAACTTTGGTGAGATGATCTGCATATAACGAGCCAGAACGATAATATCTGCTTTGTCCGCAACAATTTCCATCTGCTTGCGCTCCGCTTCAGCCTTCGTGCTTGCCGTCACCGGAATATGATGATACGGAATGCCGAACGACTCAACCAGCTCGCGCATATCCGGATGATTGCTGATAACCATTGAGATATCGGCATCCAGGTCTCCAGCCTTCCACTGCCATAGAAGCTCAAGCAAGCAATGGTCCTCCTTGGAAACGAACACCGCAAGGCGCTTTTTGCGGCTCGCACGAAACGTATGCCACTTCATATCGAAACGGTCAGCTACTCTGGCAAAATCCTCTACCAGCACCGGAAGCTCCTTATCCATGTCATTCAGGTCAAATTCAAAGCGGATAAAAAACATTCCGCCTTCTGGATCCATCGTATACTGATCCGATTGCACGATATTAGCACCGTGCTCGTACAAAAAATGAGATACCGCCGCCACGATACCAGGACGATCCGGACAAGAAATGAGCATGCGCGCACGGCCGCTCTTTCCTTCGGATAGCTTTAATTGATCAAGCGGATTGGATTGAGATGACATGAAATTCAAACTTCCTTTCACTTCTGTTTAAATAAAATTTATAGCTGCTGAGCTGCTCATTTTAAGCGTTCAACAATAGCTGTTTGCCGGCAAACCATGCCGTAATACGCTGATTGATTTGCTCCTCGGTCAGCAAGGAAGGAAAAACTTCGGCCGCAGCCACAAGATCGTAGAGACGCTCCATTGGCTCGCGCGGATCAGCTTTTTTGGCCTTTGCGTCGGATTTGAGCAAATCCCAGGTGGACAGAACAAACATTCTAGGATCAATCTCCTGTTTTCCGAAGAAATGATGGAGACGCTCCACATCCTCGAAGAAAGGCTCGCCGAAGCGATGCATCGCGTTGCCGCTTAACAAAGCGATTTCCGCTTCATACATCGGGCGCTCCGTTTTATCCTCTTTGCCGATCCACGGAGTCTCCAGAATAAATGGCCGTCCTTGCAGTCCTTCATGATGAACGATTCTTTGAATCGCATCGTGCCCGAGCCAGCCCGCTCCAATTGGCGCATGACGGTCCTTGCCTGCTCCGCGTGAATTTTTGCTGTCATTCACGTGAACAACCGCGACGCGATCAAGTCCGACAATACGGTCAAACTCAGCAAGAACACCGTCAAGGTCATCAATTAAATCATATCCCGCATCGTGCATATGACAGGTGTCCATACACACTGTCAAACGCTCGTTATCTTGTACTTTGTCTATAATGGCAGCAATCTCCTGAAAGCTGCGACCGATTTCTGTCCCTTTGCCCGCCATCGTTTCCAGCGCGATGTTAACCTTCGTTTCTTTCGTGCCTGCAAGCACTTCGTTCAGACCCTCCGCAATGCGAGCTATGCCGTACTCGGCATCCTTGTCCGTATAAGCGCCGGGGTGCAGGACAATATTACGAACACCGATATAATCCGTCCGGCGAATTTCCTCCTGCAGAAAAGACACCGCAAGCTCGAATGTGTCCGGCTTATATGAGCCTAAATTAACGATATAAGGAGCATGCACAACAATCTCATTGATTCCTGCCTGCTCCATTAGCGCTTTGCCTTCTTCAATATATAGCGAGTCGATCGGCTTCCGCCTTGTATTCTGCGGTGCGCCGGTGTAAATCATGAACGTGCTTGAGCCGTATGATACAGCTTCCTGAGCAGCAGTCTGCAGCCCTTTGTCCGAAAATGATACGTGGGAACCTATTTTTAACATTTAATTAACGCCCCTTTCGGTTGATCAAACCTTATTTTACAAGGAATGTCGAAATAAATCTAGGAATACGGTATAATTCATAATTGAGGTGAAGGATACGTATGGAATTTGCGCCGGATTGGTTCATGTATTTTATCGTTTTTTGGGCAATTGTCATGGTTGGCGCCATGTCCATTGGCGGTTTCTTTATGTTTCGAAAATTTCTTAAGGTGCTTCCGATGCGGGACGGCAAGTCCAAGCTCGATTGGCAAAATTACTGGGTAGAACGCAGCCGCAGCATGTGGAGTGATGATTCTAAAGCTTTGCTCGATGAGCTTGTGTCTCCGGTGCCAAACGCTTTTCGCGATATAGCTAAACATTCCATCGCCGCCAAGATCGGACAGGTGGCCATTGAGCACGGCGCTAAGACCGTCACACGCGAGCATTGCATTGAAGGTTACATACGCGCTACTCCAAAACGCGATTACCGCAGCCTGGTTACCTTCTTGGATCGTAAAGGAATTGATTACAGTCCGTATAAGCATTTGCTGAACAAATGAGCTTAAGCCGCATGCGGCTTAGGCTCTTTTATGTATTGCTTCGGGGTATTCGTTTTTGGACAAACATAAAATTGTAACCTTTTGAGTTTCTATTTCGTTATTAATTGCAGGAGGTGGTTCTTTTGATGAACTCATCGAAGAGAAGAAAAAGCAAAAAAACAGTAGCAGCAGGAGTCATTCTTCTCACTGTTATGCTTGCAGCATCCGCATGCGGAAACACTAACAACGCAGCGAATCCAGGAAATGAACAGCCGGGAACCGTGACCGAGGGTCCGGTCGTCGATTTGCCTAACAAAAGCGGGTTAATTGATCCTGAGGTTCCAGCGCCTGAACCAACCGAAGATACTAACCAAAATGGTGGCGAGCAAGAGCCAGTCACGAATCCGGTCTTATCCGGTGAAGGGACTTACATTGGCTTGATGGACTCGCACTCTATAGAAATTGAGACTGCAGACGGACCAATGCCTTTTCAAGTAACTGATGACCTTATGGGAGCCTTGGAAGCTTTGCCGGAAAATGCGAAGGTTAAATACGAGTATACGGAAAAAGCGATCGAGGGCGAAACCGATATGAAGCAGAACTGGTTATCCAAGATCGAAGAAATCAAGTAGTGTATGATGGAGTAGAGTCTATTTGAAGGGACGCGAGTCGAATGCGGGTTGCGATTGCTGGCGGGACAGGCTTTATCGGAAGGGCGCTGACAAAAGCCTTAATAGCTAGAAATGATGAGATCTGGATAATCTCAAGAAAAAGCTCGAGTGAGCCGCAGCACTATGCCGGCCAGCATCATGCAACCTGGGAAGAAATTGCGGAAAAGCCGTCTATACTCGATGGAATTGACGCGATCATCAATCTGACTGGGGAATCCATCAATCAGCGCTGGACCGATGCTGCCAAGCAGCGCATTTTGGAATCAAGACAGTCGGCTGCAGCTCGTATCGCCACCCTTTATCAGGCGCTGAATGACAAGCCCAAAGTCGTGATCAACGCATCCGGCATATCGGCTTATGGCATATCCGCGAATCGTACGTTTGACGAATCAAGTCCGACTGCGATTACCGACTTTTTGTCGGAGGTTGTTCAGAAGTGGGAGATCGCTGCAGATGCTATTCCTGCAAGACGGCTCGTCAAGCTACGTGTAGGTGTCGTCCTTCATAAGAAGGACGGCGCTTTTCCGTTGATGGCTATGCCTTATCGCTTGTTCGGCGGCGGCAAAATCGGCAGCGGCAAGCAATGGCTCTCCTGGATTCATCTCGAAGACATGGTTCGGCTTATTATCTTCTGCTTGGATAATGACCAGATTCGCGGTCCTGTAAACGGCTGCGCTCCTGACCCTGTAACTAATGATGCATTCGGACGAGCAATCGGCAAGGCGATGGGAAGACCGCATTGGTTTCCCGTTCCGGCTTTTGTGATGAAAACCTTGTTTGGCGAAATGTCTACTCTGCTTCTCGACGGACAACGAGCCATGCCGGCCAAAGCGCTTGAGCATGGCTTTGCCTTCCGGTACCCAACCGTAGATAGCGCCATGCAGGAGCTTGTCGGGCGCAGGTAGTCTGCTCCGACTCTCTAAGCAAGTCCTTGTACAGTATCAGTTAGACCTCAACTCGTAGGAAGGACCATTTATCCCTGCTAAATGAATTATGTCACCGACTGCAAGCGTATATCCCTTATATGGAATCATCACTTGTCCATTTAGCAGGCTTCCATTTTTCGATCCCAGATCCTTCGCTTTATGCTCTCCATTCCTATATTCAATTTCAAGATGAATGCGTGAGACCCCGTTTGCTTCCTCGACATAGCTTACTTGCTCACCCGTTCTGCCAATTTTGAAGCATAAGTCGGTTAGCTCGACTCTCGTATCGTGTCCCTCCCACCTTCTATCCAACCATTTCACCTGCTTCGCCTCCGTCTCATTTGCATGCTGACGACCAAGCAGTACAGTCGGTTCAATAATTGGCTGCTGCGGCTTCGCAGCTATCCCATACAACGGCTCTGCAAAAGGATCCAAAGCTCCTCCTTCGGTATTTTTTTTGGGGGGACGCTCTTCACGCACAGCCAGCTCCTCCCTCCAATCATCCAGCTTGCGAAGAGGGCTGGGGCCCTGTACAAGCGGCTCATTCTCAAACTGCGCTTCAACGATGGATGCCTGCTGAGGCGTGTTTTTTCTCCACACCAATATGGAAGCAGTAAGAAACAGCAAGGTTATGCCTGCGCTTATCAGCAGACTATGCCGAGTTAAGGCTTCAAAATAAATAAACCGCCACACGCAAGCTGCCGCGACGACTAGTCCAGATGTAAAAATCCATTTTCTTTTCTTATCTTGCTCCTCATCTTCCTGCTCATCGATATAAGGAATATTGTCGGAATGGTTCACTAGGCTCTTATTCCCAAAAGAAATTCGCTGCTCCTGCTGCATGTATGGTTGTGGAGATGAACTGGCATCAACAAGACCTACAGGATGCTCCCGTCGAACTGCCCATCGCTCTTCTGGATCCGCCTGCCGGATAGACTCCGCATCCGTCAGAGAATGATTTTGCTGTCCAATTAAATCCAGCAATACGGAACGCAGTTCTGTAAGCGGCCATTTCGTCCCGGACATCGTCTGAAGCACGCGCTTTAACCCCTCTCCATCGATATCCTCAATATAGGAAGTGAAGCGTACGACCAGAAACAGCAGCTCACTCGCACCATTTGATTGTCCTGCTCTGCTTTCCTTCATCGGAACATAAGCAAGCCGTATATCATGCAGCTGCTCGCCAATAAATATAAACTGATCATCCAGCAGACAGCCTTCCGGACGAAGCATATAGTGCTTGCACTCATGGAGCGCATCCGTTAAGCCTAAGATCAGCATGTAATATTGCTCCATCGTAAGCGGCTGCTGCTGCAGACGGTGCAATAGCATTTTTGTGCCTGTGAGCATATATCGAAACGAGACTTGGCCATCCAATTCGAGCCAGTCCACCGGCAATAAATAAGGTATACGCTGACTGTACAGCATATTGAGCTCTATTTCATCTAAATCTGCCCTTGCAATACCAGTGTCTCGGTCCAATGTCATTTCGTGTCCGTGATTCATCGTAAAATCAATGCGATAGCTTTGCATACTGCTCGCCTCCCATTTTCTATTCGTAAATATTAATAGAGCATTGTCCATACTGTAATTACTGCCGGCGCAACCGCCAGCATAAACGGAAACCGCTTCCCCGACTCTGCCCATTTTAACCATTGGCTCTTTCTCCAGCCTGACGCGGGAACGAGGAGCGAAGCCGTCTCGGCTGCAACCTTCCTGCCGTATGAGCGATTAATCAGAATAAGACCTATACCAATTAAGCCTGCATACAAAATTGAGTACAGCGTCACTTGGAGCACAAGTCCTGCTCCAGTCCAAGCGCCAATCGCGCCAAATAGCTTAACATCCCCAGCTCCAATTCCTTTGGCCAGATGAAGCAGCAGCAATGGAACAAACCCGGCCGCAGCACCTGCTGCCGCCGTAATGAGCCCCGTCATCCCGTTCATTACAAAATCGTATAGTAAAGCAGCGACAAAGAAGCTAACCGTAAGTCGATTTGGTATGATTTGCGTTCTCACATCTGTTATAAATGCTCCAATAAATAAACTAGCTAATGCAGCTGTTTGAATAAAATCCATAATTATCCCCTCTCTGCCCGTCTCCGCCTGCCGACTATTCACTCCTGCTCCTCTTCTGAACTGCAAAATGCATCGATACCTGATTGTCTCGCTTCTCAGCCTCTGAGGCTGTAAGCTTCCATGTCCCAGGCGTCGTATTGCCCGACACAAGCCATGTCCACTGCACATATCCGTTCTCATCGGCAATGGCTTTACCAAGATGCCTCGCTCGGCTTGATCCGCTTTTGTAAATCACATCAAGCGAGATCGCAGCGTCTGGATTCGTCTTTACGATAACCGTTGCTTTTCGTCCAGGACGAAGCGGTATAGGCTCTATGCCTATAATTTGCAGCGGAAGCACTTCGGAATTTCCGTTTTCAGCCCCATACCTTGCTGGCGCTGCATCGCTTATCCATACCCGCTCCAAGGCTTGCTCCTTTAAAACAATAGGTTTGCGGTAAAAAGGCAGCATTAACGGAAACTCATATTCGACCGCTATCGCTAAGTACGGCTCACGGTTCTTCTCCAAATCAGGCAGCGTCAGCAGCTCCAAATGCAAACGCTCTGGAGATATAATCGCTTTGTCTGCAAAATCACGCAGCATAGGCTCAACGACAGAGCGGCCAACCTCTGTCGCAGCCATATTTTGCAGCGGACTGAAATCACCCCGAAGCGCGGAGGCTACAATCGTTCCAGCTGGTGATGGCAGCCATTCCGCAGCATCGGCTGCAACATCGCTCCACGACGCCAGTTTGTCAGTTGGCAGAAGCGGCGAGTTAGGTAAAGGATTGACGCCACCAGCCTGCTGCCAAGCCAATTCAGCAGGATGAATATGCGCAGCGATTTGCTTGACCGTCTGTGAGGCTGTTGAATGAAGAGCCATTTGCACCGCACATAACCTCACAAGCATGACAAATACGAGGAGTACAATAATAACTAATGGCATGACCAAGGCCGCCTCAACTACGATTGAGCCTTGCTCATTGGTATCGCTTCGACTTTCAGTATGACCAGCCAATCGTTTGTGTTGTTTCATAGCGATTGCCGACGACCTTTCCCTCCAATAGTCCAAAACGTCCTAATACTCGCATAAGACCGGGCAAAAACCACAGCTGCAAAGAGATCTGCGCTTCTCCGGTTACTCCGCTTGGTACGGCTGACAACGCTGCTCCGCTGTTCTGCTCAATAACCGCAATCATACGGGCCAGCCTAGCTCCTTCATCCGCACTGTGCATGAGCATAAATAATCGTAAATAGTCGGTATAGGAAAGCTCAGCACGTACATATTTAGACAAAGGGGCCGAGCCCCGCTCTGTAAATGCGAGTAAATCCTCGATCGTCTTCTCCAAGCCGTAAATAAGCGCCGCTGACAAAATAAGCAGTGGATGACCAAGCGAACGGCTTTCAATAAGTCCTTCCATCGTTCGAATGGCTAGACGGGTCGCAAACAACTCCCCATAAGCGGCCGCTATATTGCCAACTGGATTATGAAAGCCATAAATGATGTATTCTGCTTCCTGGTTATTGAAGGCCAAAGCATGGGAAAGCTCCGTTACCTCCCCTTCCGTCAGCATGGCGCGCAACTGCTGTGGAGCAAAGAATGAGTAGTGATGAATGACGTATTCGCCATAATAAAGAGCATCTCTTGTACGCTCGAGCATACCCGCTAGACCACTATATAAGCCGCTCATCATAGCAGAAGACTGGTCAGCGGCCTCATATGCATCCTTTGCTTGCTCATGCTGGCCGCGGCCAGCCTCCTCTTCAACGGACTGCTGATTGAACAACAAATTATCGTTATAGCTCAGCTCTACCTGCTTAAATAGCTCGACATGCTCCTCCATTTGCGGCAAAGTCGTCAAGCTGTGCAGCATTTCACGCGCCTGACTCCATAACGAGCCCGCCTTCTCCTCCTGCTGCTTCAGCTGCGCTTTAATAGGTCCGCCCTCAAGCATCTGCTTTCGATTCATGAGGACCGCAGCAGGTCGAATATATTTTTCCTCGTAAGCTCCATAGGCAAGGCGCAGGCTCGTTACTCCTTCAAGCAACGAATCTGCATTCATTCCAGTAATTGGTCTAGCCATTGAAGCTGAGCTATTGGACTGGAAGCTTCCCGCTTCCATATCAATCGCCGCTGCCGCAGCACCCTGCGCCTCCAGCTCCAGTCTGTATGAGGCAAACCAGCTATCAGGCAATAGGAGCTCATCAGCAGATTGTTTTACCTGCTCAAGCTTGGATAGCTCGCTTCCTGGTACCTGGTGCGGGTCCGCGCCTGCGACCCTGCTTCTTGCTACCGATTCGTAGCCTTCACTGATAGTGGTTTGATCGACTTGCTGAGCAAGCCGCTGCATGTCCTCATTAATCAATTGTGCCTCTTCCAGCTCCCTTAGAGCATCCCCATGCAATCGATCATGCTGTTTCTTCATATTCGCGCTCAATTGACGCAGCTCTATTACAACCGCTCTCGCTTTCTCTTCATAAGCGTCAATCTCATTCGTGTATATTGACTCTTCACCAATAGTCAGCGCCTGATCCTTCATTACCAGCGTAGCATAAGTGCTGTATTCGCTGGCGATAAGCAATGCTGTATCCTCACCCGCAGCCAGCGCCGTCGTCTGGACGGGAATGAGCGCAGCGACTCCGCTCCCGTCAATGACTGCTGCCGCCTGCTGCTGCAACTGAAGCGCGCGCGCAAAATGTGCCTCTCGCTTCTCATACTGCCTGCGCATACTCTCAAGCAGATGAAGCGTAATGGCCGATTCCTTCATCGCTCCCGCCAGCGGCATGAATTTCGATGCCAGCTCTAACGTAAAATCAACCGGCGCTTTATATTTCATCTCCTCCAGCACTTGTCTGGCGAATACATCATGGTCACCAAGAAAAGAAGCGCTGTGCAGCGCAGCAGCCTCTACCTTTGTACGTACCAGCTTCATCCCATTCTGGCTAGCCATTGGGATCCCTTCGAGATTAGCCTGCATCGCCTCCGCAAAGATCGACTGACCCTCCGTTCCTCCTCTGCCGAACAAGCCATATCGCTCATATAACGTAGAATCGTATGCGGACAAGACGGATCGAACGCTAGAGCGTAGAGCATCCTCCGTCAGCTTATGAAAGGCAGCAATGCGGGCATAATCGATAAGCAGCGAGAAAAATAACAGCAGCGAGGACAGTACGATGACCGCAAACAAAGTAACAGCTCCATCATCCTTCAGAAGGAGCCTCCTGCAGTGATGAAAATTATTAGTTCTATTGTCACTTCTCATCCTCACACCTCCTCTGTTTCCTTCAACGGCATGCCCATTACTCCGCCAACTGCTTTAGTTCCTGGTATTTCCTGTTCCTTTATAAGGAGCAAGAATTTCACCCGCGTGCGTATAAGCTTGATTCGCCCCGCCGCCTCCGTTTCCGAACTTCAAGGAGTAATAACGCACAAGATCTACGCTCCGAATAAATTCGACTGGATCAACAATTGTCGTCGCAGACACCGTCTTTGGCTCTCGCTTCAGCCAGCTTTGCTCAACTGGCTCCACCGACAATGGCTGCTTCAGCTTCACTTCAAGCTTCCGTAACAGAATGCCCCTCGAATAACTGATTTGTCCCTCGTACGCAAGCCCAGCTTGACCGAGCCATTGGCCTGCCTGCTGCATTTTACGCTCAGATAATTTAGCCTCGCTCCCTGCGATCGAATGATCGAGAGGAAGCGCAACTGTCGCTTCGGCATTGTCTCCTGCCAGACCAAAAAGGCTGCTAAGCATCTCATCCTCTCCTATACGCCAGTACAAGCTATCATAAGCCACGTTTGACAGCATGCTTGTGCTCGGATCACGATGGCTGTTATCCCAACTGAACGCAGCTCGCTCAGCCGTAATCGATGCGGCATAGTACAACACAACCTTCTGATACATGTACATACCGAAAATAATAAATAGCAGAATAAGCCCCATCAGCATTGGAAATATTAGAGTGGACTCCAGTGTAAAGCTGCCCTGCTCCTGCCGCAGCCACTTATGCAGTCTTTCTCTGGCACTGTTGCAGCGCAGCCCTCTCACAAGCTTCCCCCTGCCTGTCAGCTCAGCCAAATATTTTATCCGCTTCGTCGTCTGCTTTGCCCATCAGCCGCTCGATGAGCTCCACAATCCAATCCTTAAACAGCAGCGCAATGATAATGACTACCGCAATAATCAAAATGATTTCCAGCGTACCAAGGCCATCTTCCTCATTCCAAAATGTCTTCAACGCCTGTCCTATCTTTTTCATCTTCTCATCTTCCTCTCTATTATTAATCACGACATAAGCAGAACCGCCGGCGCAGCTACTAGAACCATAAGCACCAGAAGTATACCGACAAGCGGAAATACCAGCTTGGAGGAGGCTTCCTCTCCTCGCGATCTGGCGATCGCCTTGCGCTTCTCCCAGAGTGTATAAGACAGCTCACGAAGCGCAAGCACAAAATGCTCACCCCCGCGGCGGTAGTTCAAAAGCAATACCGTGGTGAAAACAGACACCTCCTGAACTGAGCAGCGTCTGTTAAATCGTTCGATGGCCGAGCTGAACGACTGTCCATTGCGCATACCAGAAACGACATCCAACCATTCCTTATAGAGCGGATGATAAATCATGTCCTTTCCATCCAAGCAGCGGGCCAGCGCTCGCTGTACCGTCTCGCCCGCTCCGACAAGCAGCATGAGCTTGCTTAACAGATCAGGCAGCTCCGTAATCATCTGCTGCTTGCGCTGCTCGACCTTCCTTCCAGCCTCCAGGAACGGCCGAATAGCAAATACAACCCCAAAAATCAACCCCATGAACAGAAGCAGCGGCTCCTGCCCCAGCAGACTGAGCCAAGCACAGCCTGTTAAAGCAACATAGCCATAGCCAACAGCCGCACCTGTCTCTTCCTTAGTCTGTTCGAGCGTCCAATCGCTTCCTTGGAGCAGAATCAACCTCATATGATAGCTGCCGAGTGGAAGCTGCAGGGAATCGAACACATGAAGACGCTCTAGCGAGCGTGTGAATGGTTCAATGATTATGATCCGTTTGAGCTGGAGCTTTCTGGATTTTCCAACACGTTTTATTCGTTTCATTAGCAGAAACCACAGCACATGCAGCGCCCTCCTGCCAGAGATGTAAAGCCATAACGACGTGAGTGTTAAGGCGGCTATCGCTGCAGCCATTCGACTCCCCCTCTCCTCTACATACGGATGTTCATCGTTCTTCCCATAATCCAGAAACAAAGAAGCAGCAGAAGGAGTGCACCTGTCAGTAATAAATAACCGACGCCCCCGTACAGAGGAGCCATATAATCAGGTGCAGCCAGGCCCAAAAAGGCCAGAAAAACGAACGGAACCGCCATCATAATTCGTCCCTCAAACCTTTTTTGAGCAAGCATGACGCTAATTTCCTGCTCAATTTCCAGCTTCTCGCCAATGATAACTGAGGTTCGCTTCATCACCTCAAGCAAATCGCCGCCAGAGCGCTTGCACGCAGCCAAAACATCTACGAATTGAGTAATTTCATCAATCTGCGCACGATCCGCAAAGTTGCGCAGCGCATATTCTAACGGTTCGGCATTGTCCAGACGAAAACGGATGATTTGAAATTCAAGCGACAGCTCAGTACGGGAATCCGGATAAAGCAGTGCCAAATCATCCAGCGTGGACAGAAAGGCATTCTCAAGCGAACGCCCCGCCGCAAGCGATGACGTTAACGAAAACAGCGCCTCCTTAAATTGCAGCTTCAGCCTTTCCTTCCGCATTATCAGCAACTTCTCCCGCCGGAATCGCGGCGCGATCATGGCAAGCATCGCCGCTAAGCATGCAAACACGATCGAATGATAAAACAAGTAAACAGCGGCGAATATGACTATCGCTGCGATCATAGCCGATAGCACAAACTGCTTGCGGCTCAAATGGAATTGTCCGTAATTCGTTAACAGACGCCCATCTCGCAGGCTCGCTATCGTCTCACCTCTTTCCCACCCGCACCATTCAAGCCAACTCTTCAAACGTCCTGGGCTCAACCGATTCACATGCTTTGCACCTCACCTCGTAAATAAATTATCCTGTTAAACCTCCACACAAGCTCTTTCCAGCCAGCTTCAGCTTCTCCGTCCGGAATAGGGTACTAGACGATCGCTTTAGCCCCCCAAGCACCTTGCCGTCTCTCTCGCCTTCCTCTTCAAACTGAAAAAGCGGATTAAGCAGCACCTCACCTGCTTCCACACCAATAACCTCGCAAATTTCCGTTACTTTTCGCGTGCGGTCTCGAAATCTCGACAGATGAATCACGATTTCAATGGCAGAAGCAATTTGTTGACGGATGACCTGAACTGGCAGCTCAGCAGCGCTTAGCACCATCGTCTCCAGCCGGGCCATCATATCCTTCGCACCATTGCTATGCCCAGTTGACATCGATCCAGCATGTCCCGTATTGAGTGCCTGCAGCATATCGAGCGCTTCCCCTCCGCGAACCTCTCCGACGATTATGCGATTAGGCCGCATCCGCAGCGAGGCTCTTATGAGATCGCGAATCGTAATCGCTCCTTTCCCTTCTGTGTTTGCATTGCGAGTTTCCAACGATACTAAATTGGGGAGCGTCCGAATTTGCAGCTCCGCCGAATCCTCGATTGTAACAATACGCTCGTCTGGCGAAATAAACTGTGACAGCGCATTAAGAAATGTCGTTTTTCCCGTCCCCGTACCTCCGCTTATAAAAATATTGTATTGCGATCCGATCATTTCCTTCAAAAATGCAGCAGCCTCCGGCGGCAGCGATCCAAGGGATACAAGCTGCTCCATCGTAAGCGGCTGCTCAGGAAACTTCCGAATCGTCATGCACGGGCCCCGAAGCGCAACCGGCGGCAGCACGACATGTACCCTGGACCCATCCTTGAGCCTTGCATCCACAATCGGCGACGATTCATTCACTACACGATTGACGCTCGCGACAACGGATTGGATCAAGTCCTCCAGCCTTTCTCTGCTTTCAAAGGAAACAGGCAGCAAAGTCATTTGTCCTTTGCGTTCCACGAAAATTTCGGCGTGATGGTTAATCATAATTTCACTGACCTCAGCATCCTCCATCAATGGCTGCAAAATATCGAGACCTCTAAAGGAATGGAACAGTCTGCGGACCAGCTTCACCTTCTCGGTAGCTGTAAGCGGATGCTGCTCGCACCACTCGAACACCGTTTCTTCAGCCATTCGCATCAGGCTATCATCTGACAATGCTCCGCTAAAACTGATTTTCGAGCGGATCCTGTCCCGCAGCTCAAGTACCGCTTTATCTGTCAGCAATTTCACTACTCCTTCCCATAAACGTATTTGAACAGCTTATCTGCAGCAGCCCTGAAAATCGGTGACGACAGCAGTGTCACATGAGCTGCACCGCGCCATTCAGACACCTCAGGCAATAGAACAGGGGCATATCTTAAAACATCCTGCCCTCTTCCTGACAAGTTATCAGCAGGCGTCGTATGATTCCTGACGAAGGAAAGCTTGCGCTTCAGCCTAACAAACCGCTCGCCCCACTTCTGCTCCGCATACCGCACTGCTATCTGCTGCTTGCTTCGCACGGAGCTGTTATCATTGATTAACCAGAGCACCTTGTCAGACTTCTCTAAGATGGCCATATGAAGCTCCTCCAAGCTCTCGTCCAAATCAATGACGATAAGATCATATTGGCTGCTCCCGGCAATCGCTCCTAACAGATTGAGCGCATCCTCCGCGCATAAGGTAAGACGATCCTCGAGATTTGAGCATGGCGCTAAATAATCCCCCTTGAGCAGCGGGTTATGCTTCCGATGCTCCATTAGCCAGCCTATGGATTGCTCAGGCTGCGATTTTAAACCGTATAGCAGTTCAGACAGCCCTTCACTCGTACTTGCTTCTCCCTCAGGAGAACCCAGCCATTGGTCCGATGAATTCCATCTCTCTAAATTCAGGTAAAAGGTTCTGCAGCGATGAGAGCTGGCGGCATGCGCAAGATGCAAAGCCAGCGCAGTCTTCCCCATTCCGCCCGAAGCAGAATAGACTGAAATGATCTTCACTCCCTCTGCCTTCCCGGCGTCAGCCGTCAGTTGAGCAGAAGGATTGACCAATCTCGCATAAATTTCCGATAATCGCTGCAAAAGCAGCGGAAGCGGCTGATACTGATGCAGCTCCTGCTCCTCCTTGCTTTCTCCAAGCTTCAGCACCAAAGACACCGTTGGTATCGAAGGGAAGGTTCCTCTCTTCCTCAGCTCACTCAACAGCTCCGGCTGCGCTGCCAGCAAATCAATATTGTAGCCCTGCTTCACGTATGCCAGACACGCCTCCGCATGTGTAAAAGCGATTACCTGCCACTGGTCCCCAAGCGGACTATCACGAACATAATCGGCTAAGCGCTTCAAGTACTCCTGCTCCTTAACCGCCACCGCCAGCTGATATTTCTTCAATCCCTGCTCCTCCCCTCAGCTTAGAAAAAAACAAAAAAAGCACCATATAAGGCGCAGCAATCTGCAGCCTAATACGGTGCTTCCGTGTTTGAATTGTATCTTTTCATAAAATTTACCATACCCTAAAACGATCCGTCAACCTGTATTTATTTCTGCTTGCTCCAGTCGCTTAAAAACTTCTCGATACCGATATCGGTAAGAGGATGCTTCCACAGCGACGGCAGGATCGAACCAGGGATCGTCGCAATATGCGCGCCCGCAATTGCAGCCTGCTCGAGATGGCCGATATGACGGATGCTTGCAACTATAATTTCAGTAGCATAGCCATAATTGCGAATAATGGCGTTCAGATCGCGAACCAGCTTCATCCCCTCTGCGCCAATATCATCGAGCCGTCCAACGAACGGGCTGATGAAGGTGGCTCCTGCTTTGGCAGCCATCAGGCCTTGTGCCGCTGAGAACACAAGCGTAACATTGGTCTTGATCCCCTTCTCTGACAGCGCATGCGCCGCGAACAGGCCATCCTCGGTGAGCGGCAGCTTAATGACGACATTAGGTGCCCATTCCGCTATTTCATAAGCTTCCTTCAGCATATCTTCAGCCTTCGTGCCGATAACTTCTGCGCTGACGGGACCAGATACGATGCTGCAAATTTCCTGGATGACTTGTTTAAAATCCCGTCCTTCCTTCGCGATGAGCGAAGGATTAGTTGTAACCCCATCAACGAGCCCAAGCTTGGCAATCCGTTTAATTTCCTCAACGTTCGCTGTATCCAAGAAAAATTTCATATCCGGTCATCTCCTTTATTTTCTAAAAAATAGTTGGATTTCCCGCTCTGCGCTCTCAGGAGAGTCTGAGCCATGTATGATGTTGCTTGCCACGTCGATCGCAAAATCTCCTCGAATCGTCCCTGCAAGCGCTTCTGACGGATTGGTCGCTCCGATCAGCGCTCTTGCATTCTTGATCGCATCCTTGCCTTCCCAAATCATGGCGAAGATAGGACCCGAAACAATAAAGTCGACTAGCTCGTCAAAAAATACTTTGGAGCGTAAATGCTCATAGTGCTGCTCCGCATGCTCTCTCGATAACTGCATAACCTTCGCATCCGCCAGCTTAAAGCCTTTTTCCTCGAAGCGCGCCACAATGCGGCCTACCAGTCCGCGTGCAAATCCGTCTGGCTTAACCATTACAAACGTTCTATCCATGTAGAATTCCCCCTTATCTCTAACGGTATAGCCATTTATTTATTAAGCCATTCAACAATGATACCGGCCGTTTCTTCAATTGCCCGATTTGTTACGTCTATAACGGGGCATTCGAGTGCCTTCATGACGGATTCCGCATAATCAAGCTCCTCTTGAATACGTTCGGCATTGGCATATTGCGCCGTTGCCGGCAGCCCCAGCGTCTTCAGCCGCTCTGAACGAATTTCGAGCAAATGCTCCGCTTGCATCGTAAGTCCAACAACCAAACGACCAGGCGTTGGCTTTAGCTCCTCAGGAGGTTTCACCTCAGGCATAAGCGGTAAATTCGCTGTCTTAATCCCCTTGTGGGACAAAAAAATGCTGAGCGGCGTCTTTGATGTACGGGATACGCCAATGAGCACCACCTGTGCCTGCACAAAGCCGCGCGCATCTTTGCCATCATCATATTTCACCGCAAATTCAATCGCATCCATCCGTCGGTGGTAAGCATCGTCAATGGAGTGCAGCAGGCCAGGTTCGCGCTTCGGAAAGCTTCCAAACGTATCGACGTATGCCTGCATCATTGGTCCCATCACATCAACAGCACGCACCTCGAGCCTAACCGCTTCTTCCTTCATCAGCTCACGCAGCTCCGGCTGTACAAGCGTATAGCTTATAAATCCGCCTGTGCAGGCGGCTTCCGCGACGATGCGGACAATCTCTTCCTCAGACTTCAAATGACCGTACCGTTTAATTTTCACATGCTCCGATGCAAATTGACGCAAAGTAGCTTTCGCTACTGCTTCAGCCGTCTCGCCGACCGCATCAGAGCATACATAAATCGTTTGCTGTGTCATAAATCCGGCTCCTCCAATTCCCCTACCGACGCGATGTCCGCCATCAGACGTATAATGTTCGACTTCGATACCCAGCCGGTTACTTCCGGATCCCCAGCTTGCTCCTCCCAGGGGACGATAACGGGCAGGCAATCTACCTGATGGAGCGACATTTTGCGAATCGCATCCATGACAGATTCATCGGGCATTAGCGTTACGATGTTCGGATAGCGGGTCATCACCATACTGACGGGAATGGCTGCGGCACCAGCATTTCCAAGCGTAATTTTTAACAAATCTTTAGGTGTCACAATACCGACAAAACGCTTCTGATCATTAACGACCAACAGCGTGTCAGCATTCTCAGTAAACAGCGTAACGACAGCGTCATGCACCGAAAGGGAGTCAGGCACATTTACAGGAACACCTTGCACCTCCCTAACCTTTAAAGCGTTAAATTGCTGCAGAGGCTCCCTGTTCGATCGGTAATTATTTCCTAGAAAATAACCGACCTTCGGCTTCGCATCAAGCAGTCCAAGCATGACCAGAAGTGACAAATCCGAGCGCAGCGTCGGCCGGCTGACGCCCAAATATTCTGCCAATTGCTCACCGGTAATCGGCGCATGCCTCTTCACGAGCTCAAGAAGCTCCAATTGACGTGTGGATAGCTGAATCTTACTCCCCTCCATTTCTTATATGAGTCATAATTAATTGATATAATACGATTATTCGATAAATAATATATCATATTAAATTTTATCGTACAACAAATAGAATATGATTTTCACCTCGCAAAAAAAGCTCCCCCGCTCACAGAATCCTCTGCGGGCAGGACAGCCTATTTAAATCGTTATTCGTTCGTCATTTCAATAAACTGCTCTACATCAATGGCTGTCAATGCGACCGCTTCCCGCCAGAAATCGATCTCCTCCACATTTACGTCAAGATGCTCCTTGGCCAGCTGCTCTACGCTCATCCGGCCAGTATCCCGCAGCAGAGCATCGTAGCGTTCTTTGAAGGCTGGTCCTTCCTTAAGCGCTTTAGCATAAATCCCAGCACTGAACAAATACCCGAATGTATACGGGAAATTATAGAATGGTACATCGGTTAAATAGAAATGCAGCTTTGAAGCCCAGAAATGCGGATGCGTCTCACCGAGCATATCACAATAAGCTTCCCGCTG
The DNA here is from genome assembly GCF_049725345.1 of Paenibacillus praedii. Lineage (NCBI taxonomy): Bacteria > Bacillati > Bacillota > Bacilli > Caryophanales > Paenibacillaceae > Paenibacillus > Paenibacillus praedii. The sequence continues at coordinate 20,790 of NZ_JBMWAM010000007.1, read as the reverse complement.
AGCAGCCTCCATGATGGTATTCAGTTCTTCAACAGGAACAAGCCCCTCCTTACGGCGGTCATAGAACCTTGTTTCAAACAAGAAACGGGCATGAATGTTCATAAAAAAAGCTACAGAGCGCTGAATTTTATCCTCCAGCAAGCCTAGCTTCTCCTCAGGATCCGCCGCTGCCTTCATTGCGCAATCTGATACGATAAGCTCCGCAAACGTTGAGGCCGTCTCTGCTACATTCATAGCATACTCCTGAGACAAGGCCGGCAGATCATTCATCACATGCTGATGATAGGCATGACCGAGCTCATGCGCGAGCGTCGAGATGTTCGAAGCCGTACCCGAATAGGTCATAAAAATACGCGTCTGGCCGCTCTTCGGAAATGCCGTACAGAAGCCTCCTGGCCGCTTGCCTGCACGATCCTCGGCTTCAATCCATGCTTCGCGGAAAGCCATGTCGGAGAAATCGGCCAGCTCCGTGCTAAAGGTCCGGAATTGCTCAACAATAAACGATGCCGCCTTGTCATATGCGACGGTCCGCGTTGCGGAGCCGATTGGCGCTTCTATGTCATGCCAATCAAGCTTCTCTACGCCAAGCAGCTTCGCTTTGCGCTCCAAGTACCGAACAAGCACCTGCTTGCTCTCCACGATTGCAGCCCACATCGCCTGCAGCGTCGCAACGCTCATACGGTTCATTTGCAGCGGCTCTTGCAGCACCGATTCCCACCCGCGCTTTTCGTACAGCTTTAGACGAAACCCGGAAATGCGATTCAACGTCTCTGCGCAGAGCTCTGCTTGCTCCGACCATTCGCGCTCCCATTCCGCGAAGGCTGCCTGCCGCACAGCACGGTCCCCATCAGAAAGCCGATTTTGCATTTGTCCTGCCGATAGAACCTTCATCTCCTCGTCCTTGCCGACAACATTAAACTTTGCTCTCGAAACAATCAGATTGTAATAATCGCCCCAGCCATGATACCCGTCAACTGCCAGGTCTCCGGCGAGCGCTTCCAGCTCTGGAGCCATCTTCCGCTTGGCAAGCTCTCGCCGCTCAGCAAGATTGAAGGAAACGGCAGACAACTCCCCCTGCTCCAGCAGCTTGCTCCACTGCGCATCATCAAGTCCGCGAAGCGCATTATCAAACCGGGTAAGGACACCCAAAAACTTCGCGGCCAAAGTCTTTACTCGATCATTGAGCATGCTTGCTGCAGAATCCTTGATATTTTGCGCTAATAAGCATGAGACGAAGGATTCTGATTGCCGCAAGCGCAGCAGCACGCTTTGCAGCAGCTCCACGATAAGCGACAGCTCAGCAGCAGCTATAGGAGACTCTCCATCAAGCAATTGATCAAGCTTGGCAATATCTTCTCCAATTCCCTTCAGCTCTTCAGCGAAAGCGGCTGAGCCCGCGCCTCCCTTATAAAAAACGTCTAAATCCCAGCTTTGCGGATAATTTTCCATCCTCTGCTCACATCCTCTCCAATAAAAAAAGCCGAGAAGCGTCCGCGTTTTTAATTGCGCAAACCTTCTCGGCGGTGTATAACTTAATTATATCCAGATTGGAGGTATTACACCATGTCTAAACCTTTGCAAATATCAGCCGACACGGCTGTTAAGCTGGCAGAACAGCTTGGCGTGCCGATCGAGCATTTGATGCATATGCCGCGCCATATTCTGCTTCAGAAGCTCGCGGAGTTGGCCAAAAATGATTCACCGGCATCCACAGAGAGCGAAAAAAAATCATGATTCCGTTCGAGAGAGCATGGCCCTATGACATCGTTATGGGCGACCTCTATGTTGCCAGCTGTCCCTTCTGCGAAACAGAAAATGTACTGCTGCCCGTGCGTCCGTCAGAGCTTCAGGACATTCGGGACGGGATGAAGCGCCTGCTCGTATTTCCATGCTGCTATAATAAAGTAACCATTCTAGACGCAGATCAGGATTACCTGCTGACCGACCGAACGTTGCGCTAAGGTCTCATTAAGCCGATGTAGAGACCGTATGATCGGTCTGCGCGTTATTGTCCTCTTGAGATTCGTCGCCGGACGAGCTTAATCGTCTGGCTTCCATCTCCTCGCGAATAAACTGCCATTGCTCACGGCATGCCCGTATCATTGACGCATCAACGATTTTCTTATCATTCACGACTCGCGAGAACCACCGCACCGCCTCGTTCTCCTCGCCAATGCGACGATTAAGCTCACCGATAAGATACATAAGCTTAGCATTGTTAAGCGAGACTCCCTCCGACTCGTAGACGCGAACATAGGCTTGAAGGGCGAACCGCAAAAATCTTTTTTCCTCATGATGATTCGCTTCATAACGATACAGCCATGCGATGTGGTGCAGGATGCCCGCGATAACACGGTCCTTTTCTCCTACAGCTTGAGCGGAAAGGAGCGCAAGCTTATAGCTTGCCATAGCCTGCTGGGCGCTGCGCTCACTTGAAAAATCCTGGTTTTTCCAGTGTGAGCCGATTTTCTCCATGTATTGCTTTTTCTGCAGATCGTTCAGACGCTCTAATCCATTCTCAGTCGAAGCAAAGCCGCAGTTCGGGCAAACCCTAACGACATAGAAATCGGGGTTGACCTCTGCCTTGTAGTAGCCGCAAAAATCGGCATCCGTCTTTATCGCTCTCTTAAAGCTTGGTCTAACACGCGAGGTCATAAAGATTTGTTCGCAGCAGGTGCATTCGATTTTTGATTGGTAGAGCGGTTCCATAACGATCACGTCTCCTCTTCTGATGTATTTACAAAATGATGTGCAGGTCCGGATAGTCTGTCTATAACAATCGCTTGCAGTTGTTCATCTATACCCACTTCTTGCAGTGCTCTTCGCATACACTCCAACCACGCTTGCGCACGTTCCGGTGTGATCGGGAAAGGTAAATGTCTGGCCCTCATCATCGGATGGCCGTATTGATCGGAATAAAGCGACGGTCCTCCGAAAAACTGGGTCAAAAATAAATATTGTTTCTCTATAACAGGATCAATATCTTCTGGAAATAGCGGTCCAATTAATGGATGGGCTTGTACTTTTGGGTAGAATGATTCAACTATTAGTCTTAAAGTATCAGGTCCGCCCAACGCTTCATAAAGGCTTATATTCCTATTCATCGTCAAATTCATCTCCAAAGTTTAGGTATTAAGAATTATACCATAATTTTTTTTTGTTGAACAAAAAAAAGCCCGCAGCATGAGATGCGGGCCTTGTCATTTGCTAAGTACTGCATGGCTTATTAGCCTTCATAATCCTCTTCACCAGGTGCTGTAAGAGATTCTCGAATGACATAGACAAATGCACAAACCAGAATGCCAGCGATTATACTCATTCTCATCACTCCAACCGTTTCAAAGGTAATTCTATTGTAACATAAATCATCAAGGAATCCAGCTTTTTTGCAAGCGTTTTCTTTTTGAGGAAATTATTTTTTGGAATAGGGAAGTGATGGCTGTCCAGCTTTTGGCATATACGTGTAGGAAGGGTTGTACTGCAGTGGCTTGCGGCTGCTGCCCTATTAGGTTAATTCAAGGAGGCGGTCAATCTGCTCCGCACGTTCGCCCATCCTTTATCCCTAACTGCATTTAGCGCTCTGCTTATCGCACTTCTCATGGCCATCTTTCCTACAGAAGCGATAAATGCTTCTTTGCGAGGACTCTCCATCTGGTGGCAAGTGCTGTTTCCGGCTTTATTTCCCTTTTTCGTTATTTCGGAAATGCTGCTCGGCTTCGGTATCGTACATTTTTTCGGCAAGCTGTTAGATCCGCTTATGAGACCGTTATTCCGACTTCCCGGTATCGGCGGGTTCATCGTAACCATGGGCTACATATCCGGGTATCCGGTTGGGGCAAGACTTACGGCGCAGCTATGGGAGCAGCGCCTTGTCTCAAGGGCTGAAGGAGAGCGCCTTGTTGCGTTCACGACGACATCGGATCCTATATTTCTAATCGGAGCCGTATCCGTCGGCTTCTTCCAAAATGTTGCGCTTGCGCCCCTGCTTGCCGCAGCCCATTATGGGGGCGGACTGCTGATCGGCTTCCTGATGCGCTTCCACGATCGTCATGCGCCTGATTCGTCAGCCAACAAGCCTCAGCATAATGCGCGAACGGCGAAGCTTTATCGACCGTCCCGCATTGCTGAGGCGCTCAGAGCGATGCATCAAGCCAGACTGCTGGATGGAAGAGCCCTCGGAAAGCTTTTGCAGGATTCGGTGCAATCCGCGCTTAAACTGATGATCGTCGTGGGAGGGCTGGTCGTTTTTTTCTCCGTAGTCATGGAGATGCTCACCCATGCCGGCATTGTGGAGGCGCTTGCTGAAGCGCTGCGCGCTTTATTCGGTCTAATCGGTCTGCCGAAGCCGCTCGCAGATGCAGGCGTATATGGCTTGTTTGAGGTTACGTTAGGCGCTCGGGCGGCAGGCACAGCAGGTACCGGGCTGATGCATCAAGCGGCGGTTGCCGCGTGGGTTCTCTCGTGGGGAGGCTTGTCGGTCCACGCTCAAATCGCCAGTCTGATAAGCAGGACGGACCTGCGGTACCGCCCATTTATTTTAGCAAGATTGCTCCATGGTTTTATTGCCGTTGCACTTGTTTATTTACTTTGGGGCTGGTTAGGTCCCTCGTAGGATTAGCAGACATACAGAAAAAGGCCGGCTCATTGAATTCGAGCGCAATTTCCTTTAATATCTTAGATACTAAGAGTTCGGAAGGAGATTTACCTTTGAAGTATGCGGTAATCGATCGAGGCGATTCATTATCCCAATCATTAGCAGAGAAATTCCACGCTTTGGCGGCAGAACGCGGATTTATCCGGAATGAAGAAGCACCTGAAATCGTCATCTCCATTGGAGGAGACGGGACGCTGCTGCAAGCTTTTCATAATTATGTTGACCAAATCACAGATGTTGCTTTTGTCGGAGTTCACACCGGCCATCTTGGCTTCTATGCCGATTGGCAATCAGACGAGCTCGAGGAACTCGTCGTAATGATGGCCAATGAGACACCGAGAATCGCTCGATATCCGCTAGCCCAAATCGAGGTTGAGACACTGGCGGAACACCGCAACTACTTATCTTTGAATGAATTTACGCTCAAGGGCGTTGACGGCACACTCGTCGCTCAAATCAATATTAATGATGAAATGTTCGAAATGTTCCGCGGTGACGGAATTGTCATATCCACCCCTTCGGGAAGCACAGCTTATAACAAAAGTCTGGGCGGTGCGATCGTCCATCCATCAATCGAATCTTTGCAAATCGCAGAGATCGCATCCATCAACAATCGCGTGTATCGTACGCTTGGCTCGTCTGTGCTGCTGCCGCAGCATCATCACTGCGACATTATTTCAAAGAAGGAGCAGCGCATACAGCTAACAATCGACCACCTGAGCATTATGAGCAGTGACATACGCTCCATTCGCTGCAGCGTATCCAGCCGAAAGGTCAGCTTTGCCCGCTATCGCCCATTCCCCTTCTGGAATCGTGTCCGTGAAGCATTCCTTGGCTATGATGTAAAATAATCTTCCCCTATAGAAAGAGAAAGAGACACCTTGCACTCCATTTAGGAGTGCTCGGTGCCTTTTTTGTTAGGCCCATTGTTTCCTGCGGCTGCCGCTGCCGTTTCGTTCGCTGCCAGCCGGAACGGCTTTTTGCCCCGCTGATCATTACCTCGATTGTTTTTGCGCTGCGGATAATCTCGCTTGCCGCTTCCGTTGCGATGCTCGCCATTGCCACGGCTTTCGCTTCCGTCCATTCCCTCGACCGCATTGCTTTGATCGCCGCCGCTGCGATTCTCATTGCTGTGACGATTAGAGCCGTTATGACGATGATTCCCTCGGTTACCACGGCTATGTCTCTCATGCAATGATGCAAAAGCGTTTTCTCTAGTGCTTGCCACCTCATCTTCAGCGGAGTCCTCCGCCTCGATGGCTGCCGAGTAGCCTGCCTCTACCGCCGCTCGAATATCTGCTGCTTCAAGTCTTGGCCTTTGATCATCATCATCCAAATCATAGTCATCAGGTTCCTTCTTTGTGCTTTGCGTTTTTTCAAGAATGAAATAAGCGCAGCCAAAGTTGCAATATTCATTGATATAATCGGACATGCTTGAAAAATTGCAATCTTTTGTAGCCTTCTGATGGTTATCACGGAAGAAGCCCTTCAGGCGAAGCTGATTATAACCCCAATCGCCTATGATGAAATCATAACGCTCAAGCACTTCACTGTATCGATCGCGAAAAGCTTCCGCATTAAAGCCATTTCGATTTTCATGTACCAATTCATAGGCTTTGCCGCCGATATGAATCAAACCCATATTTTACACCTCATCCTAGAGCGTCGATTACATGCTGCTCGAGCAAGAGCCGGAGGAAACCTCACGGTCAAAACCTACCTGGACGGCTTCAGCTGCTATAGCCGCGTGTGCCGAATCAGTTTGCTCGTGCGCATGGTAAGAGCTGCGTACTAATGGTGCGGATTCCACGTGGCGGAAGCCGCGCTTCAGCCCTTCTTCTTTCAATTTCGCGAATTCGTCCGGGTGAACATAACGTGCAATCGGCAAATGGTTAGGCGTCGGCTGCAGGTATTGTCCCAAGGTTAAAATATTAACGTCTACCGCGCGTAAATCATCCATCGTCTGCAAAATTTCATCCCACTCCTCACCTACGCCAAGCATGATGCTCGACTTGGTAGGAATTTTGGGCTTCATTTCCTTCGCTCGCTTGAGCAGCTCCATCGTTCTGCTGTACTTCGCTTTCGCTCGAACGCGATCGGATAGTCTCTCAACCGTCTCTACATTATGATTTAGAATATCCGGATTCGCATCCATCACGATTTGCAGCGCCTCTTTGTTGCCTAGAAAATCGGGGATAAGCACCTCGACTCGGCAAAATGGCACCCGCTTGCGAATCGCGTGAACGGTTGCCGCAAATATCGATGCGCCGCCATCCTTCAAATCATCGCGAGCTACGGATGTAACGACGCAGTGCTGCAAGCCCATTTGCTCTGCAGCTTCTGCCACGCGCTCCGGCTCATCCAAATCAAGCTCGGTCGGCATGCCGGTCTTCACCGCGCAGAAGCGGCAGGCGCGTGTACAAATGTCGCCTAAAATCATAAAGGTAGCTGTTCGATTCGACCAGCATTCATAAATATTCGGGCAGCGCGCTTCCTCACAAACCGTATGCAAGGTTTTGGAGCGCATCATATCTTTGATCTCGGCATAGTTGCCGTCTGTTGCTAGTTTTATGCGAAGCCAGTCCGGCTTTTTGAGAGTCTCTTGCTGTTTCATTCGGCATTACCTGCTTTCAAGTTCATTTATAAGTCCTAAACTCATGGATTAATTATAACAGATTTCGAATAAAAACCAATGATTTGCAAAACATAACGTTATAACCGTCACGGCTTGAAAGGGTGAGACGTTTGAAACTGACTACAGCATTAGCAGCCGCTTTGACCGCAGCCTTTTTGCTCTCCGTGACGCCGGCGAGCAAAGCGCTCGCTTCCCCCGCTTCAATTAAACAGAAAGAAGCGGTTAAAGAGCAAGCGGCATTGGCAGAGCCGGATCTTCTTCAGGCAAGAAAAAGCTTGTACGACAAGCTAAGCTTAGTGACTGAAGTTCCTTGGTTTTGGATAGCGGCAATCGACCAATATGAACGTTCCATGTCGAAGGTAAAACCGAAGGTAAGACCTATGCTTGGATCAACGGTAGGGGTATTCATTGATCAAGAGCGATGGGCAGGGCCATTAAATCCGAATTCCGAGGACAGCATTCCTTTTTCGATTCGCTGGTTTAACGGCATCGGACGTGACGGCGATGGCAACGGACAGGCAGAGCGATCCAGCGATGTTGATCTGCTTTATTCGCTCGTCAAACATATTACGACCTTCGGCACTACGGAGGATGATTTCAGCATCGGACTTTGGGAGTATTATCAGAACAACCGCGCCGTACAGCGCATTCAGCAATTTGCCCGCATTTATGCCGCATTCGGTCATCTCGATCTTTTTGAGCACGCTTTTCCCCTGCCGCTTAGTGCTGACTACGCATACCGGGACACTTGGGGGACGGGGAGAAGCTGGGGCGGTCGGCGAACGCATGAAGGCACGGACATTTTCGCAAGGCATGGCGTTCCAGTAAGAAGCACCTGCTACGGCGTCATCGAGGTAAAGGGCTGGAACCCCTATGGTGGCTGGCGTATCGGCATACGCGACTTGAATAATTTCTATCACTATTACGCCCATTTGTCCGGATATGAAAAATTGCTCAATATCGGTGATGTCGTCAAGCCGGGGCAAGTGATTGGCTGGGTTGGCAGCTCCGGCTATGGAAAGCCTGGCACGCAGGGCAAGTTTCCGCCTCACCTGCACTACGGGGTGTACAGCGATCGCGGCTTGATCGAGTGGTCGTTCGATCCCTATCCGATGTTAAAGCGGTGGGAGCAGGCAGAGCGCAAACGCAATCGATCCGCAAAATAAGCATAAAACATGAAGACAAGCCTTCGTATTACGCTATGACAGAAGTTAACTCATCCATTAAAAAACGACTTTATCCTCCACAGCTGCGGAAAACGATAAAGTCGTTTTTGTATTTTAAGTTTCATTCGGAAGCTGAATTTCCTTTGTTATCTGCAGTTCCGCCCTGTGCGTCACCCGCTCCTTCATTTGGCATTTCCGCCGTCCCCCTTGAATTCAATACGCCGGCATCATTCAACCCTGAGGGTTCATTATGTTCGCTGCTCGAACTGACACCTCCGCTTCCTTGCCCGAGAGGCACGGATATATTAGGCGCCTGTGCAGCAGACTCTCCAACCGGCTTCCCATTGCTGTCGTAGTAGTACATTGGCACATCGCCCACTACGAGTAAATATGATATCGGAATATCCGTCTCAACAAGCTCCGGCTCTGTGTCGAACGGAATGATAATCGTAACCTCCGCCACGATGCGAATGTATACCTCAACCAATATCATATTGATACCCGCATCCTTCTGCCTTGTGCTTAAATCGACCTTTACCGCGCCGACCGGCTCAAACTTTACCGGTACTCTTGGTCCGAAGGAGGAAATGATCGCACTGTTCAAGGCGTGCCCGATCGGGATATGCTCTGGAATATTTTTCATTTCCGTTAACGTCGTTTGAACCGTATTGATCGTTTGCGAGGTTATGCTCATATGCTCTGCATAATTGAGCATAAAACCTGATATTTTACCGTTAATGTTCATTTTCCAATCAATCAGCTTGTCACTTTCAGCTCTCTGGGCAACCTGCTCGGTAATTGCTTTGTTGATCGCTTGCGTCGCAATTTGCTTGACTCTGATTTTAGCAATATTCATAAGTGGCGGTCGCAAATTGCGTTCCACATACACAAAGGACTGAATCGAAAAAATCATAGCAATGATAAGCGAAATGATAATGATCGTACGCCGCCTTATTCGCGGCCTCGCCGGTCCGGCTCCCCAGCTGCCGCCCGATCCGCTTACGCCTTGACTCCGGCTCCGATTGCCTAGCAGCGAGAACGGAGAACGGCGTGTTCGCCACCTTCCTCCGCCTGAGCTTGGCCGCGTGCCCCATTTCATTGAGGAGGAGCTTGAGCCGGATCCCCATTTTTTTGGAGCAGAGCCAGGTGAAGCTGTGCTGCCGCGACTTCCCCATTTGACCGTTCTTACTTTGGAAAAAGTTTGACCTGACCAAAGCTGCATCCGGCTGCTGCCAAACAGCGGAAACCGCCAGCCCCTTCTGCCCCATTTTGCCAACTTCATCCCCTCCCGCTTCATCCTGTCCGCTGTCTATATACATTCTTATGCAGGACATGGCCAAAAGAGAAGACAGCCTTTTGTGCGCTTACTTCAAAACAGAGTGCAGTTTACGCAAAATGAGATGCAGTTTTCAGACGGATGGAAAGGTCTGATAGCTGCACCTCATTTTTAAGCGTTGAGCAAATATTTGCGTTCTGCCCGCATCTACAGAAGCGAGCGGATGTAAGCGATGTTGTCGCGAAGCAGCGTCTCGGACGGGGCGGAGCCGCTGAAGTCCTCAAAGCTAAGCCAGCCGTCATAGCCGGTTGCCCGCAAATCGGCAATAACCTGCGGCCAATGAACGCTGCCCTCGGCAATCGGCGACCATGCAGCCTGCCAGATCGGGCCGTGCTGTGCATTTGCCGCTTCTGCACCAGATTTTTCTTCGATTTTTGGCAGCGGCGCATCAGTTCGCTTCCAAATTGCATTTTTCACATGGACATGCGCCAAATACTCGCCCAGTACCTCCAAGCCAAGCTTATACTGCTCATAGCCTTCAAAAACCATATTGCCCGGATCATAAATGACGCCGATACGCTCAGGATCGAAGCCCTCAACGAGCTGGCGAGCAAGGGTGGCGCTCGGAGCAATGTTGCCAAAATGAACCTCGATTGCACCCTTTACGCCATAGGCCTTGCTAAGCTCCTGTACTTCGTGCAAATAAGAGCGGCCATCCATGAGCAATTCTGTGTAATGACGGCTGCGATCGTAGCCGGGAACACCTACTCTAATGGATGGAGCGCCAAGCAGCTTGGCCGCACGCATTGCGGTCTCGGTTGCCATCAAATCACCAGCTTGAATATAAGCCGCTAAATTAGGTGCAACTAGGCCAGCCCCGTCAGCAAGACGTTTCAAAGCCATCAAATCTTCCTCCGAGCTGGTTGTCTCTACAGTAGACAAGTTATTACCCCAAAACGAGGGCGCTTCGCCGCGCTTCTCTGGAGTGCTGCTTGTAAACCGCCATTCAACGCCATCATAGCCATTGCTGCTAAGCAGCTCTATCGTTCTCTCTTGCGTACAATCAGGCAGCATTACGGTGAACACGGAAAGTTTCATTCTCCACCTCGTTAATGAATTAGTTGTTAACGCTTACTCCATCGTAGCATATTGCCTGCCCCACCTCTTCGCTCTGCTTTGCGTATAACGTCCGCCTATTTGACTGTGGTTGTTATTGCGGCTGCATTTTACATTCAAGCATAGAGGACTTTGCAAATGGGGACGCGTACGATAGACTGAATGAAATGAGAAATACGTCAGCAAACGAAGGAGTTTATTTATGGCCGTTAACCGTCGTCTAGACACTGACACAGATTTTGAAGAGGTATTCGAAAAGCAGCTGCGCGTTCGCGTGTTCCAAGACAATCAGATCGTGGAATCCAGCGCGATTGTCGTGAGATTTGATGATAGCATCGTCGTGACCCAATCAGGCGTAAGCGATATCGCGTATCATAATCGCAAAGATTGCGAATTTTTCGAGCTTAGAAAGCGTTGATTCACAGCAAAAAACGGTGCCCCCCCTCATGCATTCGCATAATAGGAGGGCACCGTTTTTCTTAGCATTCGACTCCGGCATTTGGCACCGTGCCGAAAACTCCATGATCAACAGGCTTCGCAAGCGTACTCTCAGCCCGTTCCAGATCCAACATTTTGTTTTGTCATCAGCACTTTGATCCATGATGTTATGCAATAATGGATTGAATATGGACTTCTCTTTCCTGACTCAAATCCAAGAAATAATCAACGAGCTTGATCAACGGGGTTTCAATATTATGAGGGTTGATGTAGACGACCTCACCCTCCCGCCCATCCGTTAAAAGCACCTGCTTGCCAACAAGCCTCTTCATCATATTTTCAATAAATACCGATATCACCTCAGGGTTTAAGGCACCGAACTTTCCCTCGCTCATTTGGCTTACGATCTCATGAAAGGATAGCGGTTCGTGATAAGGACGCTTGGACGACATCGCATGAAAAATATCCGCAACGGCTACGATCGAACTGAACAGGTCAATGTTGCCCTTCTTAAGGCCCAGCGGATAGCCATTGCCATCCTCACGTTCATGATGCTGCAGCGCAACGCGTGCAATTCTAATGCTGAGGCCAGTCGTCCCTTTAAGCAGCTCATATCCATAAATCGTATGCTTCTTGATCAATTGAAACTCAGCATCAGTAAGCTTTCCTGGCTTATTCAAAATTTCAAAAGGCAGCTTGATCTTCCCAACATCGTGCAGCGTAGCTGCGAGGGAAAGCAGTATCAGCTCATTTTCCTCCAAATGCATCCATCTGCCAATGAGCGTAGCGATGATCCCAACACCTACATGATGTTCATATGTATAGTCATCCTTCGCCTTCACGGCTTCAAACAGTTCGAAAATATTCGGATTTTTAGTAATCTCTAAAATTACAGGCAGCACCGCATTGCGAATATCCATTAAGGGAACCTTTCGTGTCACCCTGATCGATTCGAACAGCTCTTTCGATATGGACACGGTTTGCTGCACTCGCTCACCGATCAATACATTTTTTGATGAAACAGCTTGTGTCTCAGATAAAAGTACGACGTCTTTAATATCCACATTATGGTTTCTAATAAGTTGCAACGTTTCGAGCGTAATAACGGTGTCGGCAGGTACAATCGTTACACCGATTGTATTCAACACGTCTTCCTTAATGATCCTTCCGATCCATTTCTCCATCTTCCCACCCCTCCAAAGATGACGCTTGCTTGGTTTGGTTTAGTTTACCATAAATTCAGAGGATTGCGATCTATGGAAATTAGAAAAAGCAGATATGAAAATAGGAGAAAGCAGTCATTCCCGCTTTCTCCTCATTTGCAGACCTGTTACAGGTTTGCTGCCTTTATTCAATAACAAGATACTGCTCCAGCTCTTTAAACAGGGAAACATAATCCGCATCATCCGGAATAACAAGCGCCAGCGGCTCATTGAGCTTCAGTACGTACATTCCCAATATCGACTTCGCATCGGCCATTCCGCTTTTTCCATGAATCCAAATATCAAACTTGTACCTGCTGACGATGTGGTTGATATGCTCAATATCCTTAACATCCTTCAGCTTAATAGGTCTCATCATATCGCTTGCCTCCCAACGATTGTTTTAAGTCTGCTGCTGCTTCAAAGAATGCTGGGCCGATAGCTATTTAGCCCTCAGCCTAATAAATAAAATAGCAGATCCCATATCCTCAAAACAGTAGACAAAAACAATAAAAGGGGGATAATGCTCGGTTTTTCAAGTACGGATACATGTTACTGACCATTACTTTTTTCTTTCATATACCATTAACGTATTTCCGCTGCCGCAAACCCTCATATAAGCAAATAGTGGCAGCCATAGCCACATTAAGCGACTCCGCTTGGCCCACCATCGGTATGATCACCGATTCTTCGACCTGCTGCCGCACTTTCTCGGATAAGCCCTCTGACTCGTTGCCCATCAGCAGCCATGTCGGCTGTGTCCAGTCGTAGCTGTAGCAAGTATGCTTCGCCTGGAGACTGGTTCCAATAACCTTCACGCCCTTCGCTTTTGCCATCGGCAGCAATTCGATTAAATCGCCTTCAATGACAGGCAGGTGAAACAAGGAGCCCATCGTCGAGCGCACCGTCTTCGGATTGTACAGGTCAACGCAGCCTTTGCCAAAAATGACCGCATCTGCTCCAACCGCATCGGCACTGCGGATAATCGTGCCGGCATTTCCGGGATCGCGCACGCCGTCAAGCACAACAACGAGACAGTGTGCACCAAATAATGTCCGTTTATCCGCCTTAAGCTTAGACACCACGGCAAACACAGGCGGCGGAGTATCCGTGCCTGTGCATTTGGTCATAACCGAACGGGAGGCCTGCACCCACTCCAGGCCGAGCGTTGCCTCTGAATCATTCGTTTCTCGTTCATGCTTAAGCTCCGCAGGAATGCCGCGTTCGGTATCATAGACAATCGTTGCGACATCAGCATTGCCTTTCAGCGCTTCCAGCACGAGATGGACGCCCTCGATGAGAAATTGTCCGGAGCGATCGCGGTTTTTCTTGTCAAGCAGCGATGCCCAGTGCTTGACCTTATCGTTTTGCACCGATGTTAGTATTGAATCAAAATTTTCATTCATCGTTATCTTTAACCTTCCGAATATGCGATTTCTAATTCCTTCAATTCCGAGTTTTTACCGACGATGACAATAACGTCATCGCTGCCGATCAGGTCATCTGCGTAAGGGGCGATGTTCATCTTCGTGCCCGTTTTGATGGCCATGACATTGCATTTATATTTCGCCCGGATGTCCAGCTGCTTCAAGCTTTTGCCGATCATCTGCACAGGGGCTTTAATTTCGATGATGCTGTAATCATCGGAAATTTCGATGTAATCAAGTATGTTTGGCGATACCAAATGATGCGCGACCCGAAGACCCATATCACGCTCTGGAAAAACAACCTTGTCGGCGCCGATTTTATTCACCACTTTACCGTGAAGCTCGCTCTGCGCTTTGACGATTAGCATTTTCACGCCAAGATCCTTCAATATAAGCGTCGTTAGAATGCTGGACTGAATATCTTGACCAATGGCCACGACCACGACATCAAAGTTCCGTATGCCAAGCGCCCGAAGCGCTTCTTCATCCGTGGAATCGGCGGATACCGCATGGGTTACCGTACTGGCAACCTCCTGCACGCGCTGCTCGTTCGAGTCGATGGCCAGCACCTCGAAGCCCATTTCCGTCAACGCTTTGGCAACACTGGAGCCGAACCTCCCCATGCCGATTACTGCATATTGTTTTTTTGCCATCGTTCGTAAATCCTCCTCGTAGGATGATTGCTGCTCGCAGACTTATTCATACCGCAATAACAACAGACGCTTTCCCAGTATACCACAGCATAGTCATTCGGATGAAAGCCGGCGCTGCTGGACATAGTAAATAAGTAAATCCGAATGCGTCAGGAGGTTATTTGAGTTGAAAACGATTGATTTGCGTCAGGCGATCGTTATGCGTGTACAGGATAATTCCGCCAAAGAGCTGTCGGAGGTCATCGAAGACTCTGTTGGGGCCGATGAAAAAGCTTTGCCCGGGCTTGGAGTGCTCTTCGAGATGATCTGGCAGCAGTCCACGGAGCCGGAGCAAAGCCGTATGGTCGATTCACTTTACAAATCCCTACATCATACCGAGCATGCGAATCCGTCTCAATAACGGGTCGTTGCCGTATAGACAAGCTGGCCTCCTACAATGGTATTCGTCACCCAAGGCTGGTCTTCATAACGATCCACCACAATGAAATCGGCTGCTTTGCCGCGCTCGATAGAACCAAGCTCACTATCCGTCTGTAGTGCCTGAGCGGGGTTCAGCGTTACCATCCGAACAGCTGCCGGCAAAGCAGCAATACCATCATCCGCAAGCTTGAACACGGCTGCCAGCATCGATGACGGGTGATAGTCGGAGCATAAAATATGGGCAGCATCTGCTTTGATCGCATCTACTGCACGTAAATTTTTGTCATGCGATACGCCTCTAACGACATTCGGAGCGCCTACGCATACATGCAGACCCCGTTGGGCCGCATGCTTCGCAGTTGCCAGATTGATCGGGAACTCGCATACCGACACGCCGCATGCGAGTGATTCTTCAACCTTCTCAATCGAATCATCATCATGCGAAGCAATCGCTATGCCATGCTCTGCCGCGAGCTGGCCTAGCCTCTGCAATTGTACCCCATCCATTTGCCGGCGGCGCTCCATGAGCTCTTCCACAATAACGCGAACCTCATCCAGACTGACGCCTTGATTTTTCATCACATATCTCTCAAAGGAGCCCGGCTCACGATATTGCCCCTGCCCTGGCGAATGATCCATGAAGGATAAATAATCAATGGCGTTCTCCTTCAAATAACGCTCTACAATTGGCAGTCCCGTCAAATGTGAAACCTCGAAACGCAAATGAATACGATTGCGAATCATCGATCTTTTGCTCCGGTAGCTGAGAATATGCTCGATCATGCCTGTCAGCAGATAATCCCCTCGCAGGCTTAAACCCACACCGAGGGATAAGGAATGGTACATCGTTGTAATCCCGTGCACAGGCAGCTTCCGTTCGAATTCGAGCAAAGCCAGCTCTAATGGAAATAACGTATTGGGCCGCGGCTGTACTTCCTTCTCAATGGCATCGCAGTGGATATCAATCATACCCGGAAGCACATACTGCCCGTTCACATCCAGCGTAGCTGCAGAAGGATTCAGCTCAAGCCAAGCCTGAACGGATTCGCTTTCGGTCAGTATGGCGTCTATGCGGCCCTCTTTGACAGCTACTGCTCCTTCTGCAATTTGATCCGGCAGCACAATCCTTCCATTTGTCAGAATGATTGGCATTGCGTTCGAAATGTTGTGATCACTCATCGTACGATTGCCCCCTGCCCCATATTTATACCATTAGCTTACCATAACCATCTCTTGAAAATCATCCTGCAGCAGCGCTCTCGAACTTCAACCTATATTCCCCAGCTCACGTCTCCAAGCATAGAACTGAGGTTCGTTCATCTCATGAAGCTCAAGATGCACTCCAGGAAGCGCTTCGAATACAACCGCGTGATAATCGCCTATAGCGGCTATTACGGTCTCAACGTACTGCCCGTTCAAGGACAATAGAGGCTGCGCGGTTTTCAGTGAACATTTATCCAGAGTCCAAAACCTTCTTCATCGTGCTCAGCTTCATCACTAGGCATATCCTCCGATATCATAATTAGCGAAACGGCGGCCCCTTCCTGTCCAATCGCACAGAAAAAAAGCCATAGGCAATAAATCCCCATCGCTTCTGCTCAGAACAAAACAAAGCCCAGACGCGTCGCGTCTAGACTTCGTTAAGCTTCCGCTTTAGGAGTGAGGGGCAACGAAATAATTGATTTCCGACTGTGTCCCGGTTCATATTCATCATTGTATGCTGCTCACTCCCTTCCGTATAATTTTTGACCATTATAGCGCACCCCAAAGAGAATTATAAATCTTTTCCTCAGCTCTCATCTTTCGGGATAAAACGGTAAATATCGCCGGTTTCGAACGATTCAATCAGCCGCTCCAGCCAGTTATAATATTTCAGTGCCTCGTCAATTTTCTGCTCGTCACTTGCCAGCACCTGCAGAAAGGCCGGCTCTCCTTCATACTGCTGCTTGAGCGCTTCAATTTCCTTCATTGAACGGGCCAGGGCGCTCATGTTTTGCTCCACAGCTTTCCTCCATTTAATCGAGAAGAAATCCGCGAAGTTCTGGTGCCAGTCCGGTACCACCTCGTACAAATCCTTGCGGGAGCCTTTTCCCCAAACCTTATTTATCATCTTCAGATCATGCAGCGTCCGCATGCCTGTACTCATAGACGTCTTGCTCATCCCCATCGTCTCGCTCATCTCATCAAGCGTAACCGGTTCCTGATTGAAATACATATTTCCATATAAATGGCCAATGGATAACGTAATGCCGTACAAATCCATATTTTTGCCGATGGATTCAATGACGCGTCTGCGCGTATGCTGCAGCTTTGCGCGCTGCTCGTCCGTTAATGCTGCAAGTTCATTCATGTCGGTTCCTCCCGAGGAATATTGTTTCCCCCACTCAATCCTACAACATGTATTGTAAACAAATGCTCATCCATATGTAAAGAATGCTCTTGGTATGAAAAAGGGAGTTATTAAGAGGAAACGGTACGTAAAGTACGTAAAGTTAAAACTGTACAAATAATACGATGGCTCACGCCTTTTGACCATAACAAAGATAACCAACTACACTTGAAGAGTCGAAATATTCCACAAGGGGGCATAACATGGCGATCATAGAAGCCAAGAGGCTAACCAAAATTTTCGGAGCCGATCCGAAAAAGGCGATCCCGCTGCTGGATAAAGGATGGTCAAAAGAAAAGATTTTCGCGGAAACGAAACTTACTGTCGGTGTTAATCAAGCCGATTTCGCGATTGAAGCAGGACAAATCTTTGTCATTATGGGCTTGTCCGGCAGCGGCAAGTCAACACTCGTGCGTCTGCTTAATCGACTGATTGAGCCGACGCATGGACAGGTGCTGTTCAACGGAACGGACGTGCTGCGCATGTCAGCTGAACAGATCCGGCAGTTCCGAAGAAAGAATGTGGGCATGGTGTTTCAGAAATTCGCGCTTTTCCCGCATCGCACGGTCATCCAGAATATCGAATATGGCCTAGAGGTGCAGGGAATTAACAAGGGGAAGCGTAGAGAAATGGCGTTGCAATCGCTAGAGCTTGTAGGGCTGAAGGGCTGGGAGAACAGCTATCCCGATCAACTCAGCGGCGGTATGCAGCAGCGTGTGGGATTAGCGAGGGGACTCGCCAACGATCCGGACGTGCTGCTTATGGATGAAGCGTTCAGCGCGCTCGATCCACTTATCCGCAAGGATATGCAGGACGAACTGCTTGAGCTTCAGTCGAAAATGAAAAAAACGATCGTGTTCATCACACACGACTTGAACGAGGCTTTGCGAATCGGCGATCAAATCGCTCTGATGAAGGATGGCAGCATCGTCCAGATCGGCTCGCCGGAAGAAATATTAATGCAGCCTGCAAACAAATATGTAGAGCGCTTTGTTGAGGACGTCGATTTATCCAAGGTGCTGACCGCATCGCATGTGATGGTGAAGGCTGAGACAATCACCCTTGAGAAGGGCCCGCGGGTCGCCCTGCAGTTCATGCGCGATCGCGGCGTATCCAGCCTTTATGTTGTAGACAAGGGGATGCGGCTGCTTGGCGTTATTACTGCGGACGATGCTTCGAATGCGATTAAGAATGGGCTTAAGCTGGAGGAAGCGATGGAGCAAGAAGCGCCAACCGCCAGTCCTGACACACTGCTGCATGAATTATTTGAATTAATGAGCAATTCCAGGTTTCCGGTATCCATTACGGATGAGAACGGACGGTTAAAGGGAATCGTCATCAAAGGCGCGGTTCTCGCCGCCTTATCCGGAAGTTCAATGCTTGAGGCAGGTGTACAGCATGAATCTGCCTAAAATACCGCTAGCCGACTGGATTGAATGGCTGGAGACTTGGCTTGAAACGAATTTTGAGCCGCTGTTCAAATTGATTAAGCTTGTCGTTGGCGAGACCGTCAATGCACTTGAAGCGACTCTAAATTGGTTTCCTGCCATCGTCCTTATTCTATTATTTTCCATGCTTGCCTGGTTTATCGGCAGATGGAAGATGGCATTTTTCACGCTAATCGGTCTGCTTGTCATCGAAAACCTAGGCCTATGGAGCCAAACTATGCAGACGCTAGCGCTCGTTCTGACGTCAGCCATTATTTCGGTTGTTATCGGGGTACCCATCGGAATTTTGTGCGCGCGGAGCGTCATTATCCAAAAAATCGTTACACCTGTACTGGACTTTATGCAGACCATGCCAGCCTTCGTATATCTGCTGCCAGCAGTTACCTTCTTCTCGCTTGGCGTCGTTCCAGGCGTAATCTCATCGATTATTTTCGCGATCCCGCCAACGATACGTCTGACGAATCTAGGCATACGCCAAGTACCGTCCGAGCTGGTTGAAGCCGCTGACGCCTTCGGCTCGACGCCGACACAAAAGCTGTTCAAGCTTCAGCTTCCGATCGCATTGCCGACGATCATGGCCGGGATTAATCAAACGATCATGCTGTCACTGTCCATGGTCGTTATCGCATCGATGATCGGCGCCCAAGGCGTAGGCGAATACGTATATCGCGCGGTCTCCCAAGGTAATACAGGCGCCGGCTTTGAAGCTGGTCTTGCCGTTGTCATATTAGCCATTATATTAGACCGCCTGACCCAGCAGGTCATGGCCAAAACCAAAACATCTTAATCATAAGGAGTGATTTTTTTGAAATTGAAAAAATGGTATGTTATGTTATCCGCAATGATGGTGATCGTATTGTTGGCAGGCTGCTCCTCTTCCAGCACTAATGCCAACACCGAATCTAACGGAGACTCCATCGGAGCTGGCAATAAAAAAATAACGTTAGCATATGTCGCTTGGGATTCTGAAATTGCCAGCACGCATGTCGTGAAAGAAGTGCTCGAGCAGAAGCTGAACTATGAGGTAAGTATGCTTCAGGTCGATGCTGGACCCATGTGGGCCGGCGTCTCTGACGGAAGCGCGGATGCGATGGTAGCAGCTTGGCTGCCAACGACACATGCCTCCTACATTGAGAAATATGAAGGACAATATGACGATCTGGGACCTAACCTCGACGGTACAAAAATCGGTCTGGTCGTGCCGCAATATATGGATATTAACAGCATTGAGGATTTGAACGATACGGTAGGCGCTTCGCTTGACCACACTATTATCGGCATTGAACCAGGCGCTGGACTTATGATGTCTACAGAAAAAGTGGTCGATGAGTATAAGCTTCGGGATAGCTGGACGCTGCTGGCAAGCTCCTCCGCGGCCATGACGCAGCAGCTTGAGAAAGCTTATGCTAATGAAGAGCCAATCATTGTAACGGGCTGGACCCCCCATTGGAAGTTCGCAAAGATGGATCTGAAATATTTGGAGGATCCTAAAAATATTTATGGCGGGGATGAGCAAATTCATACGATAGCCCGCCAAGGACTAAGCGAGGATCAACCGGAAGCCTATGCTTTCCTTGATAAGTTCAATTGGTCCCCGGACGATATGGCTGCAGTGATGATTCAAATTCAGGAGGGTGAAACACCTGAAGCAGCAGCTAAAACATGGGTCGAACAAAATGCGGCTAAAGTTGAAGCTTGGCTGCAATAAAAACGCAAAAAAACAGCAGGGCGGATGATGAACTGCACCCCAATTGTTAGACACCATCTAACGATTGGAGGTGCAGTTTTTTTGACTAAATTCAATCTAGAACTAAAAAAAGAAGCCATCAATCAATATCTTTCGGGAACTGCTGGGGCAAAGAGCATTGCGAAGTCCTTAGGCGTCAATTATGAAGTCCTGCGTATGTGGATCAAGCAATACGAATATCATGGCCTGAAAGCCTTTGAAAAAAGCTATACAGCCTAC
>NZ_JBMWAM010000006.1:0-215521 GCF_049725345.1 Paenibacillus praedii | reverse complement strand
CGAGTTAGGGAGTATATCAGCTACTACAACTCAGAAAGATACCAGTGGACATTAAAAAAGATGACCCCCGATGAATTCAGAGGTCACCTGCTTGCTGGTTGAGCTTAGGGCTCTTTGTTTTAATCGTCTACAATCTGGGTCACAGTTCAGCGAGAAGGATGCCCGGCCTGTTTCTCTGTATATCTCTGGCGTTTTCAGCATGCTCAACCTTTATCCTTATCCTTGCCGGCTTGGAAATTCCGCATAGCGTTCCGGTAATCCGAATCCGGCATTTTCTCGGTGTCTTTGCTGCGCTCCGGCGCTTTCGTTAATTGTTCCTTTCCCGCTCTCAAATCACGGAGTGCATTCCGATAACTCTGGTCTTTTTTTCCGGATCGTGCGGGAATTTCGCGATGGCGCCCTTCTGTTGTTGATACGGCGTCCTTATCTGCGTGCTGCGTCATCGCTTCTTCGCGAATCGGCGATACCGTGTCTTCCGCCGGCGGTATTGTCTCTTCCTTGATTGCTTTGGAACGTTTAGATGCCGCTCGTAAGTTGAATACAATTAAAAGCACGATAACGATCACAGCCGCTATTGCGTACCCGATGAGCAGCATGCGTTATCCTCCCTGCTCGCCGGTGAATTTGGCAGTCAACATGGCTACCCGTCTGCCTAATGCCCGTCCAAGCGCAAGATCTTCCTCCGAAGGCATGTTGGGCGGATCGTCCGGGGAATCCTCCAACCGGCATGTAATTCCGACACCATAATAAGAGCCATAAAGCACATTCTCCGGCACGTTTGCCGGCAAGCCTGCAATGATCATCCCTTGATGAAGCATGGGGGTGATCAGGTTCAGCATCGTTGCTTCTATGCCGCCATGTTCGGTTGCGATCGTTGCGAAGACGGCGCCGATTTTGTCCACTAATTTGCCATGGGCCCACAAGTAACCCAGTTTGTCGATCCAAATCTTAAGTCCTGCGCTGATGCTGCCGAAATGTCCGGGGCATCCCCAGATGATGGCGTCCATCTTCTCCAAATCATGCACATCCGCCCGTTCCACGTGATGCAGTTGGACCCTTGCACCGTGCACACTCCGTGCGCCTTGGGCAATGGAATGGGCGAGAGCTTCCGTATGGCCGTCTTCGCTGTCATACACGACATAAATGTTCATTATTTACCTCCAGGGTAAGGGATTTCTTCATTATTCCTCCGTTTATCGCTTACTATCCGGAATTATCGAGGCTTGTTGCTTGGAATAATCGGATGAACTTGGGGAGAACCTACTTCGTAATCTCCTGGGGTTACCCAAGAAAGGAATCCAAAGCCCATGAAAAGTTCCCGGCTTGTCATTATTAACATAATCGTCATCCTGCTGATCGTAGCAGGAGGCGCCGCCGCTGCCTATTATTACAATCAGTCGGTCAATTACATCACTACCGACAATGCAAAGGTGGATGGCCAGTTGGTGGCCGTTGCCGCCCCAGCACCAGGGGAATTGACGAGTTGGACCGGCAAGGTCGGCCGGGCTTACTCGTCCGGACAGACGATTGGCACCGTCCGTACCGACAAAGGGGTGGTGAACATTACGATGCCGGCTGCCGGTACGATCGTTCAGCAAAGCGCCGTCGTCCATTCTGTTGCGGGCGCGGGCATGACGCTGGCCCGGGCTTTCGATCTCGACAATCTTTGGGTGACGGCGAATATTAAAGAAACGAAAATCAACGATGTGAAGCTGGACCAGACGGTAGACATCCATGTTGACGCTTTTCCTGGAACCGTACTTAGCGGGAAAGTCTCGCAGATCGGCCTGGCCACGGCAGGGACGTTCTCTCTGCTTCCTACGACCAATACGACGGGCAACTACACGAAGGTGACACAGGTAATCCCGATCAACATTACGGTCGACGGATATAGAGGGCTTGGACTTGTCCCAGGCATGAGCGTCCGAATCAGAATTTACAAATAGGGGGTGCCCCATGGAAGAACAGCGGAGTGTAACCCCTACCGTCGTCGTGCTTATTTGCGGCATGTTCATCGCCATCCTGAATCAAACAATGGTGAATGTGGCGATTCCCCATATGATGACCGATCTGAACGTGTCCACCACGACAATCCAATGGCTGTCGACCGGGTTCATGCTGGCCAACGCCATTATGATTCCGATCAGCGCTTTTCTGATGGAGACGTTCTCGACCCGGCGGCTGTTCGCGACCGCCATGTCCTTTTTTACAATAGGATCGCTGATCTGCGGAATCGGGAACAGCTTTTCGATCATTCTCGTTGGACGAATTGTACAGGCGATCGGGGCCGGCATTCTGATGCCGCTCGTCACAAATATCTTCCTGAGGATTTTTCCGCCCGATAAGATGGGGAAAGCTATGGGAATGATGGGCATCGCGATGATGTTCGCGCCGGCCGTCGGACCTACATTCGCAGGTTACACGGTGGAGCATTATTCGTGGCGCCTTCTGTTTTTTATTATGGTTCCGCTCGGAATTATCGAAGTGCTTTTGACCTTTAAGTATTTGTCCAATGTGCTCAAGCTGACATACCCTAGACTGGACTGGCTTGGAGCCATCCTGTCCAGCGTTGGCTTTGGTGCTCTGTTGTATGGGCTCAGCGAGGCGGGAAGCAGAGGATGGGGCGATTCCATAGTAGACCTATCCATTATCGTCGGATTGATCGCTCTGGTTTTCTTCGCCTATAGGCAGTTAACCGTAGACACGCCGATGCTTAACTTAAGGGTTTTTGCGAACCTCACCTTTACGATGTCTACACTTGTCGGCATGATCGTGAACATGGCCATGTTCGGCGCGATGCTGCTGCTGCCGATTTACATCCAGAATATTCGTGGCTATACGGCGCTCGAATCTGGTTTGCTGCTGCTTCCTGGCGCATTGCTTATGGGGATCATGTCTCCGATCTCCGGTATTCTGTTCGACCGGTTCGGCGTTCGCCCGTTGGCCCTTATCGGACTTACGATTACAGCGGTGACAACCTACCAGCTTACGACGTTGACCGATTCGTCAAGTTACTCGCACATCATGCTGATTTATGCGCTGAGAAGCTTCGGCGTATCCTTCATCATGATGACGATCATGACGGAAGGATTGAATGCTCTGCCTAGGATGCTCAAGGGCCATGGAACAGCCGTATCCAATACGATGAGGCAGGTCGCAGGCTCTTTCGGTACCGCTCTGCTCGTCACCATCATGTCGACCCGAACGACCGAGCATCTCGCGAATCTGTCGAACAACCTGACGTTTAACAACGCGATCGCGGCGGAGAACATCGCAAGCTTCGGTGTCGGCGTCGCGGCCATGACGGGACTTGCGTCCGATGTCGGCGGCACCTATGCCTTGACTATGCTTGGCGGGCTCGCGGCTAAGGAATCCACGATCGGCGGCATCAACGACGCGTTCCTCGTGGCAACCCTTATCACCGTTATCGGGATCGTGTTCTCATTATTCCTAAGTCGGCCCAAGAATCGTCCGGAGTAAAAGGACTGTTATCGATGCGGGGATTTCGTGAGGCGAATTGGAAACATGCATGGACAGTAATTCTTTCTGTTCAATCTTTTGGCAGTTCGAAGAACAATAAATAAAATTGCAAACCGCCCGCTCATACCTTTGCATAAGCGGGCGGTTTGTTTATTATCGACAAGTCGTATTGTTACTCATTCCTATCTGCGATAGTCAGAATAACGGGGCAATGATCGCTGCCTGTAATGTCACAATCAATTCCAGCGTCCAACAATAGGGGAGCAAGCCTGGCGGAGGCAAGGAAATAATCGATTCTCCATCCGATATTTCGCTCCCGCACCTTCGGCATATAAGACCACCATGTATAGGCATCTGCCCGGTCGGGATAGAAATGTCTGAACGTATCGATAAAACCGGCATCCAGCAGGGAAGTCATTTTTTCTCTTTCCTCCAGGGTAAAGCCGGAGTTGCCGCGGTTGGATTTTGCATATTTCAGATCGATCTCCTGATGCGCGACATTCAAATCCCCGCAAATAATAACCGGTTTTACGGCGTCCAACTGCTGAAGATAGCTTCGGAACCGATCCTCCCATTCCAGTCTGTACGGCAGTCTCGACAGATCGCGCTTGGCATTGGGCGTATAGACATTCACCAGATAAAAGGCGTCAAACTCCAGCGTGATGATTCGCCCTTCCTGCTCCTCCTGCTCCTCCAGTACGTAATGGACAGAGAGCGGCTTTAGCTTGGTGAGTGAAAAAAATAATTGAAAAATGAATCCTCTGCCGCGAAGCTGTAAAGCTTTAGGCAGAGGATTCTTTTATTAATGCAGTGAGAAGGCGGAACTGCTTGTCCTTGTTCATCAATTTGCAAGAAGGCAGTCAAACGTTTCTAAATGGGAATAAGACGAGCTGCGATTCCGAGTCACCTTCTCATGTCGTTCAGAAGATTAAGCAAGGATTCCCAGCTGCTAGAGTTCGGCTCATGTCTTGCTTCTGCTGGAGTGCTATCTCTTGTCGATTCCCGCTTTACAGCGGCTACAGGCATACCATTTGCATTCCAAGACCCACATGTATCGGTGACCATAACGAAATCTAACGTAGTGGCCTACGGACTGGGAGATAAAGCAGGTGATCAGCGTATTCGATTATCGATTCTGGAGCAAGTTTATGCCGAAGCTGAACCAGTTTCTGAAGAAAGAGGATTGCCCACCCACTCGAAGCGGTGAAGGACGAGAGAGATCAATGTCTAATTGAGCAACCATTCAAGTGAGCGAAGGTTTTGTCATGTACCAGTGCATCGCCATGGGAATACTGCAACTGATGGCTTTGCTCTTGTCAGATCGGCCACCAGGGTTCTTTGTCTGCGCCCACCCGTATCGTGTTATTTTAGGCTCCCGTTGCTGCGTTTTTACAAATCTATGTTTACCCGTTTGCTCCAAATAAGCATCTACCCCCAAGCATCTAAATAAATCCAAACGGGTTATATCTCATGCTGACGAGGATTCCTTGGCTTAATAGGAATGTAGAACTGTTCACTAGCCATAAACACACTTAAGTTTATGTCATAAAACATGACTCAATATATAAGCCTAACACAGAAAATAAGAGTGATGTACTCCAAAGTATAATGTATACAGTATACAAGAAAATTAGATTTTCATAGAAAAATAGAGATATTAATAGAAAAGTCTAAATGGTAGCGCTTATTTGACTGAAACATAATTTGTCAATTTACCTAACATAAAATAGACTTTGTAAAAGATTAGTCTATTATTTTTTATAGGAGGAGATTTATGTTTACATTTGATGTTAGGAGTATGTTGACGAGAAAGGTTGTTATTCCTGTTTTGGCGTTGTCTCTAGTAGCCGCTTCGGTTGGGGTGATTGCAAAAAAAAGTATGGTCGGAGCCGCCGAAGCTATTCCTCTTCCTACTTTTAATATTCCGGCTATTTCTGAGGCGCATCAAGCATCTGCACTTCCTAATGTTATTATAGTTGCGACAGGCGGTACGCTTGCTGGGGCTGCTAGAAACGGAGATAAAACAAACTTCCAAAGTTATTCAGCTGGTACATACAAAATGGAAGACATGGTAGCTCAGCTGCCAGTCCATAAAACGGCTGATGTATCCACTTATCAGTTCGGCAACAAAGGCTCAGGCGGTTATACAATAAAGGAGCTCTATGACCTATCGTTGGCGGTTGATGCCGCTTTGGAGCTCTACGACAGCGCAGTTGTAACGACTGGAACGGACACGATGGAGGAAATTTCCTATTTCCTTGATTTGACTGTACGCAGCGAGAAGCCTGTAGTTGTAACAGGTGCAATGAGGCCATGGGATGTAATTGGTACGGACGGCCCGGCTAACCTGTATCAAGCCATTAAAGTAGCCGGCAGCAACAAAACGAAATGGTTCGGGACCGTTGTAATGCTTAACGATGTGATTTTTGCGGCTCGTGAAGTTACGAAGTCAAACTCGCTCCGCATGGACACATTCGATGCTCCAATGTTCGGCGCTCTCGGTTATGTCGATGATCCGGCAGTACGCATCTACCGCGCTCCTGCAAGAGCGACCAAAGCAGGCAAGCCGGGATGGGCATCACCATTTGATTTGAGGACTATATCCAAGGATAGCTTGCCGATCGTAGAAATTGCTTATAACTATCAAGAAGCAGGCGGCGGAGCAATTCGCGGATTTGTGGAAGATGGCGCGAAGGGCATTGTAACAGCAGGTACTGGCGCAGGCGGCATTTCTTCCAAAATGAGTGCAGCTCGCACCGCAGCGATTCGTGATAAAGGGGTTGTGTTCGTTTCGACGACAAGAACGGGCTCGGGTACGGTTTATGACGGCGGCTCCGGCAGCACAATTGGCGGAGACAACCTGAACGCTCAGCATGCTCGCGTATTGTTGCTCTTGTCCCTTGCTTTCACTAATGATGTGCCAACGATTAGAAGCTGGTTCACAACATTCGGCACTCAAGATGTGGAAATTTCAGTTGATGCGAACACCATGCTCTCGACCTCTGTTGAAGAGCCTGCAATTGTAGAGCCGATTGTTGAGGAGCCAGTAGTAACGGACCCGACGCCGGAGGTTGCAGAAACTCCTGAAACGATTGTTCCAGTTGAATCCGAAATTCCGACTGAAGAGCCTGTAGCATCGCCATAATGAAGGGGAGGTAAGCGGCAATGAACATATTAAGCAATTATAAAGCAGTCCGCAAGCTTGTTGCTCCCCTCCTTGTTCTTGCGCTGCTCGGGACGCTGATAACCGGATATGTAGGTTCGGTACGCGCTGAAGAAGCACCGCCGGTGGTGCTTCCTAGGTTTAACATTCCTGCTCTGTCGGAGGCGCATATTGCGTCTCCACTCCCGAATGTTATTGTAGTAGCGACAGGCGGTACATTGGCAGGGGCTGCAAGGAACGGGGATAAAACAAATTTTCAAAGCTATGCTGCAGGGACGTACCCGATGGCTGACTTAGTCGCGCAATTGCCGACGCATAAAACGGCAGATGTATCGACTTTCCAATTCGGCAATAAGGGTTCAGGCAGCTATTTGATGCAAGAATTGTATGATCTCTCTCTTGCTGTAGATGCTGCTCTAGAAATCTATGATAGTGCAGTTGTTACCACAGGCACAGATACGATGGAGGAAATCGCCTATTTCCTTGATCTGACTGTCCGCAGTGAGAAACCGGTTGTCGTGACGGGCGCGATGCGTCCATGGGATGTTATCGGTACGGATGGCCCGGCCAACCTGTATCAAGCGATTAAAGTGGCAAGCAGCAATAAAACGAAATGGTTCGGCACGGTACTAATGCTGAATGATATCATTCATGCAGCGCGTGAGGTGACGAAATCCAATTCGCACCGGATGGATACGTTCGAAACGCCAATGTTCGGCGTGCTTGGATATGTGGATGATCCGGCAGTCCGGATTTATCGGTTAAACGCTCGTGCGTTGAAGGCTGGTCATGCGGATTGGGCAACGCCATTCGACCTTCGTAAGATTGCCAAAACGTCGCTTCCGGCGGTCGAGATTGCGTACAACTACCAGGAAGCTGGCGGTGGAGCTATTCGGGCAATGGTTGAGGATGGAGCGAAGGGGATCGTTACGGCGGGAACAGGCGCAGGCGGCATCTCTTCCAAGATGAGCGCAGCTCGCTCAGAAGCGATTAAGAAGGGCGTTATCTTCGTGACGACAACCCGTACAGGTTCAGGTACGATATACGGCGGAAGCAATGGCATAATTGCGGGGGATAACCTTAATCCGCAGCATGCTCGCATTATGCTTATGCTGTCGCTAGCGTTCTCCAGCGATTTCAACACAATCAAAGGCTGGTTCGAGACAGTTGGTACGCAGGATATTACGGTTGAAGAGACGGAACCGCCAACATGGGCGCCGAATAGTAAGCTGACCTCTACTACTCGTACTTCATCCGATATTACACTGCAATGGCCGCAGGCTCAGGATAATGTCCGAATTGCAAGCTACGCCATCTATAAAGTGGGTGATAGCACGCCAATTGCTAAAGTGCCGGCATCCAGCACCTCTTACGTCGTTAGCAACCTTTCGTCCGGCACGCTTTATAGCTTTGTAGTTAAAGCTATTGATGGCGCAGGGCTTGAGAGCGAGGAGCTGACAGCGCAGTTCCGCACTAACGATGTCTCTGGTAATGGATCGCCAACAGTGACCCCGCCGCCAGCAGGCGAGGTAACAATTCAGCCTGGCAGAGCTGGTGTGCTTGGGCTTAATGATGAGATCACTGTAAGTGTTCCTTCGGGAGCGACTAGCGAGCAAATGAAGCTGACCATTGAGAAGCTGCTGAGCACAGGAGATCTTGTCGGACCAACTGACACGCTGGCATCACCGATCTTCGAGGTGCTGAAGAGTATTTCCGGCAACTTCCTAGTACCAGTTTCCTTGTCCTTCAAGTTTGACACTTCGCTTGTGAAGGAAGGTCAGAAGGCCTCGGTATTCTACTATGATGAAGTGACCAAGAAGTGGGTTGAGATGGGTGGAACTGCAAGTGGCAATGTGATTACAGTGCAGTCCGATCATTTTACCAAATTTGCGGTGTTTGTCGTAGGCGATGGGGCTGTGCCTGGAGTTTCCTTATCGGATATCGGCTCCCACTGGGCTGAAGCCTTTATCAAAGAAGCGGTAGCCGCAGGATTTGTGAAAGGATATACGGACGGCACATTCCGGCCTAACGCAACAGTGACACGCGAAGAGTTCGCGGTTATGCTGATGGGCGCGCTGAGAACAGAAGGAGCTGGCGCAGACCTGGCCTTCAGTGACAAGTCGTCGATCAGAGCTTGGGCTCAGGAAGCGGTAGCCAAGGCTGTTAAGGCAGGCATTATTAGCGGCTATCCAGATGGAACCTTTAAGCCTGGAGCGACGATTACTCGTTCTGAAATGGCGGGTATGCTTGCGAAAGCGATGAAGCTTGCACCGACTACGAATGCGGTGACTGGCTTTGCGGATAACAAGGATATTCCGGCATGGGCGACAGGAGCTGTTAAGGCTGTTGCGGATAAAGGCATTCTGACAGGACGCTCCGGCAACAAGTTCGCGCCTAAGGAAACGGCGACGCGGGCAGAAGCAGTTACGGTTATGATCAAAATGCTGAAAGCTGAGAAATAAGACGACAACAGGATTATTCCGCGGACTAATAGTCTGAGGAGTGATCCTGTTTTTTTTGCGCAGAGAGTGGAGAGGCATAGGATTGTTCCGCTTGCCTATGTATAATGGCAAAATGAAGGCTCCTATGCTATAAAACTCTTCTTCGTATTTCTGTTTTGTGAATGAAGATGCTCCGAAATTAATTGGAAACGGGTATGCATTCCATTTGACAGAAGCTTATTTAAGCCTCTTTTTCTCACAATAATTTGTTAATAATAGCTTTAGGTGTGAGGTTAGGTGTGAATAACTATCTAGTGTTATAATCACGCTAAACTGGTAGTAGCAATCACTCTAATATGCATAAATATTTTCGGGTTATATAGAGGAACTAGAAGGGTGATAGGCATGAGCATAATTCGTATGGAAAATGTAACGAAGAAGTATGAAGATACATTTCATGGAGTCCGAAGCTATCGATAGCCGCAAGCACAAAAAATACTCAAAAGACTGACTCTCGCGTCAGTTGGCTGATATGAAGAAGCGGGTCGAGCCTCATCCTGTGACGTGCTTATCACCGATATTTCTCGGAAATGGAGTTTAGGGCTGCATATAGAATCCAGAGATTAAGCCAGTCGTTATACCTGAAGCCTGGCCAGAAATACCTCCTTAGGTACCGCCGAATCAATAATGTCCAATAAGCATGAACCAAATCAAGCCCCGCGATGATTTCATCACGGGGCTTGATCTGTGTATAGATTTTTAGTGGATGAAGTTTATTTATTATAAAAACTAGTAAATTAATTGCAAAGACCCGACCGGTCAATACCCGTATGATAAGCCTATCAACACATTCATTAAATATCGAGAGGGGATAGACAGAAATGAAAAAAACATTGACGTTGATTGTCTTATCTGCACTGATGATGATACTGGCGGCTTGCGGGAGCGGCGGCAACGGGAACAGCACGGAGGCGAACGGCGCCAATGGAGGGAGTAATGGCGGCGGCGATAAAGGCAGCGTGGGCATCTCTATGCCGACTAAATCGTCCGAGCGCTGGGTGGGCGACGGCGATAATATGAAGAAGGAATTCGAAGCGCTCGGTTACAGCGTGGACCTGCAGTATGCCGAGGATGTCATTGAAAATCAGGTTGCCCAGATCGAGAACATGATTACCAAAGGCGTGGAAGTACTGGTTATCGCTTCGATCGATGGCGAGTCCTTGACTGATGTGCTGCAAAAGGCGGCCGACGAAGGCATTAAAGTTATCGCTTACGACCGTTTGATCAAGAACAGTGAGCACGTGAGCTACTACGCGACGTTCGATAATTTCAAGGTGGGTGTGCTGCAGGCGTCCTACCTGGAAGAGAAGCTTGGACTGAAAGACGGCGAAGGGCCGTTCAACATCGAGCTGTTCGCAGGCTCTCCGGACGATAACAATGCTTACTTCTTCTTCGACGGCGCGATGTCCGTTCTTCAGCCATACATCGATAGCGGCAAATTAGTTGTGAAGAGCGGTCAAACGAGCATGGAGCAAGTGGCGACACTTCGCTGGGACGGCGCAACCGCGCAATCCCGGATGGATAATCTGCTGAGTGCAAATTATGCCGACGACACCCTGCACGCGGTACTATCCCCTTATGACGGTATCAGCATTGGAATCATTTCTTCCTTGAAAGGGATTGGCTACGGCACTGACAGCAAGCCGATGCCGGTCATCAGCGGTCAGGATGCTGAGCTAGCGTCCATCAAATCAATTATCGCCGGTGAGCAGACGTCTACTGTGTTCAAAGATACGCGTGAGCTGGCGAAGGTGGCGGTCGGTATGGCGGAAGCGGTTCTGGAAGGCAAGGAAGCGGAGGTTAACGATACAGAAACTTATGATAATGGAGTGAAAGTCGTTCCTTCCTTCCTACTTGAGCCGGTATCGGTTGACATGGATAACTACAAGGAAGTATTGGTTGATTCTGGATATTATACCGAGGATGACCTGAAATAAAACGTTCGGCGTGCAGCAAGCAAAATGATTTAGTGACGGCACTCAAGCTGTCACTAAATCATTTCTTACATTTAAAGAAAACACATCTTGTATCTTTATATTATTGAAGGCGTGGTGATGGCTTTGACTAATATCATATTGGAAATGCGCGGGATCACCAAAACATTCCCAGGCGTGAAGGCGCTCGAGAATGTCAATCTGAAGGTAAAAGAAGGCGAGATTCATGCCTTAATGGGAGAGAATGGAGCAGGCAAGTCAACGCTCATGAAGGTGCTCTCCGGCGTATATCCGCACGGTTCATATGAAGGCGACATTTTGTTCAAAGGGCAGACCTGCGAATTTAAAAATATACGCAACAGCGAACAGCTCGGCATTGTCATCATTCATCAGGAGCTCGCGCTTATTCCGCAGCTATCGATTGCGGAGAATATTTTTCTCGGTAACGAGCAAGCGAGGCGAGGCATCATCAATTGGAACGAGACCATCTTGCGAACTCGCGAGCTGC
Source organism: Paenibacillus praedii (assembly GCF_049725345.1). Classification (NCBI taxonomy): domain Bacteria; kingdom Bacillati; phylum Bacillota; class Bacilli; order Caryophanales; family Paenibacillaceae; genus Paenibacillus; species Paenibacillus praedii. The sequence continues at coordinate 203,935 of NZ_JBMWAM010000006.1, read as the reverse complement.
TGCAAACCGTAGGCTTGTCCGAGTCACCGAATACGTTAGCCGGAACGATCGGGGTCGGCAAGCAGCAGCTTGTTGAAATCGCTAAGGCAGTGTCCAAAGAGGTAAAGCTGCTTATTTTGGACGAACCAACGGCAGCGCTTAACGAAGAGGATAGCGAGAATTTGTTAAATCTGATGCTTGCATTCAAGGAACAGGGCATCACCTCGATCATTATTTCCCACAAGCTCAATGAGATTATGAAGGTAGCTGATTCCATTACCATTTTGCGTGACGGCAAAACGATCGAGACGCTAAATGTCCGAGAAGATAACATTACGGAAGACCGGATTATTAAAGGAATGGTGGGACGCGACCTGACTCACCGTTACCCCGAAAGAGTGCCGAACATCGGAAAAGTTTTGTTTGAAGTGAAGAACTGGACCGTGTATCACCCTGCGCAAGCGGACCGTAAGGTTATCGAGAATGTGAGCTTCGACATTAAACGTGGAGAAATCGTCGGCATCGCCGGATTAATGGGAGCAGGCCGCACAGAGCTGGCCATGAGCATCTTCGGACAATCCTACGGAAAAAAAATAAGCGGACAGCTGTTTAAAGATGGCCGTGAAACAAAACTGTCCGACATCAGTAAAGCGATCGACGAAGGCATTGCTTATGTGACGGAGGACCGCAAAGAGTACGGCCTGGTCTTGATGGATGACATCAAGCGGAACACGACACTCGCTAACCTGCGCGGTATATCGAAATGGTTCATTGTTGACGATAACCAGGAAGTGGTCGAGACCGAAGGCTTTCGCAGAAAGCTCAACATTAAGACGCCGAGCATTCACCAAAAAACCGGCAACCTGAGCGGGGGAAATCAACAAAAGGTCGTGCTAAGCAAATGGATTTTTACAGGGCCGGATTTGCTTATTCTGGATGAACCGACACGCGGCATCGATGTTGGCGCTAAATATGAAATTTATACGATTATCAATCAATTGGCTGCGGAAGGGAAGGGCATTCTCATGATTTCCTCTGAGCTGCCCGAGCTGCTCGGTATGTGTGACCGTATCTATGTTATGAATGAAGGCTCCTTTACCGGACAGGTTCCTAGAGCGGAGGCCAATCAGGAAGTGCTAATGAAATATATGACGATAAGCAGGGGGTAGACAACATGGGTACGGCTATAAAATTGTTTCGCAGCAACATCCGGCAGTACGGTATGTTCATTGCTTTAATCTTGATCATGCTGCTCTTTCAATTTCTTTCCGACGGCATTCTGCTGAAGCCGCTTAATATCACGAACCTTATCCTTCAGAACAGCTATATTCTTATTCTTGCAATTGGTATGCTCCTTGTCATCATAACCGGTCATATCGATTTATCGGTAGGCTCGATCGCGGCCTTTGTCGGCGCGGTATCCGCAATCATGATGGTCAATCACAGCATGTCTTTTCCGATAGCTATGGTATTGTCATTGCTCATCGGTGCCGCTATCGGAGCGTGGCAGGGCTTTTGGGTCGCCTATGTACGTATTCCATCCTTCATCGTTACACTCGCAGGAATGCTGTTGTTCCGAGGACTTACGATGCTGGTGCTAGACGGGAAATCAGTCGCTCCATTTCCGGATGAATTTCGCAGCATCAGCACTGGATTTATTCCGGACATTTCGGGGGGAGGGGGTATTCATCTCCTTACGCTGCTGATCGGTGTCTTGCTGTCCTTGGTCTACATCTTCATGGAATGGCGGGGACGTTTGATCCAGAACCGCTATAGCTTTGAAGCGCTCCCCCTTCCTTTCTTCCTTGGGAAGCTGGCGGCAGTAGTTGTCATCATTAATCTGTTCACGTACATCCTGGCCTCTTATAAAGGTCTGCCGAATATTTTGATCATGCTCTTCATTCTCGTCGCGGTCTATACGTTTGTGATGCGCAAAACGATAATGGGACGCCATATCTACGCGCTCGGCGGCAACGAGAAGGCTGCGAAGCTGTCCGGCGTCAAGACGAAGAAAATGACGTTCTGGGTATTCGTTAACATGGGCGTGCTGTCGGCTTTAGCTGGTCTTGTATTCGCCGCGCGTCTGAATGCGGCAACGCCGAAAGCGGGCGTTAACTTCGAACTTGATGCTATTGCAGCCGCATTTATCGGTGGCGCATCCGCTACTGGCGGTGTGGGCACTGTTATTGGCGCAATCATCGGAGGCCTTGTTATGGGCGTCATGAACAACGGCATGTCTCTGATCGGTCTTGGCATTGATTATCAACAGGGGATAAAGGGCCTCGTACTTCTGCTGGCTGTAGCTTTTGATCTCTATAACAAGAACAAATCGACCTGAAAAAGGGTCCTGCCTAATCATAAAAAGTTCTGTCGGATAGGCGCGGAGATGCACACAAGGTGTGCATCTCCGCGCTTAGCTGCTGTGTTATAATGAATTCGCTTTGGCTTGTCATAGACAGACAGGGGGATCTGCATTGAAAAAACTATTGCTGCTGTACGTCGTTATGATTGGAGCATTGATGGTTTATTTGTCTGTGGTTTATTTTCGGGAGGATAGCGGTGGACCGCTGGATCAGGCTGAAGGCTTGCGCGGCGGGATGGAAGAGAAATATGTGATCGTTAATTTTCTGACCGGCATCGATTATTGGAAAAATGTTCTGAAAGGGTTCGAGGATGCAGCTGAAGCGCTGGGCGTTTCCGTGGAATACCGGGGTTCTACCCAATACGACGTCCATGAAGAGGTGACCGTGCTGGAGCAGGTTATCGCCCGCAACCCGGCAGGGATCGCCGTTAGCGCTATTAATTCCGAAGCGCTGAATGCAGCAATCAACAAAGCGGTGGAAGCCGGCATTCCGGTAGTTATGTTCGACTCGGATGCGCCAGGAAGCGATGCTTATTCCTTTCTCGGCACGAATAACTACAATGCAGGCGTCACGGCTGCGCGCAAAATGGCCGAACTTACCAGCGGGAGCGGCAAGGTCGGCATCATCACCCATCCAAACCAATTGAACCATCAGGAACGTACGAAAGGCTTTAAGGACACGCTTCTCGCAGAATTTCCTAATCTCCAGCTTGTCAGTGTGGAGGATGGGAAGGGCGATCAACTGGTATCCGAGCAGCAAGCGCGCGACATGCTGGAAAGCTATCCGGATCTGGCAGGAATCTTCGTCACGGAAGCGAACGGCGGCGTAGGGGTTGGCCATGCCATACTTGGGGCCGGCAAGCTGGATCAGGTGCATATTATCAGCTTCGATACAGACAAAGGGACGCTGGATATGATTAAGAGCGGCACTATTTCCGCCACGCTCGCCCAAGGAACCTGGAATATGGGCTATTGGTCGCTGATGCATCTCTTTCACCTGCGCAACGAGCTCGTAGAGCCAATGCCTGATTGGCGGAAGGCGAACGTTCCTCCTCTGCCGAGTTATGTCGATACAGGCATCTCTGTGGTCACTAAATCCAATGTCGATAACTATTATGCGAAATAATACGTTGAAAATATGACAATCGGAAGGTGAGCACGCAGATGGCATTCAAATGGTTTGAGCTCAATAATTGGTCGATTCGTTACAAATTGATTATTCATTTTCTGCTGATCAGTATCCTTCCTACTTTATGCCTCGGGATACTGATGTCATGGGTAGTAAGCGGCATTGTTGAGAAACAAGTCAACAGCCATACCATGCAACTGATCGGCAATGTCAATAAATCATTGGATTCCCATGCAGGGAATATACAGAATATATCCTATTTCATTTCCATGAATCCCGATATTCAGATGTTTTTAAAGGAAGGCTCATCCGCGCTTGATGAAGACGATGAACGGTATCGTACATCTAAATTTCTACAGAGCTTCACGACGCTCTATTCCGAGGTCGCCGGCATTATGGTCGTGGGGGCAAGCGGCGAATACTTCAGCAACGAAATGTATGCAAGGAGCAGCAGCCGCAGCCTGACGGAAGAAGCTTGGTATCAAGAGGCCGTCAAGGCCAAGGGCATATTCAAAATGATCGGTCATCCCTCGAACCGCAATGTCACGACACATGCTAATTATAAGGACAGCGAGGTCGTCTCGGTGGTTCGGGCGATTCAAGATCCGGAGACGCAGCAAACGGAAGGGGTCGTGCTCATCGACCTAAAGCTGCGGGTAATCTCAGAAACCGTACGCGATGTGAGGCTCGGCAAATCCGGCTATCTGATGGTTATTGACGATAAAGGCGACAGTATTTACGCGCCGCGAAATTCTGTTGTCGGTGGCATCGATTCGGAGCTGATCAGCCCTCAGGCGTCGGGCACTTTTTCGAAGGCGGTGGGCGGTCAGCGGCTGCAATTTATTTATCAAAAATCCCCGTTTACGAATTGGACGACGGTTGGGGTTTTCGCTGTTCAGGATACCGTGCAGGAAATCAAAGACATTAATATGTATGTCGTGATCTTCGTCTTTGTCGTGAGCATGCTTGGAATAGCGGCATCTTACTTTTTGTCGCATTCTATTTCTCGCCCGATCTCACAGCTGGCCTCCTCCATGCGCAAGGTTGAAGAAGGCAACATGAAAATTCGGATCATCGGCGAGCGGCAGGATGAGGTGGGCATGCTGGGCCGCAGCTTTAACAAGATGCTGGCGCAAATTACCCGTTTAATTACGCAAGTCGGCGAGGAACAACGACAGAAACGAGAAGCTGAGCTGCGAAGCCTTCAAGCTCATATCCAGCCGCATTTTCTATACAACACGCTGGATACCATCCAGTGGCTCGCCCGCAAGGACGGTGCGCAGGAAGCGACGGAAATGGTGGAGTCGTTGTCGAGACTCTTCCGTATAGGGCTAAGCAAAGGGCAAGAAATGATTCCGCTAACTGATGAATTCGATCATATTGGCAGCTATTTGAAAATACAGAAAACACGCTACAAGAACAAGCTGAACTACACGATTCAGGTGGACGACAGCTGCGTTGATATGGTTGTGCTCAAGGTCATTCTTCAGCCGGTGGTGGAGAATGCGATCTACCATGGGATAAAAGAACGCAGAGGCCCCGGCATGATCGGGATTCGGGCAAGCGTCATAGGCGGTGTATTGAAATTGGTCATCGTTGATGACGGAGCGGGCATGTCGGAAGAGAGACTGACGGTTCTCCGTGCAGCGCTTGAAAACGCCTCCTCTGCTGGGGATCGAGGAGAAGGGCTTCATTCCGCTGGCGAGCTCTCCAGGAATGGATCCGCCGTAAGCTACGGTCTGAGCAATGTTCAGGAGCGTATAAGACTTAGCTTTGGTGAACATTACGGACTATCCATTGAAAGTAAACAAAATAGCGGGACGACGGTTACAATCACCCATCCCGTCATCCTTCGGAAGGGGCAGAGCAAGCATGAAGCATAAATGGAAGGCGCTGATCGCGGATGACGAGGCTATTATCCGTGAAGGCATCCGAAGCTCGATTCAATGGGAACAGTTAGGTCTTGAGATTGTCGGCGAGGCAGAGGATGGCGAAGAGGCGTTGGAGCTGGCCCTTAAATATCAAGTTCATATTCTCCTAGTCGACTTGAGTATGCCGATCATGAATGGGTTGACATTGATTGGCCACATTCGGGCGCAGCTTCCACAGTGTAAAATCGTTATTATTACGGGACATGACGAATTCACCTATGCGTATGAGGCGATCAAGCTCGAGGTGGATGATTATATTCTTAAGCCGGTTAATCCTGATGAACTTACCGAGGTGCTATTGCGTTTGGTGAAAAAGATCGAGGAGACGACGGTTAACAGTGAGCTGTTGAATATGGCCTCTAAGCAGATAGAAAGAAATTTCGCCCTGCTTCGCGAGCGGTTTTGTTTAGAATGGATGAAGGGCGATCTTAGTGATGAGGAAATCGATGAGCAGCTTTCTTTTTTGCGGATGCGAGAGGAAGCGCCCGATGTGATAGGCATCATCCGGTGGCCCGAGCAATCGAAAGGAAAAACTTTTTTCTCCGAGAAGGATCGGCAGCTTCTATTGTTTGCAATCGAGAATATCGCGGAGGAGTGCCTTCAGGACTTTACGTGTGTTCATTTCCGCGATGAAGTGGGGCTTATCGTGCTGCTGATATGGGGCAAGCCGGACAAACGAGTATTCGAACAGATTGAATCGGCCGTTGACTGTTATCTCAAGATAACCATCGTAGCAAGCTACCTGCCGAACCATATCGGAAAGGAAGCCGTGCCGTCTATCTATGCGGAAGCCAAAGCTTCGGTAAACAAGGAGACGAAATTGTCTCCCTTCGTGCGCCGAACGAAGGAGATCATCGAGGGGCGATTCGTTGACCAGGCGCTGTCGCTAGAAGGTGTTGCAAGCGAACTTAAAGTATCCACCGTCTACTTAAGCAGATTGTTCAAACAGGAGGTGGGGGCCTCTTTTGTAAGCATCTTAACCCAGACAAGAATTAAACAGGCTATCCGCCTGCTCCATGAAACGGACTTGACGATAAATGAAATCGCGGAGAAAACCGGCTATGAATCACAGCATTATTTCAGTACATCGTTCAAAAAAATAGTAGGCTTGCCTCCAAACCAATACCGGAAAAATAGTTTTTGAATAGTGATCATCAGGATTGTCCAATCGTCGGTAAATTGTTGATATTCAATAGGAATTAGTGAAATGGTCAGAGAAAGAGCCCTCTTAGGAAAATGGGCTCTTTCTCTTGTGTTTGGGACACTTGTCATATGGAGGATGATGCGCCGTCACCATAACCTCCAGCAGCTTTAATCGGCTTTTTGCCCCAGCCTGTAAGGCGCTTGCCCAGACGGATGGAGGGCAGCTCTACGAAATAGTAGCTCAACGTTCCCGCCACAAACGAGATGACAACGGCAAGCATAATGATAAATAGAGTTTCGATCACACCATTCAGAAGATGAGCGAGTGATAACAATACGATCATATGATACAAGTAGAGGCTGTAAGAAATTTTGCCCAAAAACAACAATGGTTTACGCTGCAGCTGACGCGACAAACGAACGGACGATATGGCGGCCACAATGAAGATCGAAGCGCCGATAGCCGTCATCCAATCGCCTCCATGCTGCATGAACAGGTCGTGGAAATCTTCGCCATAGCCGATCCATTTGAACGAGTAGCTGCAAAGCGCAACGGCAAGAAGCAGCGCCGCCAACCAGCCATTTAACCGGGAAAATCCGGTCTTCAGCTCTTTCTGATACTTCGCAAGCAGCGCTCCCACGATAAAAAATGAGGCATAATGCAACGAAACCACGAAATTCGTCATATAACGCGTCTCAAAAAGGGTAAGCAAAAACTCAGCGCCAAAGGACAGGACAAGTGCGAGCGGAAGCCCGAGTTTCCAGCCGCCTTTTACAATGAAAAACATAATAAAAGGGAATAATAATGAGATGCGCATCTCATGTACGAGCGTCCATAAAATTGGATCATACCTCGTCGTATTATAGTTCCCGATAAATAGCAGATGATGAATAATTGAGCTCATATCGGGGGGTATCACCCACAGGTTGTTATAATAGCTCGTTAGGCTCGTCAGCTTCGACACATAGACAGCTTCCCTCATGATTAGGGCGATGAACAAAGCGATGAGAAATGGAATGTAAATGCGGCAGATTCGCTTGATCACATATTTCGTATACGGCTGCTCGCGGTTATTAAAGAACGGCAAAGAAAGTACGAATCCGCTCAATAGAAAAAACATAATAACAGCCTCGTGTCCGCCCCAAAATGCATGCAACGGCGTATATTTCAGCAGGTTAAGCGGATATTCCAGAAAGCTTAATCCTGATGTATTCTGCACGATTGGCGTGAACACCATTAAGAAATGTCCAACCATAACGGCAAGTGCCGCCAAACCTCTCAGTGAATCTAATTCTTCATAACGCTGCACGTTGCGGCTCCCCCGGACAAACCCATTATTTATAGCCATAAAGAATATTATAAGGGGTAGCGGTTCACTTTGTCCGCAACTATTTATTGCCTTTTTCAGACGAAAACCATATCATGACGTGTTATGTATAATCACATAAAAATAACATATATTTTTGTTTGATCCTTTGGGTTGTGCGTTTTGGCTAATAATAAACGGGGATATTTAGTTAACGTGAATAATGACAAGTTATAAAATAAATAGGTAAAATAACATCATGAATAAGACGGGAAGATAGTGTTATATAAGTTAACATTTAAATCCGTTATTACGGTAGTTAATTTTAAAACAAGGGAGTGGTTTGTTATGTTAAAAGGACGGAAGGCAGGGTTGCTGCTAGGGATAGTCATGATGTTGGTTTTGGCGGCATGCGGTAATGCGGGAGCCAACCAGAGTGAGAATAGTGAAGCGGGTGCAGACGCAGCCGCGACAAATTCCAAGCCAAGTCCTATATTAAAAATGGGATATGCGAAGAGTGTAATGTCTTATCCGATGACATTATTGCCTGAGACAACAGAAAACTTAAATGTTGAACTATCCAGCTTTTCATCGGGTAATGATGTATTGACTGCACTCGTGTCCAAAAGTATTGATGTCGCGCAAATAACCTATTTGCATTATATTACAGCGATGGGCAAAGATCTCGATATTGTTCCGATTTCCGGTCAAGTTAATGGTGGAACGGACATATTGGTGGAGAAAAGCCTGGGGCTGGAGGCAGACGATTGGGATGGGCTTAAGAAAGTAATAGCAGAATACAAAGAACAGAAAAAGCCGTTTCGGGTAGCTGCTTCAAGAGGAAGTGCACAAGATATTCAGATGCGGGGTGAGTTCCTGCTGCATGGGATAGATCCTGCAAAAGATATTGAAATTGTAAATATTCCGAATTTTGTGGATCATATTGCCGCGATCGAGCGAGGCGAGGTGGAGATGGTAACTACGGTAGAACCGGTTGCCTCCCAGGCGAAATTAAATGGTACTGCGACTCACTTTACATTCCCATACAATCAAGCCGCAGGTAATTTGACGAACCTGATTGTTACCCGATCCGATGTGATAAAAGATCGTCCGGCTGACCTTGAGGCATTTGTAGGCGGTGTTGTCACATTGCTGGAGAAGCTGGATGGAGATAAGCAGATTTGGATTGATGTCGTAAATAAATATACGCCTCTTGATGAGGTAACAGGCGCCGAAGCTTTGAAAAATGCTTATCCAGACCACAAGATCCACCGCGAATCTGCGCTTGCGATCGTGAAGATGATGCTTGAGTTGGACTATATTCAGAAAGATGTATCCGAAAAGGTAGGTGCGAACATTGACTACACTTTCTTATCTAAAGCCACAGGAAAAGCCAAAGAAGAACTCGGTTTTAATGACTAACGAATTCTGGCATGCGCATAAGTTTCGTTTCATCGTACCTTGCATAGTCTTTGTTTTATGGGAATTGATTTCAAGGTCGGGATTGTTTCCTGCAGCGTTATTCCCACCGCCGACAACAGTTCTGCTCGTATGGCTCGATTGGATATTTGGCATGACGGGCAGTGCGGAGGTCAACAGCGGTGTCTGGTTCAATGATGTGTTGAGCAGCGGTATAAGAGTTATGCTGGGTTATTTCATCGCGGTCATCGTCGGTGTAACGGCAGGTGTTGCCATTGGCTGGTCTAAGATTGTTGAGAAAATGGTAGAGCCGACTATCCAAATGTTGCGTCCCATTCCTCCGGTATCCTGGATCCCGCTAGCCATTATATGGTTTGGGATCGCTGATAAACCGGCAATTTTCCTTGTGTTTTTAGGTTCATTCTTTCCGATTGTCGTAAATGCGATTCAAGGTGTAAAGACAACGGACAAAAACCTAATCCGCGCAGCCTCGATGATGGGTGCAAAACGTTGGAAGCTTATCCGCTACGTTATTTTGCCAGCCGCTTTACCCAGTATATTTACAGGCCTGCGGCTGGGTATCGGAATTGCGTGGGCGTTGACAGTTACAGCTGAAATGATTGCCGTTAAGAGCGGTTTGGGTTACGTTCTCTGGGACTCTTATTATTTCTTGAGATATGATTTGGTAATGGCGAGTATGGCGAGTATTGGTTTGATGGGCTTCCTCATGGATTTTCTGATTAAGAAATTGATGGACCGCACACTTCATTGGCAACGAAATACTTCCGTTCAAGGAATGAGCTAATGTCAGTAAAGAGGGGGAGAGACTATGGCGCTGATTGAAATGAAAAAAATTGTTAAAATTTATGAGGATAAAAAGCGAAAAACAAGTCTGCTTGCCATTGATAACGTCAATCTGGACGTGGAAGAGAATGAGTTTCTCTGCATTCTAGGGCCGAGCGGCTGTGGGAAATCGACGCTGCTTAGTATGGTTGCCGGCTTCGAGAAACAATCTTCCGGCGATGTAATCATGAATCAGAAACCTGTCGAAGGGCCGGGAGCTGATCGGGGCGTTGTATTTCAGCAGCCTACCTTAATGCCTTGGCTGCCTGTATGGGAGAATGTGTCGTTTCACTTGAAGCTAGTAGGCGAGTCGAACGCCATTCGTAAAGAAAAAGCGAGAGAATATATTGAAATGGTAGGTCTGAAGGGATTTGAAAATCATTATCCCTACGAGCTGTCCGGTGGTATGAATCAGAGAGTCGGCATTGCGCGGGCTCTAATGTTAAAACCTTCGGTAATACTCATGGATGAACCGTTCGCCTCGATCGATGCCCAGACAAAGATGGATATGCAAGAAGAGCTGGTAAAGATATGGGAGAAGAGTAAAATGACCATTATTTTCATTACCCATAGCATCGACGAGGCACTAATACTGGGGACGAAAGTGGCAGTAATGACACGCAGACCGGGAACGATTCGCGAAATCATTCCGATCGATCTGCCGCGTCCAAGAGATATCACTTCCGATACTTTTAATGAATACAAGCGAAAAATTCTCAATTTATTGCATGAAGAAGGAAAGCTTGCGAAAGCATCCGCTCAGTAAGGAGAAGCTAATGAAGCAAATAAAATTAGGCATGCTTACGCCGTCATCTAATACGGTATTAGAGCCGATAACCTGTTCGATGCTGCAAAATGTTACTGGGGTTGCAGCACATTTTTCCCGATTCAAAGTAACCGAGGTGTCATTGTCATCTTCTGCTGCGAATCAATTTTTGCTTGAGCCGATGCTGGAGGCCGCTTATTTGCTTGCCGATGCGAAAGTAGACGTCATTGCTTATAATGGCACTTCCGGAGGCTGGCTTGGGTTCGAGAATGACAGGAGGCTTTGTGAGCAAATTACAAGAGAGACTGGCATTCCCGCTACAACCTCCGTACTTGCATTAAATGAGCTGTTTTCTATTAACCAGGTGAAACGTTTTGGTATTGTATCTCCTTGTGAAGAGGTGATCGTTGAGCGAATCGTAAACAATTATGCAAAAATCGGGCTCGAATGTACGGGGTATGCATGCTCCGGGATTTCGGACAATTATGAATGTGCTTTTGTAACAGAAGAAGCAATCCGGGAAATGGCACGCAGTGTGGCGCTTCCCGGCGTAGATGCGATTACCATGTTCGGTACGAATCTAATGTCCGCTCATCTGGTAGAAGAGCTGGAACGGGAACACGGTATTCTTATAGTAGATACGATAGCTGCAGTGGTATGGAAATGCTTGCTGTTAACGGGTATATCTCCACAAGTTGTTTCAGGATGGGGAAAATTATTCGAAGCAAACGGGGTTAAAACGTCATAGCATAAAATAATTGAAAGCCAATGCTCGCTAAGGCTTCTACTTTCGGACAAGGGCAAGGAGCTGGAGGGAATCTCACCGCAGGAATACCGGATTAAGGTCAGATCGGGTGCCGGTCAGGACCAAGGGAGCAATAGACAATAAAGAGCAGAGGAGCCGCGAGAGGGCTTCTCTTTTTTTTATGAAGCTTTGAGAGAGTTTGATAATAGGGGATTAGGGGTACAAGAATTAAAGCACTAGCAATATAGCTCTGTAACTCATTCGGTAACGAAAATAAATGTACGAGGGGGTCTAAAATGAGAAACATTTTTGCTATGGTCATCATGTTGATATTGCTCTCAGGATGTTCAGCAAATAATGCAAATGGGGGCCAATCTAACGAGATTTGGGACTATAAAGAAGGTTATGTCATGGCCAAGGAAAGTCCAAAGATATTAGTCGTTCAGAACTCAGATATGACTGAATTTGAAGAGAAATCAATCGATGAAATCTTAAACGCAGTCGACCCTAATGCGATCTGGATTACTGCGGAAAACGAATCTGATTTAGATGCTATAGAGGTCGGTGACAAGGTTAGCCTCGATATTGAGGGTGAAGTAGAGCAATCAGCTCCTGCAGAAACTACAGCTAAGCAGATAACCAAGATTAGCACAGAAGAATAATATATGATTGACGGGCATAAAAGGATGACGGCTGTTTACTTGAACAGCTCGTCATCCTTTTTATTTTCCGGCATCATGACATGATCATCCATCATCACGACATATATTTCCGTGCTTAATAGCCCTTATACTTTTCTTATGCTATGGCTTATACGTCACGATAATAGGATGTCTAGGAGGGATTAGCCTGAACATGATAAAAAAATGTGGGTTCTTGGACTTGATTTAATCGAATATTCACCGTCACGTGTGGCGTTCGGAGCAACGTCCATGGATGTCGAGTATGCGATGGAATGGGATAAGCAAGGCGGCATCGTAACCTTCGCGTGGCACTGGAATGCGCCAAAAGGAATGCATCATTTGCAGCCTTCGGTTTTGTCTTTTTGCAGGAATTAGGCACGAAGCCTATTCTCTTCCGTAATGATTGAGATATATTTGGCCACACCATCCTCATCGTTGCTTGCGGCCACAAGAGTTGACATCTCAATCAGTGCAGGATGAGCGTTGGAGACGGCGATGCGAGTTCCTGCTGCTTCAAACATCCCTACATCGTTCAAATTATCCCCGAATACGGTGATATCCTGAGGGCTGCAGTTCATGAGCGCTGACCATTTGCGCAGACCTTCGTTTTTGTTGGCCTTCTGATGACTGAATTCCAAGAAATAATGGTTGGCAATATAGGCATCCTTCATCAAGTGGATATGGACATTTTTTCCGAAGCGCAGCTGCACTTCCGCTTTTAAAGGTTCAAGCTCTTCCAGCAATCCGATGTAGGATACAATAAGCGTTCGAAACGTGTCTGGACAAGCCAAATAAGGCACTTCTCCAAAACGGGGATCAAGGGGCCGGTTTTCGAAAAATTGCATATCCCCAGCCCGGCTCAGTCTTTCGTGCAATACGCGCTCCTTATCCTCAGGATCGAGAGCAAATAGAAATGGCAGCAGGCCGTATTCTCTTCCCAGGCTGATGATATCATTCGCTGTACCTGTCTCCAACCAGTTTCCATCCAATAGTTTCTGTGCAACAGGGTCAAATATAACCGCGCCATTATATAAAATGATAGGATATTGCCATGGAATCGCAGAAACGACTTGCTGGGAGCTGATATAGCTTCTTGCCGTTGCATAGCTTATGACGATGCCCTTTTTCAAAGCGGAAGAAATCGTGTTTATCGTATATTCCGATAAGGAAGCATCTGATCTTAACAGCGTACCGTCGAGATCGGTAAGGAAATGGTTGTGCATATTAGCGAACGCCTCCCGTTTATCCGTTGGGAATGATTATAACAAAGAGTACGCTTCTCGTGGTGAGAAAATTGTTCATCCTTACAATAGCGCTAGACTCGGAGCCTGAGGCGTTCGCTTGCTTATTTTCACCTATTCCTCATCTAAAATCGCTATCGGACTAAATGACTCGAAATGAATATTCTCTTTAGGAATTTTCCATTGCTTTAGAGCGGTGTGGATGCTTTGCATAAAAGGTATGGGCCCGCAAAAGTAAAAATCCGCCTTGCTGTCCGGTATGATCGATTGCAGCCAGTCTAGATCAATCCGACCTTCTTTATTGAAATTGCGAGACACGCGATCTTCTTCGGTTGGAGAAGAATAGCAGACAAAGGATTTTAGGTTTGGATGGCTTTTCTCGAGCCCGGCCACATCATTCTTAAAAGCATGTGATTGGCTGTTTGTTGTGGCATGGACAAAGGCAACGCGGCGTTGGGGCTGCTTGTTTGCGATCGTATTTAACATGCTTAGCAGAGGAGTAATGCCAATTCCTCCGCTAATGAATACGACTGGACGATCCGTGCTGCTGAGCGTGAAGTCGCCTGCAGGAGCGGAAAATTGCAAAGTATCTCCAACCTTCACCTGCTCGTGCAGATAGTTGGATACGACTCCCTCCAGGTCATTCCCGCTGGCCTGCTCGCGTTTGACACTAATTCGATAGTAATCGCGGCCTGGGGCCTCGGATAGGCTGTAATGCCGGATATGCGTATATTGTTCACCGGGAATATCGGCTTTTATCGTTAAGTATTGACCGGCTTGATAAGCGGCAATTGGTTTGCCGTCTTCGGATTTTAAGTAAAGAGAGCTAACCTCTTCCGTTTCCTTCACCTTTTTATCGACGGTAAAGCTCCGATAGTCGGCCCATCCGCCAGGCTGCTGCTCGGTCTCCTCATAAAGGCTTTTCTCCAAGCTTATAAACGCATCCGAAATATACCCGTATGCTTTTCCCCACGCAGCAATGATTTCATCGGTGGCCGCATCTCCTAAAACATCCTTTACGGCCATAAGCAGCGTTTCGCCTACGATAGGATACTGTTCGTCTTTTATTCCGATCGCGCGATGCTTTTCTGAAATCCTTCGAATAACCGGAGCGAGCGCCTCCAGGTTCGTTATGTTCTCGCCTGCGGCATAAACGGCATAGCCGAGCGCTTCCTGTTGAAGGCCCCTTTTCTGGTTGGTTTGATTAAACAAGTTGTATAATTCGGGAGCCTTGGCGAAAAGCAGCTCGTAAAATCTTTTTCCGATTTGATGGCTATGTGCTTTCAATACCGGCGCTGTAGCTTGGATGATTTCAATCGTTTTGGAATCGAGCATACTCGGTTCATCATTCCTTTCCATCAAACTGGGATAAACTGCTAGCTATAGCGTATCCAAGTTGAACATGGCTATACGTTTAAGTTTTCGATATCCTGCATCAGATGGAGGCTTTCATTCCATTAGTAAAAGGCTGCGTCCGTTTATGGCGCAGCCCGTCAAGGCAGCTTTATTTTATCCTCAGGTTTTTGGTTCCGCATCCGGCTCTTGACGGATATATTTCTTGTCCTTGAGGAACAGCCGCCAGAACAAATAGAAGCCGGGTGCAAGCACGGCGATGCCGATGCTGTAGGAGACAAGCAGGGAACGGAAAATCGTCGGATTCGTTACCGCTTGGTCGACTCGAAGGTAGGGATACAGCAAGTAAGGCAAATGGGCAATGCCATAACCGATGCTGGCAAGCAAGTATTGCCCGATAATGAAGGTCACGGCAAGCCGCGGACGACCGGGTGCATCTGGTTTATTCCTCATCCACAGCGCGCTGTATCCGATGCCAAAGGAGACGATGGAGGCTAGGAACCATGGCCACTGCTCTACGATTCGTGTGACGATCCACTCCGCCTCTGGTGCCATCGTGTACGTAGCGAGTACGGCGGTCGCTAGAGTCAGAGGTCCGAGAACCTTTGCCGCTTTGCGATAAACGCGATAGGTGGAGAAGTCGTCTGCCTCGTGGGCGTAGTCAGAAAGGAAGAGCGCGGCTAGGAACAGCTCCGATGAAATGCCGAATGCTAGATGCGAATATTCCGTTGGCGCTTGCAGCAGCTTGGCGAAGAGCAGGTGTGGCTGCCCGCCGCTGGACACTTCTACAAATCCGCCCAATGAGATGGGGAGTACGCTTAGCAGGAGGCCTGGGATCAATACTCCCGTCAGACCGGAAATCCAGCGCAGCAGGCGACTGTAGCGCTGGGTGGAGTAGCTGTACACCATAAAGCTGCTTCGAATCGTCAGCAGGATCAGAACAAGGCTGACCGGGACGATCAGCACCGTACCGAACCAGAAGGCGGCTTTCGGGAAGAAGCCGACCAGCGCAACAGCTATGAGCACAAGAAAGACGTTCGTCACCTCCCAGGAAGGAGACAGGTAGCGGTTCGCGATCTGAGCAGCTCTCGCACTGGATTTGCGGTCGTAGACGAGCGCCCAGAATCCTGCTCCGAAATCAACGGAGCCGAGGATAGCATAAGCGAATATGAAAGCCCACAATATCGAGACGGCAATGGTTGCGTAATCCACGGCGTTACCTTCCTTCTAAGGGGGTTAGTTCGCGACCAACCGGCCTTCTGCGAAAATAGAAACGCATCACGACAATCGTAATCGTCATGAGCAGCACGTAAAGTCCAATGAACAGCGCGAACAGCACGCCGATATCCTGCGACCGGGTTGCCGCATCGGCTGTCAGCTGTACGCCGCTTATGACCCACGGCTGCCTGCCGGTGCAGCTGAATATCCAGCCGGTCTCGATTCCGATAAGCGATAGCGGGCCTCCAAGAATAAGTGTGCCGAGCATCCACCTTGGCAAGGGTCGCCTGCGAATGAAGTTAATGAACAGCGCAACGAATGAGAGAGCGATTAAGCCACTGCCAATGACTACCATCAGGTTGAATAGAGTATGCACGTAAAGAGGCGGCCACAGCTCCTGAGGAAAGTCATTCAGGCCGCGCACAACGCCGTCGAACCGGTCGGTCGCAAGAAAGCTCAGCGCCCATGGAATTCGGATGCCTCCAACGACCCTTTGCTCCTCCACATTCGTACTTCCGAAAATTTCTAGCGGGGCATAAGCCGTCGTTTCGAACAGGCCTTCGGCTGCTGCGAGCTTCAGCGGTAAATAGTTATGCAGCATTTGAGCCGTAAAGTGGCCGTTTACAGCAGTAGCCAGCGAGCACACGAAGCCGATCATCAGCGCAAGCTGCAGGCTCCGGCGATGGTAGACGATTTCGCGCTCCGGCTGGCCGCGCTTAAGCAGCTTATAGGCCGCGATGGATCCGATGCAAAATGCCCCGGTCATGAATGCCGAGGCGACAACATGAATAGCGGTAACCGCAAAGCTGGGGTTGAAAATTGCCTTTATTGGATTGACATCGGTAACCGCTCCGTCAACGATGTTGAAACCTGCAGGCGTGTTCATCCAGGCATGCACGTTGGTAATTAGAACGGCGGAAGCGGCAGAGCCGAGGGAAACCATAATGACACTGAATATGCGAAGCTTGCGGGACAAACGGTCAGCGGCGTAGATGTAGATAGACATAAACAGCGCTTCAAGGAAGAAGGCCCATAGCTCCACTTGAAAGGGAACGGCAATGACCTGTCCGACAATTTCCATAAATCCGGGCCACAGGAGCGACAGCATCACGCCGACGATTGTCCCCGATGGAATAGCCACGCCTAGCAATATGGCCTGGGCTTTGGTCCATCTCTTGGCCATGACCGAATAATCCGGATTTTTCGTTATTCCTGCCAAAATTTCCGCAAATACAATCATGAGAGGCACTCCGACTCCCAGTGTTGCGAAAATAATATGAAAAGCCATTGAAGTTCCGAATAGAGCTCTGGCTAAAACGACGCTATCCAATTTTCCAGCACCTACCTTTGTTTAATCTAAGGGGTAGTATGATTCGAGCTGCTGGAAATTATGTGAAAGAAATAAAGCTGCTGGAACTGACGTTCATTTTGTTAGATAATAGGATGAAGCAAGAATTGCGGAAATGCGGTTTAAAACCAATAGATGAGCAATATGGCAAAGACTTGTATTGCCTTAATAGCTCATAACGCGATATGCTGAGTATATCTTTTTATTTCATACGATAGGAATCGACGATATATGAAAATCGGTTTTTTTGATTCAGGAATAGGCGGGCTGACCGTGTTGGCGGAAGCTCTAAAGAGACTTCCTGCCGAGGACTTTCTTTATATGGCAGACACGCTACATGTTCCTTATGGGACAAAATCCAAGGAAGAAGTAAGGACGTACATTCTGGAGGCAGTAGCGACAATGGCTCAAGAGGGGATCGATGCGCTGGTCGTAGCCTGCAACACAGCGACCAGTATCGCGATCGCCGAGCTGAGGGAGCTGTATTCCTTCCCGATTGTTGGCATGGAGCCGGCTGTGAAGCCTGCGGTGGAAATGAATCGCATGACTGGAAAGAGAGTGCTTGTATTTGCTACACCGTTAACCTTGAAGCAGCCTAAATATTATGCCCTCATATCACGAGTGGACGAAACGGGAATCGTCGACTCACTGCCTTTGCCGGAGCTGGTAGGGTATTGCGAGAATCTACAGTTTGACAAAGCTTTGATGGGCGAGTACTTCAGAGGAAAGCTTGCAGGCTATGAGTTGGAGCAATACGGAATCGTTGTGCTTGGCTGTACCCACTACCCTTTCTATAGAGGGATACTGCGCGAAATATTGCCTCCGCACATTCAGATTGTTGACGGAAACGTTGGAACGATCAAGCGTTTATCTGCTTTGCTGAACCGTTACGGAATCGTGGAAGGCCGCGGCCGCGGCAGTGTGCGCTTCATGTGCACAGGCAATGAGCCTGCCTATCTCGATAAAATGCAAACAGCGCTCGATCTTCTCCGGGACAGAGATATGCAGACGGAAGAGATTTTAAATTATTAACGGAGCGGTCTCTTCCGATATCCAATCGGGAAAGGCCGTTTTTTTATTGAAATTACAAACGATACCATTCTATGTCGAAACTGCTCTTTTTTTTGGATTGAAGCGTTTGATTTTATGAAAAACAATTGACAGCGCCCCGTGCGGAATTCGCCGCGATGCTCGTACGCACGTCTATTCGAACGATTTGTTCTCGTGTATCATGAGGACTGAATCGTCTGCAACAAAGGGGAGGTTATGATGTCACATGGTCCCGGAATAGATAAAATCCTTAACGTTCTTGAGGAACGTGGAATTATTGCGAGCAACAATCTGCACGTTCGCCATTTGAAAGGCACGACGGACGGGCTTGTTTATATCCTGTCGAACGGAGAAAAGCCGCAATATGTGTTGAAGCTGGATCATGCAGAGCAAATTAAGTTAGCTGAGCAATTCCTGACGGCTTACAGCGGCTCCGAGCTCTTGTCCCGGGTTTTTTATGTCGATCCTGACAAAGCGTACATGGTGTATGCGTATATAGAGGGCATGACCCACTATAACCGCGGGTTAAAAATAAACTGGATGACCCGTCTTGTCGAGGATCTTCTGAATCATTACAAGCAGGAGCGGCAAAGCGAGACGTGGGGAAGGCTGGAATTGCCTCGTCAATCCTGGCGTGAATTTAATGAAGGAAGCCTGGAATATGCCAGGGAAACCGTTGCGGATCTACTTCCCTGCGAGGATCATTATAAAATAAAGCGGCTGGTCGAAAATAAGCTGAAGGATGAAGGGCCGGAAGCCAAATATTTGCTGCACGGCGATACGGGCGTTCATAATTTCGTTTACGCTCAAAATAAGCTGGTGGGCGTCATTGATCCTTCTCCGATGCTCGGTCCCGTGCTTTATGATTTTACCTATGCGTTCTGCTCGTCACCGGATGATTTGAACCTAGAAACGCTTCATGCGGCATATGCTCTCCTAACGCATGAGCAGGTCGAAAGCTCGCGCCTGATTGAAGAGACCGTCTTTCAGCTATATTGCCGCATCGGCATATGCACCAAGCATCATCCGCATGATTTGGAGGAGTACTTGAAGGTGTGGAGCTACTGGAAGACACTTATCGAATGAGGAGTAGGGAAGGGCTAAGGATATTCAATGATCATGGGTCCCCCGTTCGGCAATCGATAAGAGTCTCATTAGGCCCACGACCGCTGCTGCGCGGTTAACAAGCTGGTCGCGGGGGCAAGGATATCGCTTGCTGGAAAGGTGGCGTCCGAGCTAGCCGATCCGATCCGCCAGCTCAAGAGTGACCGGACAGTGATCGCTGCCCATCACATGACAATCGATATTCGCATCGATGAGTGACGGCGCTAGTCTGGCGGAAGTCAGGAAGTAATCGATCCGCCAACCGATGTTCCGCTCTCTTACCTTCGACATGTAGGACCACCACGAGTAAACATCCGTCCGGTCGGGGTAGAAATGCCGGAAAGTATCGATAAATCCCGCGTTCAGCAGGTCCGTCATTTTGCCGCGCTCTTCATACGTGAAGCCGGAGTTGCCGATATTAGGCTTCGGGTGCTTCAAGTCGATTTCTTGATGGGCTACATTTAAATCGCCGCATACGATAACAGGCTTCAATTGATCCAGCTCCTTAAGGTAACTCCGGAACCGGTCCTCCCACTCGAGTCTATAATCCAGCCTTGTCAAATCTCGTTTCGCATTGGGCGTATACACGTTGATGAGATAGAAATCTTCAAATTCAAGCGTAATAACCCGTCCCTCAGGCTCGTTGTCCTCCTCCAGACCAAAACGTACCGTAATCGGCTTCAGCTTGGTTAAAACAGCGGTCCCGGAATAACCCTTCTTGAGCGCATAATTCCAAAATTGATGATACTCCTCACCGATTTCCAGGCTTATTTGCCCTTCCTGCAGCTTTGACTCCTGAATGCAGAAAATATCCGCGTCCATTTCTTTAAAATATTCGATAAAGCCCTTGGTCACGCAGGCTCTAATTCCATTTACATTCCACGATACAAGCTTCATTTTCGTTTATCTCCTTACGAATGGCGTTCAATATTGTTCTTAAGCATTCATGCACTGTTCGATAAAATCTATCATTTCGTCTTTGATCGGGTACAACCCTATCTCGACCGCATCCGGCCGCTGTCGCTAACCGAAGGGATCGCTATTGAAAGCTTGCATGTGCCGTAACGGCAACCTTTATTATAGCACTAACCTGTCCATTAGAAGGATTATCGATGACAAAAAAATGATGATTTTTGGACAACGAAGGGGCTGCTTATGGCAATCGTATTTTAGGCTAGTCCGTATACTGCCGCTGCGGAATTGCCAACTAGGGATGAAAGCTAGTCTGTCATTCATTCCCTATTCATTAATTTGTCTATTTGTATTAAGATGGACTATATTATTGATAGGTTAAGCTGAGCCGTCAAGTCATGACGGCTTTTTGCTATTGTGGCGTGCCCGTTGACACGCATCTTCTGGATGGTTCAGAAGCGAAGAGGAGTGAATACGCTTGGAAATCACAACGAATGAGTATCGCAGATCGCCTGTTATACTTATATTTATACTCATTATGCTGAAAATGACCCTTTTCCGCCAATTCGTCTTTCATGGCATTCAAATAGACAGGCTGCTGGCGGATGCGGCGGCCGTATTGGTTTTGTTAGGTATTGTGGATCTGATCAGTTCCGCGAGATGGAAGGGGGCGGCCTTCGGTGCGTTGAACGCGGTGATATCGCTGCTGCTGTTCGCGTCTACTGTATATTTTAGCTACTATGGCACGGTTCCGACCTATACCGCCTTGAACGGACTTGATCAGGTATTCCAAATTAGGGACAGCGTCGGATCGGTCATACAGGCAGTCAATTATTTACTTGTCCTTGATGTCATTCTGCTTATCCTCTTTTACGGGCTTAGCCGGACAAGGGGCATTCGAGAGGTAAGGCGCAAGCGTATGGCGAAGCCTTCCATCGTCATGTTAGCCGTTGTGCTATGTTTAGTCGTATCAGGTATTTATATCCATGCGGGAAACAAAATTCCGAACGAGCTTGTGCAAGCGGAGAGCCTCGGCTTTCTGAATTATCAAGTGGCTGCGGGCATTAAGGGCGGCAAGGAAAGCAATGCGGCGAAGAACGGCAGCGTCCAAGAGACGGCTGACGAGGTGGCGAGCTTGCAAGCTTCCTATTCATACAAAAAAAATGCTGCGGAAATAGCAGGAACGCCTAGCTTCTTCGGTGTCGCGAAGGGGATGAATGTGATCGTCGTGCAGATTGAAGCGCTGCAAAACTTTCCGGTCAATTTGCAATTGGATGGACAAGAAATCATGCCAGTCCTGAATCAGCTTGCCAAGGAGAGCTTCTATTTCCCTTACTTTTTTCAACAGATCGGGCAGGGCAATACGTCAGATGCCGAGTTCATGTCAAATACGTCGATCTATCCTGTCGGGTCAATCGCAATGTCAACCGGCTATGGGGATCGAATCGTTCCGAGTCTCCCAAGGCTGCTGAAGCAGGATGGTTACGAATCGAACACGTTCCATATTAACGATGTAACGTTTTGGGACCGCCACCGGATGTATCCTGCGCTCGGTTTTGACCAATACTATGAAAAATCCAGCTTCAAGAACGATCATTTTAACACATTCGGCGCTTCAGACAAGGAGCTTTATCGGGTAGGGCTCGAGAGGCTGCAGACTATGAAGGAACAGCATAAACCATTTTATGCGCAATTCGTGACGGCCTCCAGTCATCATCCGTTCAAGGTTCCGAAGGAGCTTCAGCGATTGGCAGTGCCAGGCGCAGTGAAGGATACGCAGCTAGGCGATTATTTAACGGCAGTAAATTATTCGGATCATGCGCTTGGTGAATTTATCAACGGTTTGAAAGCAAGCGGACTTTGGGAAAATACGATGCTAGTCGTCTATGGCGATCACTCCGGTCTTCAGGAAAAGGATAATGAAGCCTCGTGGGTCAGCGCGCGGCTTGGCATCCATTATGATGCCCGGATTAGCCGGTTTAATATACCGTTCATGGTTCATGTGCCAGGAATGGAGGGAGAGGTCATCGATCAAGTAGGCGGACAGGTCGATATCATGCCAACAGTCTCCAACCTGCTCGGCATTTCGCTCGAGAATGAGGGCTATACTGCGTTCGGTCAGGACTTGCTTAATATTGAGCGGAATGTCGTAGGGATGCGCTACTATCTTCCGACCGGCTCCTTTTTCAACAATGACATTTTATTCGTGCCTGGTAAAGGCTTCGAGGACGGTACTGCCGTTGATTTAAAAACACATCAGCCGGTAGCTGACTTCAGCCAGTATCGCGAGGATTACGATTATATTTTGGAGCTGATGAAGCATTCGGACGATTATGTTCGAGTACTGCCGAAGCGAGCTCCATAAGCTGAGTATTACACTCAACTTATGAGCTCAGGTAAAACTACTTTTGAATCTTCCCCGTTTTAATTTGGGAGCAAAAGGAGTAAAAGGGGAAATCGCAACCTATTTGAAGAGCTTTACGTTAGAAGAGTGGATATCAAAACTCTTCATGTAAAGGATGATAGCAGATATGATTCTAACAAAAATGTTAAGTCATAAAGCATTGGCGGCATCGATAGCAACAGCGGCGCTGATTACAGCGATGATTCCGGCCGGCGTCTCCTACGGGGCTTCTTCAAATGAATCGGCAATCATACAGTTTCAAGTAGGAAGCCGCGTAGCGGTGGATCATCGTGGTGAGCATAAGCTAAGCGCCGCCCCTTATATAATTAACGGCATTGCGATGGTTCCCGTGCGGGCGATGGCGGAAGGGCTTTAAGCTGAGCTTGAGTGGCATGCGGCGACCAAAGAAATCGTACTAGCTCGCAGCAGCCAATCCGTTCGTTTGAAAATAAACAGCGATGCGGCTGTCAGCAGAAATAGCACGAAAGGGAATCTTCCTGTCAAAGTAACGCTGGTCGGAGGAAATGCCTTTGTGCCTGCGAAGAGCGTCGCGGGCTTTATCGGAGCGGCAACCAGCTGGGATGCCAAAGAAAAGAAGATCATGATCAAAGGGAATGAAAGCACGGAACATTTGATGTCCCTCCACTACACCTTTGATCAAACCGATGAAGGCTGGAAGGGAGCATTCGCTGATTTGCCGGTCGATTATGATCCTAGT
The DNA here is from genome assembly GCF_049725345.1 of Paenibacillus praedii. Classification (NCBI taxonomy): domain Bacteria; kingdom Bacillati; phylum Bacillota; class Bacilli; order Caryophanales; family Paenibacillaceae; genus Paenibacillus; species Paenibacillus praedii. The sequence continues at coordinate 180,280 of NZ_JBMWAM010000006.1, read as the reverse complement.
ATTTTTGAGCTTCAGTATGCTAGAGAATTGCTTCCGCTCTCCGGTAATAAGATGAACTATGGCCTGAAGCTGAAAGGGATGAACCGCAGCGACGACCTGTTTATGTTCGTGACGAAGAAAGTGGAAGGTTTGGAGCCGAACAAGGTATATGGAGCGGAATTATCTTTTAAGCTATATACCAATCAAGCGGGCGGTATGGTAGGCATTGGCGGAGCCCCTGGCGAGGCAGTCACGATTAAAGCGGGCGTAGTGAATAAGGAACCTCTTGTGATCGAGGAGGACGACGGCGGCGGCCATGTCTATTATCGGATGAATATCGATAAAGGAAATCAGGTAGGCGAGGGGGCCGATATGAAAGCCGTTGGCAATATGGTTAAGTCAAATGACGAGACCGAGGACTATGAGCCTGTTGAGATGCGCTATTCCACGACGTTGACATCCAACGCGCAGGGGGAGCTGTTCGTTATCATCGGCAGCGATTCGGGCTACGAGGGCTTAACTGTCTTTTATCTCGATGACATGAAATTACACCTGTCCCATTAATTTGTTTCGTATACAGTAAACGGAGAGCATCGGCTACTACAGCGGTGCTCTCCGTTTGCTGTCTGCTAAGCCGCAGGATTTATATTTAAGCGCTCAAAATACCGACATGTTAAGCAGACCTGTTGGAAAATACGGAGAGTGGTCTATTTCAATAAAGTTGTCTACGAACGATAATTCCCGCATAATAGCACTAGATAAGTTCTAGCATATATACCTAGTAATAGGATCGAAAAGGAGAAGATATGGAACAATTATTGCTTTGGTTGAAGTATTTGGTGCTAGGTATTGTACAAGGCGCAACGGAGCCGATTCCGGTATCCTCCAGCGGTCATGTCATTATTGCGCAGCAGCTGATGGGCATGGAACAAAAAGGACTTACCTTTGAAATTTTGACGAATACGGCTTCGCTCATCGCCATTCTCTTCATTTACCGCCAGGATATTGCCCGATTGATTGTAAATACTGTACGCTTTATTCGCACAAAGGATAGAGCCTATAAATCAGATTTCCTATTCGCGATGTATGTTGTGATAGGTACGATTCCCGCCGTGATTATTGGATTGTTATTTAAAGATAAAATTGAAGAGATTTTCTCGTCTGTACATACGGTAGCCGTCGGGCTGCTGGTGACCGGGGTTGCTCTCTGGCTCATTCGCAATCTGCGGGGCCGGAAGCGGGATGGCGATTTGTCCTTTAAAGACGCTTTGCTGGTAGGATTGGCGCAGGCAGTCGCCCTCATTCCCGGCATTAGCCGGTCCGGCTCGACCGTTATTACGTCTATTGCTGTAGGGATGAAGCAAGATACGGCTCTGCGTTTTTCCTTTATGCTGTATATTCCGGTGAGCCTGGGCGGTCTCGTGCTCGGAATTTCGGATTTCTCGAATGACCCGAACCGGACAGCGCTGGCTATTCCTTATATGATCGCTTTCTTAACGACAATAATCGTCACTTACTTTGCAATGAAATGGTTCATGAACATTATGGCTAAGGGCAATCTGGGCTATTTCGCATACTACTGCTTCGCAGCGGGAATTTTGCTGCTACTATTCCTGTGAACGCCAGTATGAAAGCATTCTGGAAAACCTACCTGACTGGTTTGCAATTGCATGTAACGGTAGCGGAGTACACGAAGGTACCGATGACGTGGAATGATGATAACTATACGGCGGATGTGAATAAGCTCTATTATATCCAGGAGGGCGAGGGGTACATCAAAATCGGGGACCACAAGCTGTTTCCGAAGCCTGGCGACCTTTGCCTGCTGCCTGCCGATATCGTTCAATCCTATGGCACATTAAATGCGAATACCTATGGCAAGTACTGGTGCCATTTCACGGCGAAGCTTCATAATCTCAACCTGTTTCAGGTACTGGACACACCCACGATCGTCAGGGTTAGCGATCATTCCTCGCTTAGGAATAAGTTTAGGCGTCTCGTTGAGCATCACAAAAGCGAAGAATGGACGGCAGACCTGTATGTACAGGCAACCTTCCTTGAAATATTGGCCTTTTATCTGGAGCAAGCCGGACAGGTTGCCATCAACACGCCCGCAGCGGGTCCGTTTGAGAAAATGAATGTCGTGCTGACCTATATCGAGGAGCATTTGGCCGACAACATCACAGTGGATACGCTGGCCCAGCTTGTTCATTTTCACCCCAATTATTTCATTCGCATGTTCAAAAGCACGACAGGGCTCTCTCCCATCCAGTATGTGAATCGCAAACGGATGAATAAAGCGAGACAGCTGCTGTCGTTCACATCGCTTAGCATATCGGCGGTCGCGGAGTCGCTGGGAATGGATGCGACGTATTTCTCACGGTTGTTCAAGGAATACACGGCCTTATCGCCGAGTGAGTATAGAGAAATATCGATCAAATAAGAAGAAGAGGGCGGGTGCGCCCTCTTCTTCGCTCCGTTTATTAAGGATAAAAGGTGTTCGCCGGCGTAGTGGTCGTGCACCAGCGTGCGTTAAACAGTGACTTAATGAGGATTTCCTTTGCTTCTTCCGTTCCGATATAGCGGAGCGCTTCCAGCGCATGCGCCCGAACGTAACGGTTCTCATCATCAAGCGCCAAAGCTAGAGCTGGAACGGCTGCGGCAGCCTTAGACCCTAAGCGGGACAAGGCAAGGCCTGCCGTAAAACGAACCTGAGTATCCGCATCCTGCAAGCATTGCAGCAAGCCGTCAACGGCTTCCTTTCTTGTGCCGCCGATCATGCCGAACGCTTCAGCTACGGCGCTTCGTACAGCAGCGGAAGGATGAGACAGCAGCTCCAGCAGCCTCGGCAATGCGCTTTCAGCATGATGGCGCAGCTCACCCAATGCAAACACGGCGTGCAGCACAGTTTCTTCACGAGCGGCGCCGAGCGCTTTCATCAAGCCGTCAAGCGCGTCGGCGCCAGCCGCCGATAATCCATAAGCGGAGACACGTGAAGTGTCCGCAAGTTCGTGATGGAGTCCTTTCAGCAGCGCTTCGATCCCTTTGTCGCCATACCTCGCAAGCTCATAGGCGGCATTTAGCCTGGCAGGTTCAAATTTATCCTCCAATGCGGCTTCCAGCGCGATAATCGTTTCTTCATCCTTATCTCTTGTATTAGCAATGCTGCCTACCTTGCCGGACAGCCAATTCCACGTTTCCTCCCAGAGCGTTTCATGAATGGCAATCGGGAGGGCAAGCTCCTCCGGCTCTGACCATTCGCTAACGCGATTATCCCAGGAGGGAGCCGTAGGCGCAGCAGTCCGCATGAATTCAAACTTTAGCATATACCGGGCATGACCAAGTACATTAGGCGTTGAGCGATGCCAGATATCGTAATGGATGAGCGCAAACGTGCCAGCCCTGCCTTGGGCGTAAGCTTCACCAGCAGCTTCATCGGAAACGAAGGTGCGAGATTCATAATTTTGCGTGCCAGGCATAATACCCGTCGGTCCGAGCTCAAGCGGCGTATCCTGCGGGAAGTACATCACCATCGCCCACCAAGGGTGGTGATTGCGCATTCTCGAATAGCCCCAATAGCTGTCCTTATGCCAGCCTCCGGCAACGGGCTGCGCATTGTAATGACCATGCCTGTGCGCATGAAGCATATAGTCGGGCCCTAGAACGCTAGTTAAAGCGCCTGTTATGATGGGATGATCAAATACCTTCTGAATTTCGCGAATCCGCGGGAGCAAGTTATTGCCGGGGTTTCCTTCTTCCTCGTACACTCGCTTCAGCTCATTGGTCATCGCAAGGTGAAACGACTCGGGGAAATCGGTTTTCAGAATGAGAAATCCTTCGGTAATGAATGTTCTCATTTGTTCATCCGTCAATAAAATAGGTGAGTTGCTCATGTAATGGGTAGCCTCCTAAAAGGGGAATAATCTTTCTACACCGATTATATGAGAAGCCCGCCTGATGCTGTATATACGAAACTAAGTGAAACTTGCATAATCCTAACCTCATGAACCTTAATGATGGTCTAGACTACTTAAGCAGTCTCTTGATGCTGTTTATTTTGCCCGCATACGGCGGGAACAGAAAACCGGGCTCGAATTTGGAGCTCCTTATTAAAATGCTTTTTTGATGGGAGAAGACATCAAAGCTATACCTGCCATGATAAGCGCCGATGCCTGAGCTGCCTACACCGCCGAAGGGGAGATGAACGCTTGCGGCGTGCAGAACGGTATCATTGATGCAGCCGCCACCGAACGAAGCACGGCTCAGCACCGCGCGTTCAACCGCTTTATCCTCGGTAAACAAGTACAGCGAAAGCGGCTTAGGACGAGCCTTTATCATCGTGAGCGCTTCCTCTAAATGACGATACGTCATGATCGGCAGAAGGGGGCCGAAGATCTCTTCGGACATCGAAGCGCTGTCCCAGGTGACATTGTCGAGCAGGGTTGGCTCGATGTACAGCTCTTCGCGATCGGAGCCGCCGCCAAACACAATACTTGTCTGATCCGCCTGAAGTATCGACACGAGCCTGTCGAACTGACGCTCATTCACGATCCGGCCGTAATCCTCGGTTTGCCGCGCATCGGAGCCGTAGAAGCTGCGGATTGCTTCTTTCATTTTCGAGAGCAGCACATTCTTCACCTCTTCATGCGCGAGCACATAGTCGGGCGCAATGCAGGTTTGTCCGGTATTCATGAGCTTACCCCATACGATTCGCTTCGCTGCAAGCTCCAAATTTGCCGTACGATCGACAATCACCGGACTTTTCCCGCCAAGCTCCAGCGTGACGGGCACGAGGTTTTTGGCTGCTGCCTCCATGACGATTTTGCCAACCGGAATGCTTCCCGTAAAAAAAATATAGTCAAAGGGCGCATGAATCAGCGCAGATGTCGTTTCCCGCTCGCCTTCAATTACGCGTATGTAGGCGGGATCAAAGCTTTCTCCGATCATTCGCTTGATTAAAGCAGAGACATGAGGTGTGCTCTCCGATGGCTTTAGCACCGCGCAGTTGCCGGCAGCCATAGCGCCAATGAGAGGCTCGATAACAAGCTGAAAAGGATAATTAAAGGGTCCGATGATTAAGGCGGTCCCGTAGGGTTCTTTGAGAAGCTGGCTGCGGGAAGGAAATAAGTGAATAGGGGTCTTTACCTTCAGCGGCTTCATCCATTTCTTGAGATGCTTGATGGCGTGGTTAATGCTTTGTATGACGATGACCAATTCAGTCGTATAAGCTTCTAATTCGCTTTTTCGCAAATCCAGCCGCAGTGCCTCAATAAGCTCTTTTTCATAACGGAGTATCGTCTGCTTCAATAGCTTTAATTGCTCGAGGCGGAATGGCGCGTCAAGCGTGCATCCTTTCTCGAAAAACTGTTTATGCTGCTTTATGTATAGCCCAATTTCCTCGGCTGTTGGCTGCGACATTCTAATTCCCTCCTTACACGTATAAACACATTCTAGCAGGTGGACATGCATGCGGCTATCATTATCCATTATGGAAGAGTGAAGACGATTTATACCTCTAACACGCGAGGCAGGCTGATTTGTCTTCAGCAGTCTCTTTTTCATGTGGGAGATAGCTTTAAATGGTTAGAACGGAGCTGCCGCGAGCGGAGACAAGCCGTACGATTTGGGAGTAAAACGAGACACCTAAAAACAGCAGCCCTATTTAAATTAATAATGGCTATGTTCATTTTTATGTACGGAGCATCCGGTGGGGGAACTCCGCCCTTCAAGAAATGCTGGTGAGTTTATAGCTCTAACCACGAACTATGCAGCACAATCGCTTGACTTGGAGTTAACTCCAAGAAGTAAACTACATCTGAAGGAAACAATTTCTATTTGAAAGTGAGGAACAATTAAATGGAATATGTGAAACTCGGAAATACAGGCTTGGATGTATCTCGGCTTTGTCTTGGCTGTATGAGCTTTGGTGTAGCGGAGCGTTGGACTCATCCTTGGGTACTTGATGAAGAGCGCAGCCGTCCAATTATAAAAAAAGCGCTGGAGCTTGGTATCAATTTTTTTGATACGGCGAATGTATATTCAGACGGAACAAGCGAAGAAATTGTTGGTCGCGCTTTAAAGGAATATGCCAATCGAGATGAAATTGTCCTCGCGACAAAGGTTCATTTCCGTATGCATCAAGGTCCAAATGGTGCTGGACTTTCCCGAAAGGCTATCATGAGTGAAATTGATAAGAGCCTTAAGAGACTGGGAACCGATTATGTGGATCTGTACCAAATTCACCGCTGGGATTACAATACGCCCATCGAAGAGACAATGGAAGCCTTGCATGATGTGGTGAAGGCTGGGAAGGCAAGATACATTGGTGCTTCAGCCATGTACGCATGGCAGTTCCTAAAGGCATTGCATGTAGCCGAAAAAAATGGATGGACCCGATTTGTATCCATGCAGAATCATTTAAACCTCATATACCGTGAAGAAGAGAGAGAGATGCTACCGCTCTGTAAAGCTGAAAAAATCGGCGTGATTCCGTATAGCCCGCTCGCATCAGGAAGATTGGCGCGTGATTGGTCGGAAACAACACATCGTTCCGAAACCGACCAAGCTCAAAAATCTAAATACGATGCGACTGCAAATTCGGACCGATTGATTGTAGAGCGTGTTGCAGCAATCGCAGAAAACCGTGGCGTTCCCCGCGCTCAAATTGCACTTGTCTGGTTGTTGCAGAAAGAACCAGTAACAGCTCCGATTTTCGGCGCTACGAAAATGCCCCATCTCGAAGATGCGGCAGCAGCTCTTTCAATAACGTTAACACCAGAAGAAATGGGGTCGCTGGAAGAGACGTATGTTCCTCATCCGGTCGTTGGTCCTATTACAATGCGATGACAGTTTAATATAAGGAACGACAAGAACGCCTTATCCATTTTTACGGGCGTTCTTGATTTGTAATTGGTGGCAGCCATCTGCAGATATTGAACTGGACAGGTTATGTTCAAATGTGTAATGTTTTCTAGTTTTCAAAATTCATGTTTACCTCGCAAGGGTTATTTGGTATTATAATCGCAATATTTAAATGCGATGAAGAGAAGAGTAAATAAATGAATTCCTTCACAGAGAGCTCCGTTAGCTGAAAAGGAGTAAGAGTTCCTTATTGAAAAAAGTCTCAGAGCAGCACATCGGAACCCAAGATAAAGGGGGGTGGTGTGTCAGGAGCTCCTGTTACAGAGCTACAGTATAAGCATTACATGGTAATGCCGTACTTAAAGAGGCTAATATGGCGACATATTAGCGAATTTGGGGTGGTACCACGAGTATACAAATCTCGTCCCTAAGACTGACCATAGTCTTGGGGGTGGGATTTTTTTTATTGGTGCAAAGGAAATACAGCTAATGCAGCTTACATTCAACATAAGTTACACCAAATCAGACTGTTTGAATAGTTATTTTGGAAAGATCATGCCATGTTGAAAGGAATTGAATATCTTATGACAGAAAAATTGAAGGTTGGTATTGTAGGAGGTACGGGTATGGTGGGTCAGCGGTTTGTTCAGCTGCTGGATCAGCATCCCTGGTTTAAGGTAACGGCCATTGCTGCCAGCGCCGGTTCGGCAGGCAAAACTTATGAAGAATCTGTGCAAAGCAGATGGAAGTTGTCCAGCCCAATTCCTGAAGAAGTGAAAAACATTGTCATTCAGGACGCGTCGAAAGTGGAAGAAGTGGCCAGTCAGGTCGATTTTATTTTTTGTGCAGTGGATATGAATAAAAAGGAAATTCAAGCGTTGGAAGAGGCATACGCAAAAACGGGAACGCCCGTTGTTTCCAATAATTCGGCTCACCGCTGGACGCCTGATATTCCAATGGTCATTCCGGAAATTAACCCAGGGCATATTGAAGTAATTGCTGCGCAGAGAAAACGGCTTGGAACCTCGACCGGATTTATTGCTGTTAAGCCCAACTGTTCCATTCAGAGTTATGTGCCTGCGCTTCATGCGCTGTTAGATTACAAACCAACTACAGTGGTGGCATCGACGTATCAGGCGATATCTGGAGCCGGCAAAACCTTTGCCGACTGGCCCGATATGTTAGATAATGTCATACCATATATTGGTGGCGAGGAAGAAAAAAGCGAGCAGGAGCCGCTGCGCATATGGGGCAGTATTGTAAATAATGAAATTATTAAAGCAAATGCACCATTAATTACAACGCAGTGCATTCGCGTTCCCGTATTGGATGGACATTTGGCTACCGTATTTGTATCGTTCGAGAACAAACCATCGAAGGAAGAAATTCTCGATCGCTGGCTGCAATTCAAAGGACGGCCGCAGGAGCTTGGTCTGCCAAGCGCACCAAAACAGTTTATAACTTATTTTGAAGAAGAGAACAGACCGCAGACGAAACTTGATCGTGACATTGAGCGCGGTATGGGAGTTTCGGCGGGTAGATTGCGTGCGGATTCCATATACGATTATAAATTTGTAGGCCTATCGCATAATACATTACGTGGAGCAGCGGGCGGTGCTGTTCTAATCGCAGAACTGCTAAAAGCGGAAGGATACATTCAGGCAAAGTAGAAGCATGCGCATTCATTCGAATAGCTAGACCAAACAGCAAGCATCCCGATATTTTCAGGTGCTTGCTGTTTTTCAGTTAAAAGATTTGAGATACAGCGGATTTAAGAGAGTGCTTCCTTCAGACAAACATAAAATAATGCTATGGAATGGAACTAATAGCGGAAGCTATTCCTTCCCGTGTCGAATGAACAGCCATACGCCGAATAGGATCAATGCGCCAGCGCAAAGCTGGTAGGCGGTTAAGGCTTCCTTCAGCAGTACCCATGCCAGCAGGGAGGCGATGACCGGCTCGCCTAGCACGGACATGGATACGCTGGCGGCGCTCATATGCTTTAGCAGCCAGTTGAACAAGTAATGTCCAAATAGCGTCGGAACGATCGCCAGCAGCAGGAAGATGCCCCATTCCTTAGAGCTGTAGCCAGTGAAGGGGTTGCCTCGCACGATGTTGTAAGCGGCAAGAGCAGTAGCGGCAATAAAAAATACCGAGAAGTTATAAGCAAAGGCGCTTATATTCTCGCGAAGCTGCTTGCCGATCAGCATATGAACGGCGACAGCAGCCGCTCCAAGAAACGAAAGAATATCGCCTAGCAGCGCATCTCCCGATAGGCTGAAGTCGCCAGAGCCAATGACGATGGAGCCAATCATGGCTATGCCCATTCCCCATAGCATCATGCGGTTTGCTCTCACACGGAATATGAAATAAGAGCCGAGCATTACGAGCACAGGCTCCAGCGTCAAAATAACGGTAGAGCTGGCAACGGTCGTTAATCGAAGCGAGGCCATCCACAGGAGGAAATGCAGACCAAGCATAACGCCGGATGCCGATAGCAAAAGCCACTGCCTGGCGTTCAGAGCGAACAGCTCCTCGCGATATTTCCAAACCAGCGGCAGCATGAGCAGGTTAGTCAAATACAAACGGTACATGGCGATAACAGCTACGTCAGCGCTTGACCATCGAACAAATATGGAAGAGAAGGATATGGCTATTATTCCGATTATATAGAGCAGTTCATAGGATGCGAGAGGCTTCGTGTTTAGTTTCATAAAAAGAGGCTTGTCCTATCCCGCCTGTCCGGCAGTGGACTTGGTTGCAGCCTTCTCCAGCTCAGCCTCAAAGTATTGCTGCAGCTCCGCGATCTTCCGCACATCCTCGAAGGAGGCTTTACCCGCCAAATATTTCTCGGCGAACACTTCCCATTGCGGTTTAATTTTCTGTGAGGTCATTGTGCGAATCGCGTTTTTGACCATTCTGCGCTCTTTTGCATTGGTATACGTATCCTTGAACTGCTGCTTCAGCTCGAAGTCCAGCTCGGTATAAATTTTACGGAACACCTCTGCTGTCATGCGAGCGTCATCCAAGGCGCGGTGTGCAGAGCCTTCAGCCGGTATATCCAGATCGAGCAAAGCGGCCTCGACACTGACGTCGTTCGTTACGTCTTTATAACGAGTGTAGCCCTTCAACAAATCGAAATAGTCCGCAGCGAGCCAAATGCTGTCATCGAGCTTATGCATCCGTGTATCGAAAACGATTCGTTTCATATCTTCACCGCCCCAAGTTAGGAGCAGAAATTGTTCGCTGCGGCTCAGCCATGCGATGAAATCGCCAATGACCTTAGGGAAACGGCTCGCCCGGTCGATATCCTCCTGCGGAATGCCCGTTTTCTTCTTAATGAAGTTGTTCAGCTTGGAGAAGTAGACCGGTTTGATCAAGGCAGAGAACTCATCTGTTTGCTCCAGCTTGCTGTTTAAACGAACGGCCCCAATTTCAATAACCTCCATCGGCAGCTCGCTCGCGAACTTGCGTCCGTTAAATTCAATGTCTAGTACAATATAGTCCAAAATCTATACCCCCGATTAGTCACTTACTCATGCTCTTCATTCTATCAGAAAAAACGAACGAGCAGGAGAGAACAATCTGGAAGCTTTGCGGGAGGTCGGTCATTTTAGCGGAGTTTTATCGATGCTCACCAGGACCAAACGATTATGGAGCCAGATGCTCCATCATAACGCCCCGAGGTAATTCTTGTTTCTTACAGCTGGTTATTTATGTTATTTTAAAATATAAGAGTCAAAATCAATAGAATAGGGAGCGATCGATATGGCAGCACAATCGAAAGAATGGATTTTGCATTCGGTTATTTTTAGCCTGAAGCACGAGAAGGGCTCGGAGGGGGAGCGTAAGTTTCTGGAGGATGGACAGCGCATTCTGACTTCCATTCCAGCCGTGACGAACTTCCAACTATATAAGCAAGTAAGCGCGAAAAACGACTACGACTTCGGCTTTGCCATGGAATTTGCCAATCAGGCCAATTATGATGCGTACAATGAGCATCCGCTGCATGTTCAATTTGTGAATGAGCGTTGGCTGACGGAGGTCGAGAAGTTTCTCGAAATCGACTACGCCAAGTAGGGAAGCCATTAAAGAATAGTTCGATCGGCATATAATGGGCGATAGTGATAGAACATTTTCGAATAAATATGAACAAAATAGGGAGAGGGACAGGCGGATGAAAAAGCTGAAAGTGCTGCAGCAGCTTGTGGAAGCGGGCGTTGTAGCGGTATTGCGGGCCGACTCGCCGGAGGAAGTGGCGGAAATGGCGCGCCGCGCGATCAAGGGCGGCATCAAAGCGATAGAGATTACGATGACGGTACCGTTCGCGCTTCGCGCGATCGAGCAGCTATCGAAGGAATACTCCAGCTCGGCTGCGCCTGATGCGGACAATTACGCCATTATCGGCGTAGGCACGGTGCTGGATCCGGAGACGGCTCGCGCTGCGATCTTGGCAGGGGCAGAGTATGTCGTTGCTCCAGCATTGAATCCGGATACGATTAAGCTTTGCAACCGTTATGCGATTCCGGTTATGCCGGGCACAATGACGATCCACGAAATCCAAAGCGCGCTTGAGCTAGGCGTCGATGTCGTGAAGCTATTTCCTGGAAACCTCTATTCGCCGAGCGTCATTCCGTCCATTAAAGGACCGCTGCCGCAGGCGAACATTATGCCGACTGGCGGCGTATCGCTCGATAATCTGAAGGATTGGGTCAAAGCGGGCGCGGTAGCGGTAGGCATCGGCTCCGATTTGACGAAGGACGCGGTGAAAACCGGCGATTACTCGCTGATTGAGCAGAAGGCCGCGGCATATATCGCAGCCTACAGAGAGGCGAAAGGCCAGTAAAACAATACTCTGATGGAGTGGCAAGCTCTGTCGGGGTATTTTTACGTTGAATGTGTGAAGGGGCTTTGTGACCGATGCTGAAGCGTGAGGCAAGCTGATGCTGGCCATGCATACGCCTAACCATCAGCCGAATGAATGTGCAAAACGGAAATCATTTCATTTCTCACAATTTCTTAACATCGTTATGCCAGTGATTGCTTGATTCTGAGCGAGAATAGCGTTATAACAGAAGCAGAGTCATTCTTAGACCTATCAATTGGAAAAAAGGAGTCGTTCTATTCATGGATTATCGGATTGAGAAGGATACGATGGGGGAAATTCAGGTTCCTGCGGACAAGCTGTGGGGCGCGCAAACGCAGCGGAGCCTGCAAAACTTCAAAATTAGCGGTGAGCGGATGCCGATCGAGGTCGTCTACGCTATGGCTTATATTAAGAAAGCGGCCGCTCGCGCGAACGAGAAGCTGGGCGTATTGGATGCCGCAAAATCGGCGATTATCGGCGAAGTGGTTGATGAAATCGTAGCCGGCAAATGGGATGAGCACTTCCCGCTCGTCGTATGGCAGACAGGCAGCGGTACGCAAACGAATATGAACGTGAACGAGGTTATCGCGAACCGCTCGAACAGCCTGCTTGCAGAGCGCGGCAGCGATGTGCGAATTCACCCGAATGATGATGTCAACCGTTCCCAAAGCTCAAACGATACGTTCCCGGCTGCGATGCATATCGCGGGAGTGATTGCGCTTGAGGACCGTTTGCTCCCTGCGATTGACCTTCTGAACGGTACGCTTCGCGCGAAAGCGGAGAAATTTAACGATTTGGTCAAAATCGGCCGTACGCATCTTCAGGACGCGACGCCAATTACTCTTGGCCAAGAAATTAGCGGCTGGTATTCCATGCTGGACAGAACGCGCGCGATGCTTGTACAAAGCGTAGAGCAAATGCGCGATCTTGCTCTTGGAGGTACGGCTGTAGGCACGGGTCTTAACGCTCATCCTGATTTTGCGGTAACTGTTGCAGAGGAAGTAACGACACTAACAGGCAAAAAATTTATTACAGCGGCGAATAAGTTCCACTCGCTCACAAGCCATGACCAGATCGTCTACACGCATGGCGCAGTCAAGGCGCTCGCTGCCGATTTGATGAAGATCGCCAACGATGTGCGCTGGCTGGCCAGCGGCCCGCGCTGCGGCATCGGAGAGATTTCGATTCCAGAGAACGAGCCGGGCAGCTCGATCATGCCGGGTAAAGTAAACCCGACGCAAAGCGAAGCGCTCACCATGGCCGTATGTCAGGTCATCGGCAACGATACAGCGATTTCCATGGCTGCAAGCCAAGGCAACTTCGAGCTTAACGTATTTAAGCCGGTTATTATTTATAACTTCCTGCAATCCGTAGCGCTTATGGCTGACGGCATGGTATCGTTCAACGACAATTGCGCGATCGGCATCGAGCCGAACGAAGCGGTAATCAAGCGCAACCTTGATCAATCGCTGATGCTTGTTACGGCGCTGAACCCGCACATCGGCTACGAGAATGCGGCGGCCATTGCGAAGAACGCACACAAAAATGGGCTGACGCTGAAGGAGTCGGCTATCGCGAGCGGCTTGCTTACATCAGAGCAGTTCGATGAGTATGTTCGTCCTGAGAATATGATCGGCAAACGGTAATTCTTAGGCTGAGAATAGAAGAGGGTGTCTCCCGCAGTAGAATCTGCGATGGAGACACCCTCTTTTTTTGTGTTATATCACATTATGATTTATTGTTTAAATAGCTATTTACGATTGTTTTGATTTGCTCAGCGGTACGGTCGAGCGAAAGATTCTCAATCACATGCTCGCAGTGCTTGCGATAAGTCACTTCCTCCGTATAATGACTCAGATAGCTGTTCAAAATTTCCGGGCTGGTGCCTTTGCTTTCCAGCCGTTCAGAGACGGTCCGCTTATCGACATAGATGAAGATACGTATGGCGCGTTCGCCATAAAGCCGACGGATCGTGTCCGAGCCCTCGCGATTAAGGATGAGATAAATACTTTTTCCGGCGCTCAGGGCGAGATCGAGATAACGTCTGCCGATACCGTAACGATAACGGTCGATTTTGACCATTTCGGTGAAAAAATCATTTTGATGCAGCATGTCGAACTTTTCCTCGCTGACATAACGATAGTCCTCGTCGGGACGCTCCTTGTCGCGCGGGGGCCGGTCGGTGCAGGATGGAATATGGACGATACCGGTATCCCGCAGTGCCTTATGGGCGGCTGACTTACGGCCGGAGCCGCTCGTCCCGGTAAAAATAAAGAGATAGGGGTTATTCATAGGAATTCCTCCTTTCTTATACTATGTATATCGGCATTTCATTCACAATTAATGACCATCATTATTGCGGATTTGTATGTCCTATGCGTTCGGAAAGTGAAGAGAAAGCGGGTTTGTGGTATGATACGAGTGGCTGCACTTGCGGCTATATCATTCCAAAAAAGTAGGTTTGTCCAATGCATTTATTGTCTGTTGAACATATAACGAAGAGCTATGGCGAGAAGCTGTTGTTCGAGGATGTCACGTTTGGCGTAGAGGATGGCGATAAAATCGGCATCATCGGCGTGAACGGGACGGGAAAATCAACGTTTCTCAAGGTTATTGCGGGGCTGGAGCCGGCGGATTCCGGGACGGTGTCCATTGGCAACCGGGTAACCGTGCGCATGCTGGCGCAGGACCCAGTCTTTGCTCCGGGCGAGACCACGCTCGAGCATGTGCTTGGCGGCGATTCGCCGCAGCTTAGCGCGGTGCGGGCTTATGCCGCGGCGCTGGAGGCTATCGAGCTGAAACCTAACGATCAAGCGCTGCAGGAGCAGCTGATCAAAGCAAACCAGCGTATGGATGAGCTGGATGCCTGGCAGCTGGAGAGCGATGCGAAGATGGCGCTCTCGAAGCTGGGAATAAACGACTATGAAGCGAAGGTCGAGACGCTGTCCGGCGGTCAGCGCAAGCGGGTGGCGATGGCGGCTGCGCTGCTGCTTCCCTCCGATATCCTTATCCTGGATGAGCCTACGAACCATATCGACAACGATTCGGTTACTTGGCTGGAGGGCATGCTGCAGAAACGCAGAGGCGCGCTGCTCATGATTACGCATGATCGCTATTTCCTTGATCGAGTGAGTAATCGCGTCATTGAGCTGGATAAGGGGCAGGCTCATTTCTATCAGGCTAACTATAGCCGCTTTCTTGAGCTGAAGCTGGACCGGGAGGAACGAGAAGCCGCATCGGAATCGAAGCGGCAAAATTTACTCCGGAATGAGCTGGCATGGATTCGCCGGGGCGCGAAGGCAAGGACGACGAAGCAGAAGGCGCGGATAGATCGCTTTGAAGCGTTGAAGGCTGATGCGCCTAAGCAAGCAGGCGGGAAAATGGATGTTTCTGTCGCGTCTAGCCGTCTTGGCCGTAAGATTGTTGAAATCGAAGAGGTGACGAAGCGTTTTGGCGAGCGGACGCTAATTCGTAATTTTAGCTATATTGCCGTTCCGGAGGATCGTGTAGGTATCGTCGGCCGCAACGGAAGCGGCAAGTCGACGCTGCTGAAGCTCATAGCTGGCCGGCTGCAGCCGGATGAAGGAACAGTGGAGCTTGGCGCAACGGTTAATGTGGGCTGGTTCTCACAGGAGCATGAGGAAATGGATCAATCGCTGCGTGTCATCGAGTATATCCGCGAGGGAGCGGAGCAGGTGAAGACCGCGGACGGTATGACGATATCCGCTGGCCAGATGCTGGAGCGCTTCTTATTCTCGCCGACTATGCAGTGGACCCCCATCTCGAAGCTGTCAGGCGGAGAGAAGCGGCGCTTGCAGCTGCTGCGCGTTCTGATGAATGGGCCCAACGTGCTGCTGCTCGATGAGCCGACGAATGATTTGGATATATCAACGCTGACTGTGCTTGAGGATTATTTGGATGATTTTCCGGGTGTCGTGTTCGTGGTTTCCCATGATCGCTATTTTCTTGACCGGACGGTTGACAAAATTGTTGCCTTCGAGGGCGATGGCGTCATTGCGCAGCATACAGGCAATTATACGGAGTATCAGGAATTTGTGGAAAAGCATGGCGGTGCTGCCGGTTCCAAGCCTGCAGCTGCAGGCAAGACAGCCGCCGGATCGTCCAAAGCGCCGGCTGCTGAAGCGGAAGCCAGCGCGGTGAAGCCCGCAGGCCGTGAGCGTGCGCTCAAGATGTCCTATAAGGAGCAAAAGGACTTTGAGCAGATTGACGGTTGGATTTCGGATGCGGAGGCGGAGCTGGCAAGGATTGCCGAACGCATGGAAGAGGCGAGCAGCGACTCGGTTCGCCTGCAGGAGCTTGCTGTGGAGCAGCAGCAGCTGGAGGGAAAGCTGGAACAGCTGATGGATCGTTGGACCGAGCTGAATGAGCTGGCAGAGCAAATCGCCGCTCAGAAATAAAGTGAGCTTGCTTCGAGAGTTGAACGAACGGGCTGCAATAGCTTTTGAATGGCGGATTACGGTAGAGGGGATGGTGAACAATGAGCACGAATGACATTCGCAATATTTACTGTATTGGCCGCAATTACAAGCTGCATGCACTGGAGCTGGGCAACGAGGTGCCGGATGAGCCGCTTGTATTCACGAAGCCGTCTCACGCGGTTGCGTCAATGAACGGTAACGTTATTGAGCTGCCCGGGAATGTCGGCGAGGTGCACTTTGAGCTGGAAATCGTGCTTCGGATTGGACGCGATTACAAGCCTGGCATTGATGCGGATCAGCTTGTTGACGGTATGACACTCGGACTCGATTTGACATTGCGAGACGTGCAATCCAAGCTGAAGGCGAAGGGACAGCCTTGGCTGGCGGCCAAAGGCTTCAAGGGTTCTGCCCCGCTCGGTGATTGGCTTCCATATCCGGGCGAAGCGGCTCTGGCGCAAAACGAGTTCATTCTTATAAGAAGTGGAGTGGAGGCGCAGCGAGGCAATGCCAGCGATATGCTGTTCAGCGTTTCAGAGCTTATCCACTACGTTGGCACGCATTATGGACTTGGCGCTGGCGACATCATTTATACCGGAACGCCTGCAGGTGTTGCCGCGCTGCGCGACGGCGATACGCTCGAGGCGATATGGGCAGGGGAAACAGCAGGAAGGTGTAAGATCAAGCTTATTTAGTTCGAAAGCAGCAGTGGTAGGCCGGAATCATCGCAAGAGCGGCTCTTACGCTTAAAGCTGCGGACGGATTGCGGATGGGGAACGAATAGCGTGAAAAAAAGGAAGACTGCTCCTTAGGTCAATGGACCGAGAGCAGTCTTTCTTATGCTATGAAGCATTATTTTCCGTTAAATGCGCTGAGCATCCACACATGCTTCTCCAGGGATGTATGAATGGCGAGCAGCATGTCGGCTGTCGTCTCGTCAGCAGCCTCCTGCGCCGCTTCCATGCCTTCCTTCAGCTCGCCGATGACCTTAGTGAAATCCTTGATCAGCTGATCTACCATTTGTACAGCATCCTCTTTGCCGGTTGCTTCCTTCACACTGGACGTTTCCAAATAATCCTTCATGGTCGCGATCGGTTTTCCTTTGATTGCGAGCAGACGCTCTGCGATCTCATCCACGTGAAGAGCGGCTTCCTCGTACAGCTCTTGGAATTTGGCATGCAGAGTGAAAAACTGAGGGCCGGTCACATACCAATGGTAGTTGTGCAGCTTAATGTAAAGTACGCTCCAGTTTGCGATTTGCAGATTTAAATGATCTTGAATTTTTTTCATTTGTATCATCCTTTCTGATGGTAGTGATAGTTTGCGCCATAAATGTGCTGTAAATACGAGAATGATAAGATGGACTAGAAATCTTATCCACCTCTAAATTTTAGACTAAATCCTTGTTTATAATTATTACAAACTAGGACGCTCTTGTCAATCTATTTACACCACTTTTGGGTGAATTGAAACAGGGGCCGCCCCACAGGTCATTTGCGACCTTCTGGGGCAACCCCTTATAAGTGAATTATTGAGCAGCTTTTGCTTCTGCCTCAGCTAACATAAAGATCGTTAAGATAAACATTGCATGAGACCATGTCAATGGAACGACCCATGCTGTCTCGCCGGTATTTTTGTCCACCTGCTCCGGGAGCAGACCGGTTTCTGTGCGATGGTCGATCGCCCACTTGAGCAAGCGCTTCGCATCGTCGATGCTGCCGGTTTGAATGCGATAGTGAGCCAGCCACAGCGTCGTTAGAATCCACGGATTGCCGCCGATGTAGATATCATCCTCATAGCGCTTAATACCGCCTACTCCCGGTACAGTCAATGCTGCTTCTACAGCATCCGCGGTACGACGCATGTAGTCGTGGTCCGCGTGGACCGCTTCGAATGGTACGGCGATGCCAAGCAAGCTGATGTCGAGCACCGGATCATGATCGAGCACATGCTTCTTGTAGCCTTTGTTGGCTTCTGTTATTTTTCCAGTTGCGCCTGTCGCTGCTGCCTGCTCGTACTTGCTCGCATTAACGGTGAGATTAATGCCGCGATAGAAGCTTCCGCCTTCCTCATTCCAGCATAGGTCCGTTATGGAGTTCGAAATCCGTTCAGCCGCGGCTGTCCATGCCTTAGCAAGGTCTGAACGGCCAGCAAGCTCGGCAAAGCTAGCTGCAGCCGTTAAGCCGCCGTATACTGCCGCCGAGGAGTAAGTATGCGAAGCTTCGCGCTCCTCCCATAGATCGATGCTAGGCCTAGGAAGACCGGTTTCCGCATCAAGGAAGCTCATGAGGAAGGCTGCGCCTTTCTCGACCGCCGGCCATACCAGCTCGGCGAAGCGGCTGTCCTTCTTCTCCAAATAATGCTGCCACATGCCCCAGATGATGGACGAGCCTTCATCGATTTGAAGTCCCCAGGACGGCGCAAGGCTGCCATCGTGATAATGGCGCTGCTGCCAGGAGCCGTCAGGCGATTGGGCGGTAAGTGTCCAAGCGTAGAAGCTGTCGGATAGCGAGCCAAGTCCGGCTTTATCAAGAGCGGTCGTAATGAACGCGGCATCACGGCCCCAGCAATAGGAATAGCCGCCGCAGCGTACAAAGTTTTCATCAAACTCAGGCGCAGCAATAATGCTGCCTGTCTGCTCATCGCTCATAAGCTTAAACATAAGCAAAGAACGATCAAACAGCTCTGCAATTTCGGCATCCTCGATCGGACATGGAGCTGCGGCAGCAATGAAATTATGCCAATAGCTTGTCGTTTCAGCGATCCATTCTGAGCTTGCTTTGCTCTTCGCGGTACGCATTTGCTGCAGTGCGCCTGACTCGTCATGACCAGCGGTGATGTAGACGGGAATCGTTACCGAAGAATTGGCTGCGAGGCTTTCGATGCTCCATTTCAAAGCGCCGTCCGGTCGCATGTCGATATTGTTGCCGTTAAGCTCGCCGTTCTGAACCGCGTCCCAAGCTAAGCCTGCATGGTACCCTGTGCACACGTTTGCGCTTGAAAGCGCAAAATAATATTTATGGCGGAAATGAACCAATGCGTCATCGGTCGCATTGAACATTGTTGTATTATATAACTGATTCTCAGTGACGACGAAGGAAGAATGCACGATAAATGAGAAGGAAACTGGCTTGTCGCCAGTATTGGTAAATGTATATTCACGTACAATAAGATCCTGGTCCGGCACTGCAAAGTGAAGACTTTCAATCCCAACAGGCTGCTGCTCAGAACGTGCGCTTACGCTCAAAATATTCGTTTTTGGAACATAAGCGGCTTCGTGGGACCAGCCCTCCGCGGCTTCATCGAACCAAGAAACAGCGGAATTCTCAAACTGAATGCCGGTGCGAATGGCATCGACATGCTGCGGCAAATCAATATTCGGCCACCACAGGCGATACATCTTTCCTGAGCGACCGAGCGATGCGAGAAACTTTGAGTTACCGATAATCGCATCGACTAAAAATGGTTTTTTATTCGACATGCTGTCAACTCCTTTTAGATACGGCTTGAATTGAGGATTCGCGGACGATGAGTCTGTGCGGGATAATCATGCGGTTTTGATGAACGTTCTCATCTTGAATGAGCCTAATAAGCATTTGTGAAGCGGTATAGCCAAGCTGATAAGTCCCGATATCAATAGAGCTGATCGGAGGAGTAGCAAGCTCCGAGAGCGCTATGTTATTGAAGCTGACTAAGCTGAGATCATCTGGAACTTTATAGCCAAGCTCAGTGAGACCGCGGAGAACGCCGAAGCCGACAACGTCATCGATAACGACCAGACCGCTTGGCCGTTCAGGCAAGCTCATCATAAATGACATAGCCCGATAGCCGCTTTGCTGCAGAAATTCGCCTTCAACGATCCATTCGGAACGAATTGGCAGGCCGGCATCATACATGGCTCTGCGATAGCCTTCCATTCGATCCTGCGCAACTGTAAGCGATGGCGGTCCACTAACGAAGCCGATCCTTTCATGACCTTGAATAATTAAATGCTGTGTCGCATCGTAAGCGGCTTGTTCATTATTATTGTCGACGGAGAGAATATTAGGATGATTCTCCGTGCGTCCAATTAATACGGTTGGGAAATTATGTTTGTTCAGCAAGTCAATTAAAGGATCATTCACGCGTGAGGACAGCAGGATCACGCCATCAACGCGACGTCCGAATACGAGGCGGGATATGGTCTCGGTCTCATCGCTAGGCGAGGTAGCAGCAGTCAGCAGCATATCATAACCAGCTCTGGTTGATTGGGTAAGTATTCCGCGCAGCAATTCACCGAAGAAAAAATCCTGGAATAGCTCTTCAGCTGGGCGAGGCAGCATGATGGCAAGCGTTTGGGTTGTATTCGAAACAAGGCTTTTGGCCATTGCATTTGGATGATAACCCATTTCTTCCATGAAACGTTTTACTTTCAGCGAAGTAGCCTTGCTGATTCGAGGGTGATTGGAAACCACCCTGGAAACAGTGGAAGGAGATACTCCGGCAGCTTTTGCAATATCCTTAATGGTTACCATATTATTTTGAGCCCCCATTGCGCAATCGTGCATGCTTATTGTGCTTATTCTATGCTTTATCCTAATGCAATTAATGTATTAAAGTAAATATATATCTTAGGAAGGGGTTTCACAAATGTTAAAAAACTGAAGCAGAATGAGAAAAATGATGGAAATCGAAGATAATCGTTTATTTTCATTCTATAACGGACTGTGCAAACGTTTTAACAAATCCCTTGCTTTGTTGTATGATGATTACACGAATAGAACGCTTTCAAAACAATTCCATTATGAAAAAGAAGATGAAAACGGCAAATAATCCGATTTCACAGTATTTTCTCGGAATGCATGTACAAACGTTTGCGCTCATATAGAGCATCATACTTACATAAATTAAGTTGGTGTTCGAATGCTTGTATGCGTAGGCTTTGTACGAATACAGCATTTTAGGAGAAAGGGCAGAATGGAATTTTTTGAGCGGAGCTATTCAAGCGTAAGCGGCTAGAAAGTCCTGCGGGGCAGAAGCGCGTTTCGCACGGGTAGGAAACACATTATGAAGGGGGATCACCTAGCATGAAAAAGTGGTTAGTATTGTCAATGATCGTTGCGATGTTTGTCGTTGCTGCATGCGGCGGCACGAACAACGGAGGCAACAACACAGGTGGTAACGCAACGAATGCTCCTGCTAATAATACAGGCGGCAACACAAATGCAGGCGCAGAGGATGCTGACGCAGATATCGTTCCTGAAGAGGGCGCATCGCTGCTAGTATGGGAAAGTAAAGAAGAGCGTCCATTCGTTGAGGCAATCGCGAAGGAGTTCACTGAAAAATACGGCATCGAAATTAAATTCGAGGAAATCGGCGCTGGAGACCAAGTTAACAAGCTGGTAACTGACGGCCCTGCAGGACTTGGCGCAGACGTTATATTGTTCCCGCATGACAACCTTGGTAAAGCAGTAACAGCGGGCTTGATCCTGCCGAATGATTACTATGAGGAGCAATCCAGAGCAGCTAACTCCGAAATTGCAGTAAATGCAGTTTCTTATGACGGCGTGCTTTATGGCTACCCTCGTTCCGTTGAAACCTACGCTTTGTTCTACAACAAAGCATTGATCCCGGAAGCTCCAAAAACATTCGACGAGATTGTTGAGTTTGCGAAAACGTTCAACGATCCGGCTAGCAATAAATACGCTCTTATGTGGGATGTAGGCAACTTCTATTTTAGCTACCCGTTCATCTCCACTGGCGGTTATGTATACGGCGATAACGGCCAAAACAAAGATGACATCGGTCTTAACACAGAAGGTGCTATCGAAGGCTTGACCTACTATGGCTCTCTGAAAAACAGCATTCTTCCATTGAACTCCGGCGACATCAACTATGATATCAAAAAAGGCTTCTTCACAGGCGGCACGCTTGCAATGGATATCAACGGACCTTGGACACTTGGCGACTACAGAGCCGCTGGCCTTGACTTCGGTGTAGCACCATTGCCAAGCATCAATGGTCAACCGGCATCTTCCTTCTCTGGTATCAAAGCTTGGTATGTTAACCGTTTCTCGAAATATCCGAATGCAGCGCGTTTGTTCTCGTACTATGCTTCGACCAAAGAAGCACAATTGAAAAACTTTGAAATCACAGGCGCACTTCCTGCTAATATAGAAGCGGCAAATGATCCTAAGGTTCAAGGCGATGAAATTGTAAAAGGCTTCCTGGAGCAGTTCAACCAATCGACACCAATGCCTTCCATTCCTGAAATGGGTAACGTATGGAGCCCAATCGGCGCAGCTTTCGCTGACGTTTGGAACTCCGGCAAAGATGCGAAAGAAGCGCTTGATAATGCTGTACAGCAAATCAAGGACGCGAATAACGGAGCAGCAGCCGCTCAATAATCGTTCATAATTGGATTCACCCGCCGAATGGTTTCGGCGGGTGATCCGATGTTTATGAGTCGGATTTCTGTAGAAGTATTTGATCATGCGTTACTCATATGAAAGGAAGGGAGCCGGGCGGTATGAATCGTCATCGCAGCACCGCGGCTATTTTGTCAGCACTCTATATGGGGCTTGGGCAATTGTATAACCGCCAGTATGTTAAAGGCTTGATTTTAACGGCTGTCAATGTGGCAGCACTTGTTTATTTTATATCGAATTTAGGCAAGGCCATTTGGGGTGTCGTTACACTCGGAGAAAAAACGCAAGGCTTAGAAAAGGTTGGCAGAGTAATGGTTCCTGTAGAGGGTGATCATTCCATTTACCTTTTGATTAGTGGTTTAATTACATTATTTCTGTTCGCGGTTTATCTTGTAATCTTTATTATGAATATTCGCGATGCACATCGGAACGGAAGCTTGAGGGATAAGGGCGCTGCTGCTCCTACGATCAAGGAGACATGGGCCTATGTAACGGATAGAAATTTTCCGCTGTTAATGCTTGCAATTCCTGCATTAGGCGTATTGTTCCTGACCATTATGCCAATTATCTTCATGATCATGCTAGCTTTCACGAACTATGCGTCGCCTGATCATATTCCGCCGGCTAAGCTGGTGGATTGGGTAGGATTTGAGACGTTTGCGAATTTGTTAACGTTAAAAACGTGGAGCAGTACCTTTGTCGGCGTATTCACATGGACCATGGTTTGGGCCGTTATTGCAACGTTCACCACGTATTTCGGAGGCATACTCGTTGCGATCCTAATCGAATCGAAGGGTATTCGCTTCAAGAAGCTGTGGCGCACGATATTCATCATTCCATATGCCATTCCGCAGCTGATTTCACTGCTTGTTATGCGTAATTTATTTAACGGACAATTTGGTCCAATTAATCAGTATTTGGGCTACTTCGGTTTAGGTAAGCTGCCTTGGCTTACCGATCCGTTCTGGGCAAAGGTTACCGTTATTTTGGTTAATATGTGGATTGGTATCCCGGTATCGATGGTTCTTATTCTCGGCGTGCTTACTGCAATTCCGAAGGATCTTTATGAAGCTGCAGATGTGGACGGCGCTACGGGCTTCCAGAAGTTTAAAATTATTACGATACCGTTCATACTTTTCTCTACTGCTCCGATCTTAATTATGCAGTTTGCCGGAAATATCAATAACTTTAACGTTATCTTCCTGCTTACAAACGGTGATCCGGTCAAGGGAGATTATCATTATGCAGGCAGCACCGACTTGCTCGTTACTTGGCTTTATAAGCTGTCACTAAACAATAGCCAGTTTAATATGGCTTCAGCAATCGGCATTGTTATATTCTTGATCGTGGCGTCCTTCTCTATTTGGAACTATCGCCGCTCGCGGTCATTCAAAGAGGAGGATATGATCCAATGAAAATGGGACGCAAATCCGCTAACTTCGTTCGTCTGACGCTGAGCTATCTGGTTCTAATTTTTATCGCGGTATGTGCGATATATCCGGCTCTATGGGTGCTGCTATCGTCCTTGCGGCCAGGAACATCCTTGTACAGCCCGACTCTGATTCCGGATACGTTCACCTTTGCGCATTATAAGGAATTGTTTACGAATCAAAGCTTCCGTTACGGGGTTTGGTACATTAATACGCTTAAAATTGCAACGCTGACGATGATTTTCTCGACTATTCTTATTACGCTCAGCATGTATGCTTTGTCACGCTTCCGCTTCCGCGGCCGCAAAAACATCCTGACGACCATGCTGGTCTTGGGGATGTTCCCGGGCTTTATGAGTATGATCGCGATTTTTATTGTCTTGCTTCAATTGAACCTGCTCGACACGCATGCAGCACTTATTCTCGTTTATTCCGCAGGCTCCGTGCTTGGAGGATTCGTTGTCAAAGGTTTCTTCGATACGATTCCGCGGAGCTTGGATGAGGCGGCTCGTATAGACGGTGCAACGCATCTGCAGGTTTTCGTCAAAATCATGCTTCCGCTATCACGTCCTATGCTGACTTATGTCGCACTCACTTCGTTTACGGGCGCTTGGGTTGACTTTATTTTCGCAAGATTGGTTCTTCGCAGTAAAGAAAACTGGACGCTCGCAGTCGGGATGTGGGATTTAGTCAGCTCTTATCAGAACAGTAACTTTACGTTGTTCGCGGCAGGTTCCATTCTTATCGCGATTCCAATTACGCTTCTGTTCGTCTTCCTTCAACGGTTCCTGGTGCAAGGCATGATGTCCGGCGCATCGAAGGGATGATGAGATGACTTACAAGCATTATCGCCTAGTGGCGGCGGCACTGCTTATCATGCTGCTTGCTGTACTTGCGGCTTGCTCGTCGAATGAAGGAAGCAATGGCGGGAATGAGACAAATGCGCCTGCAGAAACGGCTAATTCGGTCCAGAATGCAGGCGAAGCTGAAGTTGTTCCTGCCTCCTTTGCGGTGGATGAGCAGCCAGGTGTCGTTTATTATGAGATTTTCGTGCGGTCCTTCTATGACACCGATGGAGATGGGATCGGCGATTTGAACGGAGTAACGGCAAAGCTGGATTATTTGCAGCAGCTTGGCATCGGAGGTATTTGGTTGATGCCAATCAATGCTTCGCCAAGCTATCACGGCTATGATACAACTGATTATTATTCGATTAATCCCGAGTATGGCACGATGGATGACCTGAAGAGGCTGCTCGAGGAGGCGCATAAGCGCGATATTAAAATCATTATGGATCTTGTCGTTAATCACTCCAGCAGTGAGCATCCATGGTTTAAAGAGGCGCTTGCCGATCCGAACAGCCCTTATCGCAGCTGGTATTCGTTTGCAGCAGCTGATGAGAAGGTTCCCGCTGACGGAGCGGTGGACGGCAATCCATGGCATGTGAAGGGAAGCGACAAATATTTGGGCATTTTCTGGGGCGGTATGCCGGATCTGAACTTCGATGAGCCGAAGGTTCGCGAAGAGATGATCAAGATCGGACAGTTCTGGCTGGAGCAGGGACTGGATGGCTTCCGTCTAGACGCTGCCAAGCATATTTACGGCGATTTTAAATCGACAGTAAATACGCCGGAAATTCAAGCAGCTAATAAAAAGTGGTGGCAGGAATTCCGTGCAGGAATGAACGAAGTGAATCCTGACGCTTATTTGATTGGCGAGGTATGGGATTCGCTTACCGTTATCGCGCCTTACTTCGATCAAGCGCTAAATTCCGCGTTTCACTTCGATCTTGCCGATCGTCTGCTGAGCGCGGCGAGCGGTGAGCAGGACCCTGATCTTGCCTTCTCGCTTGGCCGGGCGCACGGCGTATATGAACAATCGTCCGGCGGTACGTTCGTCGATGCACCGTTCCTTAGCAATCATGACCAAGATCGCGTCATGAGCGTGCTGAACGGCAATGTTGATCATGCAAAGATGGCGGCGGCGCTTCTGCTGACGCTGCCGGGTACTCCTTACCTCTATTATGGCGAGGAGATCGGTATGAAAGGCACCAAGCCAGATGAGTATATTCGCGAGCCGATGCTGTGGTACAGTGATCCAAGCGGCGGCGAAGGCCAGACAACCTGGGAGCGCTCGCGTCACAATGTGGAGGCAGGGCCGGTATCGGTTGAAGCGCAGCTGGAGGAGGATCTGTCGCTGCTAAGCCATTATCGCGAGCTGATTACATGGCGGAATGAGGAGGCGGCGCTGCGTGACGGCGCTATTGCCGAGTTTAAGCTAGAGCCTTCCAATTCGAAGCTCAGCATATTCGTGCGTGTGACGGAGAAGGAGCGCGTGCTTGTCGTGCATAACCTGTCCGGCGAGCTGCAGACAGCTGAACTGCAGCCGTCCAAAGCATTTGGCGCGTTCAAGGAGATTGCACGCTCCAACGGCGAAGCGAAGCTTGACGGAAGTACATTGACAGTACCAGCGTATAGTACGGTTATATTGAAGTAACAAGGAACAGTCGAGCAGACAGAATCATCTGCTCGACTGTTTTTTTGGTGCTATCACAGTGGTCGATAAGAGAGGGTGGCAAGAGGGTACGATCTCCTCTCTCCCACAACTGTGTTGAGAAATTCAAAGCTTCTGGTCGCATTAAACGCGGAAAACTTGGAATGGGAGTTTGTCTCATCCCCAACGTGTCGAGCCGACGAAATGATAACGCTTCTTCATCTGTAATAAGGGTTAAAGAAGCCTCACGGCGCTTCAAAAGCAACCGCTCTGCCACGGATTCGGGCTGCTCCAAATTGGACCTGGACAGCTGCAGTTCGCCGTAGCAGGTATGGTCGATTGGATAAGCATGAGAGGGTTATTGGATATCAGCTGCCTTCTAATTGAAATTTCGAAATGACGGCATACGGACGTATGCCAAAATGCTGACTATAAGCATCATCGCTCCGCTTATTGTTATAATGATTGCCGGACCATAAATATCGGACAGGCTGGAGAATACAGCGAGCCCGATAGGCGGAGCGACGCTTGTTAAGGCGCCGAGCAGCCCGAACACTCTGCCTTGCATCGCTGGATCGATGCCCACCCGCAGTACGATAAATATAATTGTTGTACTGAACGAGAACAAAAAGCCTACAAGCAGGATGAGCGGCAGGGCGATAGCGGCTGCCGGTATCTGAGCAATGGCTATAAACATAGGTCCCATTAGAAGCATGCTTCCCAATATCCACTTCCCTCTGTTTTTCAAGCGACGGTCGAGCCTCATAATTACGATTGAGCCAATGACATAGCCAAGCGGAATACAAGCTTCCAGCAGCCCGAAGATAAAAGGTTTCGCCTGCCATACCTGAACGGCCATTACTTGTATGAGCATGAACGTTGATAGGAAAAAAAACATGACAATTGGCAGAAGAATGACGGCCGCTTTTGCAAAAGCGTTACTCCACACGTAACGGAAACCGTCGGCTAAATCCTGCTTGAAGGAGGCCTTTTCAGTGGTAGCGGCATCTTTGGCCGCTTTATACGGGAATTTGCCTGCCAAAAGCAGCAGGATCGCCGACAGCAGGAAGGCGGCGGCATCAATCGCAATAGCAAAGGCGCCTCCGAACGCGGCCACGGCAATTCCGCCTAATGCGAAGCCCATAATTCGGGTCATATTATCCGAGATGCTGATCGCGCCGACGGCCTGCGTCAGCTGCTCCTTGCCGACAATCTCCACCAAGGAAGCCTGAAAGGCCGGCGCACGAAACACCCCTGCGAATGCGACCAGGCCGGTTAATAGGATGATATAAATAAAGGGTACATTCGGTAAATAGATCAAAATGGCGATGACAGCGACGAGAATGAAGCGGACGATATCCGTTACCCACATAAGCGTTCTGCGGTCCTTGCGATCCGCGACCGTACCGGCAAATGAGCCGAACAGCATGCTTATGACAAGGTGAGTGATAAGTACAGCCGACATTAGCTTAGCGCTCCCGGTCGATTGCAGCACCCACAGATTAAGTGCAATGCTGTGGAACGTGTTGCCCAGCAAAGATATGCTGTAGCTCGTAAAAACGAACAGAAAGGTGCGGTTTTTCCATATGGATGCACCTCTTGTGTCTGGTTGCTGACTCGTTGCTGCTTTTGTACCATTATCTTTGGCTAACTCAAGCATAATATTACCTCCCATGTTTAATCGCAAAGAGAAGTCTATAATAACTTAAACGTTTAAGTTATTATATTAAAAAGCAGAGTTATTCTGCCTTCACATGGTTGGTCCAGCCGTGAAGGCCTCTGCTGAGCAACTGCCGTAAAATCATTTTTCGTATGTGATATAGTGCTGTCGGCTAATCATTAATGGCTTTTACATTTCTATATTTGTGCTTTGGTCCATTATTCGGATCATCAAGCAGCTGAAGCATCAGCTGGTAAGCTGCCTCGGGCTTACGGTCTCCAAATTGAAGGCGATGAGAAGCGGCAGGTGAGATTTCCGGACAACCGGCAGTGCAAATGACGGTTAATTTTGCAGGCTCGACATACCTGGCAGCCAGGATAGAAGTAAACTCATTAAGCACGATGCCATGCTTTTCGCCTTGCTGCTCGAGAAACTGCTTGAGCTTCACCTCGCTTTCCATGAAGTGGATCATGCGATCATCAACACCTGGAAGACTGCGGATAGCATCTGCAAACTCGTTGTTGTTTGGGCGGTCAGCAATAATATAGCTTTGGTGCAGGGAGGAGATTTCGCTCGCCCTCGAAATAGCATCCTCATAATCATAGTTGACCTTATAGAAAAGCGGATCTTCAATGATGCTGTCCACCACAATAAGCGGTACCCCAACTGAAAAATGACTCGAGATCAGATGAAAGTATTCCTTCTTGACGTCGACGACGAATACGCCGTCAAGCTTGCGCTCTGATATGATATCCAGCTTTGGATTGGATGCGTCAAGCGTGGCGAGAACAACGTGATAGCCGCGTTCAGTAAGAAGCCGCTCCAGCCGCTCAACAAAATGCGTATAAGTAAAGCTTCGCCAAAAGCCTTCGTTTTCCGATCGATTGATAAGGATGCCGATAAGACCTGACTTTTGCTTTACCAATGATCTGGCGGCCAGATTCGGCACATAGCTCAGCTGCTTGGCGGCCTCAAGCACCCGACACCTCGTTTCTTCCGGAATGGTCTGATTCGGCACATTGTTGATTACATAGCTGACCGTGGCGACGGAAACCTCAGCGGCTCTGGCAATATCCTTAAGCGTAGCTTTTTTCAAGAACATCAACTCCTAAAGGTTTTGCGAAGCAAAACTGGCATCGAAAGCATCCCCATCTCATTCACTTAATCGTTTAAGTCATTATGCCATGGATTCTCTTCCTTTGTCTAGCGGGACTTCGGACGTCTTATCGATGTTTCATTCGTTTTGGCGGACTTAATTCGAGGCAATTTCTATAATTAGTTTTGTTAAATCGAATTAATTGATGAAGAGGCTTGCCTAAAGGAGCATATAAAACGGCTGCCAGTCCGTTGTTCATGAAAAAAGGGCAGTCCTTCGAGTAGATTTATCTACTTAGAGGACTGCCCCCTTGTAAATGATTTCAGCCGCTAGTAATTAGCCTTACGCAGTTACTTGCTTCAAGATGACATAGCCATATGCCGGCAAGGAGATGCTAAGTTCACCTGCCGCATTGCTTGTCAGCGTCTGGTCTTCCGTTGCGCTGTCTATGCCCGAGAGCAGCGTTGTCCAAGCGGAGACGCCGCCCTTCGATGCGACAGCTGCTGTTGCTGCGTCAGTGCTGGCTGCTGTTGCTTGGAGCGTGTCGCTGCCTTCAGCAGCAGCCGCTTTAGCAAAGCCCGTGAACGCAATCGCGTGCGGCTTTGTGCCGATGGCGGCCGGCGCTGCATCAACCGCGAAGCGCAGGTCTGCAGCTTCGCCGCGCGCATTCAGCGCGATAAGCAGGCGCTGATCGCCATCGCGGCGCTCGTACGCGATGGTGCCGTCTGCTTCGCCGACATGAACGAAGCGAATGTCCGCACTGCGAAGAGCGCTGTAGCTGTGACGCAGCCCGATAGCTGCCGTATAGAACTGCAGAAGCTCCAGGTTCTGCTCCGAAGGATCCCAAACCATGCATTTGCGGCAGCCTGGGTCGCCGCCGCCGTTAATGCCAACCTCGTCGCCGTAGTAGATGCAAGGCGTACCTGGATAGGTAAGCTGAAACAACGAGGAAAGCTTCATTGCCTCTGTGTTGTCCTCGCAGATCGTAAGCAGACGAGGGGTGTCATGGCTGTCGAGCAGGTTGAACGCCGACTCCGTTATTTGCTGCGGGTAAGCCGCGAGCTGTGCGCCGATCGCAGAAGCGAACTGTCCAGCATCAATCTTCTGGTAAGCGAAGAAATCAAGCACCGCATTCGTGAACGGATAGTTCATCACTGCGTCGAATTGGTCACCTTGCAGCCACATCATCGAGTCATGCCAAATCTCTCCCAAAATATAAGCTTCCGAATTCACGGACTTCACCGTTTGCCGGAACTCGCGCCAAAACTGATGATCCACCTCGTTGGCAACGTCCAGCCTCCAGCCGTCGATGCCAATTTCTTCGATCCAGTAGCGAGCGACGTCGAGCAAATATTTTTTTACTTCAGGATGCTCCGTGTTAAGCTTTGGCATCAGCGGTTCGAAAGCGAACGTCTCATACGTCGGAACGCCGTCGATCACCTGCAGCGGCCATTCTCGCACGTGGAACCAATCCGCATATTTGGACTGCTGTCCATTCTTCTGCGCATCGACGAACGGGGGAAATGTTTTGCCGGAATGATTAAACACCGCATCGAGCAGCACGCGAATGCCGCGCGCATGACAAGCGTCAACCAGCTCCTTCAGCTTCTCATTCGTGCCGAAATGCGGATCAACCTTCATATAATCCTGCGTATCGTATTTATGGTTCGTTGTCGCCTCAAACAGAGGCGTGAAGTAAACGGCATTAACACCGAGCTCGGCGATATGATCCAAGTGATCGATTACACCCTGCAGGTCGCCGCCAAAAAAGTTTTTCGCAGTGGGCTCGCCGCCCCATGGCTCAACGTTTTCAGGATCAAGAGAAGGGTCGCCGTTCGCGAACCGCTCAGGGAAAATTTGATAGAAGACAGCGTCCTTCACCCATGCTGGCGGCTCAAAAACGTCAATGGGATTAATATATGGAAAATCGAAAAACGTATTCGGATTGTCCGGAAGCTTCAGCTCAAAGCCTTTTTCAGTGAACAAAATACTTTCCGTACCGCTTGTTAGACGAAATGCATAGCGAAGGCGGCGGAAGGGAGGAATAACAGCCGTCTCCCAATAATCGAACAACGCATCAGAAGTGAAAATATGCATCGGAACCGTCGTGATCGTTTGATCCCAAGCGTACTTGTCTCCAACGATCGCGTCAACAACGGCAACATCGTCTTTTTTGGTCCGCAGCCGAATGTGCAGCGTTTTGCCGTCATAGGCGTATGCCCAGTTCTGCTTCGGTCTGTGATAAATAGCTTCTAATAGCATGTTTTCATCGCTCCTTATATTTTAGGGTTCTAAAACGCGAAAAAGGTACAACCCCTGCATAAAGCCGAGGTTGTACCTTTTTCCATTAAAATTGTTCAGGCGACGCTCACGCGAAGCATATGGTGAACAAATGGTTGCGGTAGCATTGCCTTTCTATTGTATCTCTCAACACATTTATTATACATAATTTGCACATATTGTACCAGTCTATTTTGTAAAAAAAATTTAGGCGTGAACGGCCTCATGTGCATGTTCTTCCAAGAAACGTTCGCAGTCTAGAGCAGCCATGCAGCCGCTGCCTGCAGCGGTGATCGCTTGGCGATAATTGCGGTCCTGCACGTCGCCGCATGCGTATACGCCTGGGATATTCGTCTCGGAGGTGCCTGGCTTCACGATAATGTAGCCTTGCTCATCCAAGTCGATTTGGCCGCCAAGGAACCCAGTGTTCGGCGTATGGCCGATCGTTACAAACAGGCCGTCTGCTTCTAGAAGCTCTTCCTCGCCAGTCTCGTTATTGCGTACTTTCAACCCTTGCAAGCCCATACCCGTAGCAGCGACTTCAAGCGGTGTGTTGTTTAGGCTCCAAACGATTTTGTCGTTGGCGCGAGCGCGGTCCTGCATGATTTTCGATGCGCGAAGCTCTTCGCGACGGTGAACAAGGCGTACCTCGGAGGCGAAACGAGTAAGGAATACCGCTTCCTCCATCGCGGAGTCGCCGCCGCCGACAACGATGATTTTTTTGCCGCGGAAGAAGAAGCCGTCGCAGGTTGCACAAGTGCTTACGCCGCGTCCGATATTTTCTTGCTCGCCCGGAATGCCGAGATATTTTGCGGATGCGCCAGTCGAGATAATGATGGACTCGGCTTGCAGCTCTCCAAGCCCTTCAACGTCAAGCGTGTAAGGACGTTTGCTGAAATCGACGCTTTTGACGGAGCCGGTTTTGAATGTTGCTCCGAAGCGCTGTGCTTGCTTGCGCATGTTGGACATAAGCTCGCTGCCGAGTATGCCGTCTGGGAAGCCGGGGAAGTTCTCAACCTCCGTTGTAGTCGTCAATTGACCGCCAGGCTGCCAGCCTTCAATAACAAGCGGCTCCATGTTCGCGCGAGCCAAATAAATAGCTGACGTCAAGCCAGCGGGACCTGTTCCGATAATAATAGTTTTGTGTACCATATATATCCTCCATTCGGGTTATCACATGATGAAGTAATGAATACTACTTTAAAATTATTATAAACTAACCTTTGTGTCAATATCGTTCATACAACGTTCATGTTGGGAGCTAGCTTGAGCAAGCCTTCTGGTCCTGCTTGCCGAAATCCACTCATAGGTTCATAGATTATTAATAGTATCAAGGTTATGATAAAAGAAGTAGTTTCGATTAAGGAGATGAAGAGGAGCGATATTTAGATGGATAAGCGGATAAGGAAGGCGATCATTCCTGCTGGCGGATTAGGTACAAGATTTTTGCCTGCAACGAAGGCGCAGCCAAAGGAAATGCTTCCCATCATCGATAAGCCAGCGATCCAATATATTGTTGAAGAGGCTGTTCAGTCGGGGATTGAAAGTATCGTCATCGTGAGCGGCCGGAACAAACGGGCCATCGAGGACCATTTCGACAAATCAGCTGAGCTGGAGATGGAGCTGGAGGCTCGTCACAATGAGGAAATGCTGGAGATGGTCCGGAAAATATCCCAGCTTGCCGATATCTACTATGTTCGTCAGAAGGAGCCGCTGGGGCTCGGACATGCCGTATTATGCGCTCGGCGTTTCATTGCAGATGAGCCGTTCGCGGTGCTGCTTGGCGATGATATTCTCAAATCCGACCCGCCTTGCTTGGGTGAAATGATCGCAGTGTATGAGGAGACAGGATCATCGGTAGTAGCGGTGATGGAGGTTCCTTGGGATCAGACGCATAAATATGGCATCGTCGATATCGAAGCAGGGCGGCAGATCGCTCGGGTTCGCAATATTATCGAGAAGCCTGCACTTGGACAAGCGCCCTCCAATTTTGCGGTTGTCGGCCGTTACGTGCTGGACCCGGCCATATTCGGACTGCTCGAGAGGGCGACACCGGGCAAGGCAGGAGAGATTCAGCTTACCGATAGTCTGCAGCAGCTGAATCAAATTGCAGCGTTGTCCGCCTATCGCTTTGACGGACGCAGGCATGATGTCGGCGACAAGCTGGGCTTCGTCCAGGCAACGATCGATTTCGCGTTGGAGCGCGGCGATCTTGGCGCGGATGTAAGGAGATATATGCTGGAACGGTTAAAGGAATTGGATGTCTAAAAGCATACATATAAGGAAAGGACGCCTAGGGGCGTTTTTTCTTTGGCGAACCAGTATTCCCTAGCAACTTGTTCACGGGACTAGGGTACAGCTGTAATGGCTGTACTCTTCTTTTTTTAATTAAAAATTTCCACTAATATTAATTGGAGATCATTTACTTTTTCATATAGAATAGAGAGATGTGCACAGGGAGTATGAATGCTGGGGGATGAACGGAAGTGTATTGCCATCATTGCGGGAAGAAACGGACAGATGATGCGATTTATTGCAGTCAATGCGGCAGATTGCTTGAAGTGGAAATGGAGTTTGAGACAGAGGCGAGTGCTGAAGCGGAGGCCGGAGCATTCGAGTCGGCTGCTGCTGCAGAGACTGCTATTTCGAACGAGCAGCGGTATATGCCGAAGGATGCCGGAAAGCAAGGAGGAGCGCGCTCCTTATGGGCGTGGCTGACTCCTGTTCTGCTAGCGTTCGTAACGGCTGCTGTCGTATTTGCTTACTATAGTTATGAGTCTGATCTGAATGATAGAGTAATGGACATGCAGGCGGATGCAAGAAGCATGGCGCTGACAGGCAAGTATGCCGAGGCGCTGGCGATGCTGAAGGAAGCGGCAGATGCCAGACCGGACTATGCGGCGCTGCAGGCGGATGTGGATATCGTATCGTATGTAATCGAGCTCGAGCACTCGGCGGCGGCTGCGGGAATGCTGATTGAGGAGCGGAAGCTGAGCGAAGCAAAGCAGGCATTGGAGCAGGTGCGTGATGCGCTTCGGGGGCATTCGGAGCCCATTTTTGCGAAGGTGAAGGAGCAACTCGAGGTCCATCAGGTAAAGCTGGGCGTAATGACGCTTACGGAAGAGCTCGCGGAGCTGAAGACGGTGGATGAGCTTGAAGCGAAGCTTAATGTCGCGAATAATTTAGATAGTGATGAAGCGATAGCTGTACGAGAGCAGATCGTAGCAAGAATCGTGGAGATTAGCTATGCGGAAGCAGAAGCGCTGCTGGGCAAGAAAAATTACAACGATGCATTGGCAGTGACAAACAGAGCACTTGATTTTGCTTTGGATGATGAGAAGTTGACGGAGCTGGAGGAGCGAATACGCCAGGCGCAGGAGCAGTATGAGCAGGCGGAGCAGCAGCGGCTTGAGCAAGCCATGCAAAATGCGGCTGCCGAGGATTTGAAAAATCAGACGGCAGCGGTAGAGGTCGTCAACATAGAAACGACGCTGGATGAGTTCGGCGATCTCAATATTGCCGGCGAACTGAAAAATGCGGCAACGCGTCCAATTTATGGGATTTCTATTCAGTTTACCGTTATGGATGCTGAAGGAAATGAACTTGGCTCCGGGACGGCAGATGCAACGCCTCAATATGTGGAGCCTGGCGAGACCATGAGCTTTAGTAGTACGGTATATGGCGTTTATGTTGACAATACGACTGTCGTTGTCGATCATGCGACGTGGTATTTGGATTAAGGGGGCGATGAGGATGAGAAAACGAACATGGGTCAGCATCATTGCATCGACCCTCATTGTTTGCGCGGGTGCAGGCGCTGCCTATACGGTTCATTCCAAGGTTCCGGATCAGATGGCGGGAAATCCACTGCTTGCGGTTGTCGAGGAAGGGAAGGTTGGTTCGCTTAAGGATATTATTTTTGAAACGCAGAAGCTAGTCGTGATGATCGAGACGGACAGCGGCTCGCAGGGCTCTGGTTTTCTTTATAACATGGAAGGCGACCTGATTACGAATGCGCATGTCGTAGCAGGGACGAAAAAGGTAAAAATCAAAACGTCAGATGCTCGCGAGCTGGATGGCGAGGTAATTGGGATTAGTACAGAAACGGATATCGCCGTTGTCCGTGTTCCGGCCTTAGTAGGTACGGAGCCACTGCAGGTTGTACGCGATGAGAAGGCGGAGGTGGGTGACGAGGTACTGGCTGTCGGCAGTCCGCTTGGCTTTCAAAATACGGTTACGACCGGAATTATTAGCGGTACGGGAAGAAGCTTTGAAATTGAGCCCTATCTGTATTCCGATTTGTATCAAATTTCAGCGCCTATCGCCCCCGGCAATAGCGGCGGACCGCTAGTCGATCAAAAGACGGGCGAGGTGATCGGCATTAATTCGGCAGGCTACGATCAGGGCTCGATCGGTTTTAGCCTACCTATTGCAAATGTGATAGAGCTGGCTGAAGGCTGGTCTAAGGAGCCGATGGACGAGCTTCCCGAGCTGGAGCAGCCGGATGACTCGCTGGAGGTAGAGGAAGAGGTCGCGGTAGATGAGTTCGCCGGATATTTGGTTACACATTTCTACGACAGCTTGAATAATGCCGACTATGTATACGCTTATTCACTGCTCGGCGGCAATTGGAAGGAAGGCACAACCTACGAGCAGTTCCGCGAGGGCTATCTTGGAACGCGAAATGTTGTCATAGATGATATGCACGTGAAAAGCAGCAAAGACGATCGAGCGACCGTCATTGCTGTAATATCGGTAGACGAGCGGGTAAATGGCGAGTATGTGTTAAGCAAGTACCAAGTGACCTACGAGGTTGGTTATGAAAATGATCAATTGAAGCTGATTATTGGTAAAGGGAAGGCAATAAAGTCATAGAGAAAGCTAGAAGCAATCGTCCGGAGGAGACGGTTGTTTCTAGCTCTTATTGTTTGTACAGGAACGTTCAGCGGCAAGCTGCCTCTGAATTCATCTTGCTGATCCTATTGTCCTTCCGACTCATCCTCGCGCGGGAACGGATTATAAATGAGCTGGAGCGTGACAGCGTCATTTCGCTGGACTGGGAAGCTGAGAAGCGAAGGAGGAATGATGCGTCCATTGAGCTGTAGCTGATAGCTAATATTTGCTCCAATTGGAATACCGCTGACGGAGATGATCTGTCCGTTCCAGTTAAAGCGCACAACTCCGGTTGCGGCCAATGCTTGATAGATCGATAAGCCAGGATAGAACGGAACACGATAAGCTTGCGTGATGGCAGGGAATATTCTTCCGCCGTTAATGACTACCGTTACAGATGGCCCCGGTCCCGGCCCATGCTGGAAAAGTCCGGGCCCCGACCCCGGTCCCGGCCCTCCCGGTCCTATACCGGCAGGAACCGGAGGTATGCTTAAGCGCGGTCCGCCGCAGCCGCAGTCGCTTCCGGCGGTCGCCGCTTGTCGCTGAGCCATGCGAAATTTTTGCTCTTCAGCGTAAGTATAGTCCATGCGAGCACTCAGTCTCCTTCATATAGCAAATTAGGCGATAATCCTGTACTAATCTATGCGGCATTTGCCTATCCGGTGTGCAGAAGTTAACCTAAGAACGCAAAGCGCGTCGATAAATATCTAAAATTTCAACATAATATGTTGATTTTTTGCATACCGAAAAATCTTTATAAGCTGTAAAGTATGAAATGTAAACGATATCAATTATCTAGGGGGAAACAAAAGATGAAGAAAAAGCGCGTAATCAGCTTGGCGCTTGCAGCAGCGCTAACATTTACTTTAGCAGCTTGTGGAAGCAACAATGCCGAAACAGGAACAGGAACAGGCAACACAACTGCGGCAGGTAATACAGAAGCCAAAGCAGTGACCATTACGTTCCAAACCCTGCAGACGGACAAAAGTACCCCAGCTTATCAGGTTGAAGAGACAATTGCCAACAACTATATGACTGAAAATCCAAACGTCAAAATCGAATGGGACCGTCTGGATATTGAGCAGCAAAAGGTTAAACTGAAAACGCAAGCCGCATCCGGTGAAGTGTCCGATATCACCATGGTTAATCCGGGCGCACAGCTTCAGCCGTTCGCAAACGGTAAAGTGCTGGCTCCGCTGAACGATATGCTTGATGATGAGCTGAAGGGAACGTTCCTCGAAGGTGTTCTGGATTACTATTCCTTCGACGGCAATGTATATGCCCTGCCTTACAACATGAATATCGCAGGCATTTACTACAACAAAGAATTGTTCGAGAAAGCAGGCGTAGAGCCTCCGGCAACGTTTGAAGATATTATTGCCTCCGTACCGAAGTTCAAAGAGGCAGGCATCCCTGCCATGATGCTGGCCGGCAAGGACAAATGGCCGCTATCCTTCATGTTTACGAACATTCTTCAACGCGTGAACGGCGGACCGAAATTCCTTGACGAGGTTGTAGCAGGCAACAAACAATTTACCGATCCGGTATTCGTTGAAGCGATCCAAAAAACGCAGGATTTGATCAAAGCAGGCGCGTATCAAGAAGGCGCAGCTACTTACGATTACAACACGGCATCCCAGCAATTCCGCGACGGTAAAGCAGCGATGTATTTCATGGGAACATGGGAAATTCCATCCATTGATGCTTCCGAGGCGGTAAAAGGAAAAATCGGTTTCCTTCCGTTCCCAACTGTTGGCGGTAAAGGCAGCGTTACCGATTATGTGATCGCTCCTGGCACCGCCTATGCGCTTGGCGCGAACAGCGACCACCTGGATGAAAGCAAAAAATTCTTGAAATACCTGCTTTTGAACTATCCTAAGGTGGCTTTTGAGAAAAAAGCTGCAGTAGGTCTGGCGCAAAAGGTTGAGGGAGACCTCAAGGCAGCGGGCTATTCTGATCTAGCTATCGATGCAATGGCACGTTTCAATGAAGTGCAAGGCGGAGACATGAACTTTGACAATGTCATCGAGCCTTCGACGACTCAAACGCATTTGACAGGGCTGCAAAGCTTGCTGATCAAAGAAATGAAAGCCGAGGATTTGGCGCAGGAACATCAAAATACGTGGGAAATGAACAAAAAATAAAAAGCGGGACTTAACATTGGGAACCGAAAGGTTCCCTTTGTTTCTCCTAAAGCTAGGGAGGGGATTTATGTGAACGGTGTATTGAGAGTGAGTAGAGGAACGCTAGCCGTCTTCGTTCTTCCCTGTTTATTATTTTATATGGCCTTTGTGTTCTCCCCGATTCTCGTATCGGTCTATTATTCCTTTGTGGAATGGGCAGGAATGGGCGATCAGGTTTTCGTCGGCTTCGACAATTATAAGGTTATGTTTACGCAGGACCCAATTTTCTGGCCGGCTGTATTAAGAACGCTATATATATCGCTGTTCTCGCTAGCCCAAATACCGATTGCGATTCTGGTGGCTATTCTGCTGAGCCGCTATGTTAAAAAACCGAATTTTCTCGTTTCCAGCTACTTTTTGCCGGTGATCCTATCCGTAGTCGTCATCGGTCAGCTCTGGAAGGCCATTTATAATCCGGCTTCGCTCGGCGGTATGTTGAATCAGCTGCTCACCACGGTGGGGCTTCAATCGTGGACGAGAACCTGGCTGGCGGATGCGGATATGGCTATTTTTGCGCTTTGCTTCGTTATTTTCTGGCAGTACATCGGGTACCATGTCCTCATTCAATTTACAGGGGTACAAAATATATCAACTGATCTGTACGAGGCTGCCAGTATCGATGGCGCCGAAGGCCTCAAGGCGGACCGTTATATTACGCTGCCGCTGCTGTCGCCGGTAATTAAAATATCGGTTGTGCTTGCCGTTATCGGCTCACTGAAGGCCTTTGACCTGATCGTCGTCATGACCGGCGGAGGACCGGCTAATACTACGGAGGTAATTTCTACGCATATGTACTATATGACCTTCAACTCCTTCAAGTATGGCTATGGCAGCGCAATTTCAACATTCCTTGTCATCTTCTGCTTAGTCATGACGGTCGTATTAAATTTACTGTTCAAGCGTTCAGAGGAAGCAGCCTCTTAGAGAAAGGAGATAACAACGATGAATACGCCAGTTGCAGGCAAGGATACATTGAAGCAATCGATTACGATCCAGCAATCCTCCGGATTCGACACGCGCAAGGCAAGACGTGTAGGAGCATGGGTTTTTATGGGGATATTGGCAGTCACACAGCTTTACCCGCTTATCTGGCTCCTGTTATACTCTTTTAAGACGAATAGCGAGATCATGTCCGGTCAGTTCTTTGCGCTGCCTAAAGCGCCACAATGGCAGAACTATGTGGACGCATTTACTTCAGGAAATTATTTGAAATATGTAGGGAACAGTATTTTCGTTACAGGGATCACGCTGATCCTGACCATCGTGTTCAGCGGCATGGTATCGTATGCGATTACGAGATTCAAATGGCGCTTTGGCAGCACGGTGCTGCTCGTATTTTTAATCGGGATCATGATTCCGATTCAGTCGACGCTGCTTCCGCTTATGATTATTTTCAAAAATATGGATATTTTGAATACACATTTATCCATTATCATTCCTTATGTGGCCTTCTCGATTCCAATAGCAGTTTTTATTCTGTCGGGTTTTTTGAAAGGCATTCCACACGAAATTGAAGAATCCGCCATGATCGACGGGGCATCGATTTACAGGACCTTTTTCAGCATTATTCTTCCTATCACGGTGCCGCCGATCATGACCGTTACGATTCTAACCTTTATATCGATATGGAATGAATATATTATTGCAGCGACCTTCTTGTCGGCTGACTCGCTCAAGACGCTACCATTTGGGCTGAACAGCTTTGTCGGGCAATATACGGCTAACTATGGCGCAATCGGAGCTTTTCTCGTATTAGGCGCGCTGCCGGTTATTAGCGTTTATTTCATTCTTTCGGATAAAATTACAAAAGGCATGGTTGCCGGAGCCGTTAAGGGCTAAGTGTGCCAGCGCCGTGTCAGTGTTAATGGCAGGAGGGCAAGGCTTTGAATCGGCTACGACTCAATTCATTTCGGACGCAGCTCCTATTGTGGATTTTGCTGTCTACCTTAGTGCTGCTGATCGGTCTTACCGGTATCTTCTACCGTTACACGGCCAATCAAATCGAAGTTCAGGTAGGGGAAGCTGCGCAGCGCAACGTATCGCAAGCGATGGTTAACTTCTCCTCACTGGCGAGAGGCTATGACAGTCTGACGAAATCCGTAATTGGCAACGCGGAAATACAGCGTCTGCTTTCCAGGGAAGAGACGCTGCCCCATCTGCAAATCAACAAAGAACTGCTGATGATGGGGGCGCTCGGCTCGATTTTTTACAGCTACAACGATGTGAAGGGCATTCATGTCATTACGAACAATGGAAATGTGTACAGCTATGAATCGATAACCCATTCACTAAATCCAAATTTCATGGAAAGCGACTGGTTTAAGGAGTTGCAAAGGTCAGACGGAACGATGTTGTGGGGCGGTATGCTGCAGGAGTCCTTGACAGTAAGGGATGATGCTGTATTTACGTTCGGGCGGCTCATGACGAATTTGAGCACGAACCGTCCTTTAGGCGTGCTGGTCATCGAGGCGGATCCAAGAAATTTCTTCTCCTCGATGAACAATTTAACGATTAAGCCGGAGAGCCGTTCATACGTTTATTCCAATAAGGACCGCTTGCTGGTCTCCTCCGGGAACGATCAGGAGTTGCCGCAGGAGCTGTCGGAGCTGTCCCGCTATACGTTTAAGGAGCGGGCAACCGACGTCAGCGACAGCCAGCACTTGATCGTTACGGCACAGGAGCCGAGGCTAGGCTGGAAGCTTCTTAATATTACGCCTAAGCCGGTGGCCAATCTGGAGCGGGCCGAAGCGAATCGCTACTTCATATTCGTAACAAGCGCACTGGTCCTTCTTGCAGTAGCGCTTGCCGCATTTTTGTCGAGATCGGTATCCAAGCCGATCAAAATGATTGTACAAGAGATGCGGCGGGTGGAGCGGGGAGATCTCAGCACGCAGCTGGTGACGAAAAAATCCTATGATGAGATTAACTACTTGAATGATCATTTCAACCGAATGGTTGGCGAAATTAATCAGCTTGTGGAACGGGTTCGAGTGGCGACGGCAAGCGAGAAAAACGCGCAAATTCATGCTTTGCAATCCCAGGTTAACCCGCATTTTTTATACAATACGCTGGATATGATTTATTGGCTGCTGGACGAGCAGAATAATGAAAAGCTGGCTAATCTCGTGCTCTCCCTCTCGCGCATGTTCCGTTACAGCAGCGATTGGCGCAGCTCTCAGGCTACGCTTAGGGAGGAGCTTGAACAGATTAATCATTATTTGACCATTATTAGCGCACGTTCGGACGGCCGCATCCGTGTGGAGCTTGACATCAATGAGCAGCGGCTGCAAACGATGATGCCCAAAATGACACTGCAGCCGCTGATCGAAAATGCGGTGATTCATGGCTTGTCCTCCCATCCGGATGAAGGTATGGTCCGTATAACAACGTCGGAGAAGGGTCAGACGCTCTGTATTCATATACAGGATAATGGCAAAGGGATGTCCGCCGCCAGGCTTGATGAGCTTCAGTGCTCGCTTAAGCGTGCAGATTTATTGGAGTGGAATCAGCTTGTGGAGGAGGAACGCAGAAGCCACACGGTGGAGCCGTCGATATATGGACACGCATCGGGCTCGGGAACAGGCTTTTTAAATGTACACCGCAGACTGATTCTGGAGTATGGGCTGGGCTATGGCATCCAAATCAATAGCGAGGAGAATCACGGTACAACGGTTACGGTCATATTGCCGATCATTAATCAATAAGGAAAGCTAAAAGTGCTAACGGAGGGGGAGTTGCCATGCATGTGCTTGTGGTTGACGATGAAAAAACGATACGAGACGGGATTAAGCGAACCATTAATCATGCATTTCCAGAAATTGAAGTAAGTACGGCCTCCTCCGCTGCGGATGCGCTGCAAGTTTTGCTTCAACATCGCATCCACACCGTTTTCCTCGATATTATGATGCCAGGCATGAACGGATTGGAGCTGCTTGCGCAGGTGCGGCATACGCATTCCGCGATCAAGTGGATCGTCGTGTCCGCGCATTCGGAGTTCGCCTATGCGCAGGAGGCGCTGCGGCTTGGGGCACGTGATTATATTTTGAAGCCGTTCGGCAAGGAGCAAATTATAAAATCGGTTACTGCATTAGAGGCGGAGTGGAGTCAACAGGAGCGTCAAATGTCCGATTCCAGCCTGCTTGAGCTCAATTTGAAATATCTCCGCGAGGCTGTGTTTAGGCGATGGGTGAAAGGGCTGGATATCGGCCGCTTCGATTTGACCTCGATTAAGGAGGAGCATGACCGATTTCATCTGCTGGCCGTCAAGCTGGATAGCAATCCGGAGTTGACGTTAAAAAATTTTATCGTCGAAAATGTGATGACTGAGTATATTGGTCAGCATGGAAGAGGCTTTATCGTGAATTTAGACGGCGATTTTTTGACGGGCGTAGTTACCCTGCATGCCAATTGGACGGCCGAGCATTTCCGATCGGGTGCCGTATTGCATTTAAATAATTGTCTCAAAGTGCCTTATCAGTTTTATTTAAGCCCGCTGCTTGCCGATTTTAATGCCATTCCAGGGGAAATCCGGAAGCTTAATCAGAACGGCATTGACCGTGCTGGCGATATTTCATCTGAAAATAAAGACGATGTCATTGATATCGCGCTTCAATATATCCGCAGCAATTTCAAAGAAAATTTGTCGCTTGAGCTCGTAGCGTCTGTTGTGTATTTAAATCCTGTGTATTTCAGCAAGCTTTTTAAACAGAGAACCGGCAACGGCTACAAGGAATACGTGACGCAGCTGCGTATGGAGCGGGCAACCGAGCTGCTGGCCGATCCCGACCGGTCCATCACAAAAATCGCCGAATTGGTCGGCTATCCGGACGTCAGGCATTTCACGCAGGTGTTCCGCAAGAAATACGATTGTACGCCAAGCCAATACCGGCAGGAGAAGGGAACCGGAGCATAAAGACTGCTTTTAGTCATAAAAAAGGCGCTGCCTCATCTGAGGACAGCGCCTTTTGTGTGAAATTAAACTTATTTTACAGCTGCTTCGTAGCGTTTGCCTACTTCAGCCCAGTTTACTACGTTCCAGAACGCCGCGATGTAGTCAGGGCGTTTGTTTTGGTAGTTCAGGTAGTAAGCGTGCTCCCATACATCCAGGCCAAGGATTGGCGTTTCGCCTTCCATGATCGGGCTGTCTTGGTTAGGCAAGCTGTATACTTTCAATTTGCCGTTAGCAACTGCAAGGAAAGCCCAACCGCTGCCGAAACGGGTTGCTGCTGCTTTCGCGAAGTCAGCTTTGAAAGCTTCGAAGCCGCCAAGCTCGCTTTCGATTGCTGCTGCAAGAGCGCCAGTAGGCGCGCCGCCAGCGTTCGGTGCGATTGTTTCCCAGAACAAGCTGTGGTTCGCGTGTCCGCCGCCGTTGTTGCGAACAGCTGTGCGGATAGCTTCAGGTACGCTTGCCAGATCGGAGATCAGATCCTCGATCGATTTGCTTTGCAATTCCGGAGCGGACTCCAAAGCAGCGTTAAGGTTAGTCACGTATGCGTTATGGTGACGGCCGTGGTGAATTTCCATTGTAGTCGCATCGATATGCGGCTCAAGTGCGTTATGCGCGTAAGGCAAAGCAGGTAGTTGATGTGCCATTTTTTACAGCCTCCTATTTATATGTACTTATTCCATTCCATTATCCCTTATCCGATCGAATAAATCAACATTATTGTTTCAAAAGTCGGATAGGATGGTGAGCCCGCTTAACCTCTTTTATAGTATCTCAGTACCTAATGGAATATACGGGAGGACATTTGAATAACAAATCTTTTACAAAAAAAAGTGATAAAATGAATGAAAGCGCTTAAAATTAAGCGCTTTCAAGAGATAATCAATGATTTCTTGGATTTTTTTAAGGAATATTAAAGATAGAAGCAGGATTTCGTTAAATTTTGTCGTATTATATGCTAGATGCAATACTATGACATGGTATAGAAGGTGTAAATGTAATGAATGTTCGTTCCTTCCAGTTATCCGATTACCGACCAA
The DNA here is from genome assembly GCF_049725345.1 of Paenibacillus praedii. NCBI lineage: Bacteria > Bacillati > Bacillota > Bacilli > Caryophanales > Paenibacillaceae > Paenibacillus > Paenibacillus praedii. Next base: position 135,710 of record NZ_JBMWAM010000006.1, on the reverse strand, counting down.
TTACAGCACTCCTAGAGGATGTTCTTACCGAAGAGTGTTACGAACAAACGATGGAAGCTTTTGGCCGCCAATTGTCATGGGATAGCGATTTGGTTCTCGTCGCTGTCGATCAAACAGAGGTTGTTGGCATGATTATTGGTACGATTGATAATAACAAAGGTTATTATTACCGCATTGCCGTATCGCCGCTTTATCAACGGCAGGGAATTGGCAAAGCGCTCGTACAGGGATTGCGCCAGCGCTTCGAGCAGCGTCATGTTACAAAGATACTAATTACCGCGGACGAGCACAATGAGCCGATTTTACCGCTATATGAGTCGCTGGGCTACGCGTCAAACGACTTTTTCCGGTCCTTTCAGAAACTAGCCATTGTAACGGGGTAACGCGATTTTAACTGCATGCTATGTTGTACGCAGGGCATATCTTATCGTCATTGCTTTTGGCGGTCAGATATGCTTTTCTTATTCATATAACCTTTAACTTTAATGAGGAGAACGTCATGGAACGATATCGGCACTGTGTCATCAAAAGCTTTAAACATAATGGCCATCTTCACCGTACATGGCAGCAGAACTGGCTTGTGCATGATGAGCTGATGTCTCCCGCGCATCGCGCGGAGTCGATGACGGTTCTGATCAACCGCCAAACGCCGATTCAAGAATCAGACGGGAAAGTATGGGTAAGCCGCGTTCCGGCAGTCTCTTTTTTTATACCAGGGCAGTGGTTTAATATCGTTGCTTTGCTGGAGGAGGGCGGCGTGCGTTATTATTGTAATATTGCTTCTCCGCCTTATTTGCAAGGAGAGGTGCTCACTTATATCGATTATGATCTCGATGTTATACTTACGGCCAACGGCGACAGGTTCGTAGTGGACCAGGACGAATATGAAATGCATAAAGCGGCCTATCACTATCCGAAAATGGTGGAAAAGAAGGTGCATGAAGGGCTGGAAGCGCTGCTTATGCGCATCGATCAGGGACAGGCTCCTTTCGAGGATCATGATGTGCTTCAATATTATGAGGAGTGGCTGAAGCATTTTAATGAGGTGAATGAATGAATATGCAGGAACGTCCAAGCTGGTGGAGAGAGCTGCTGGACTGGGTGAAGACGCTGGTGATTGCTTTTGCAGTCGTGATGGCATTGCATTTCTTTGTATTTAATTTATCGACGGTTGAAGGACATTCGATGGAGCCGACGCTTACGGATGACGAGTGGCTGTTCGTTAATAAATTTGTTTATTTAACGGGCAAGCCAAAAGTTGGAGATATCGTGATCTTGAAGGAGCCGAACTCGAACGGTTTAGATAGGAAGTTTCTTGTGAAGAGGGTAGTCGGTGTTCCGGGTGATAAGATACAGATTCATAATAAGCGGCTGTATCGAAACGGTGAGCTGGTAGATGAGCCTTATACCGACACCCCCATTGAAGACATGAGCTTTGGACCGGAAATTGTCAGTGAAGGACATTATTTTGTGATGGGTGATAACAGGCGCTTAAGAGCAAGCCTGGATAGTCGTTCCTTCCATGCTGTATCAGAGGAATTGATCCGTGGTCGCGCCGATTTTATTTTGTGGCCATACAAGGAAATTAGAGCTTTATAAGGTTTAGCAATGCCAGTCAGGAGGCGAATGATGAAAAATGTAATGATCTATACCGATGGCGCCTGCTCCGGCAATCCAGGCCCTGGCGGGTGGGGAGCAGTGCTGTTTTTTGGCGAGCATAAGAAGGAAATTTCCGGCGGAGAGAAGCATACGACGAATAACCGGATGGAAATCCAGGCTGTAATAGAAGGGCTGAAGCTGCTGAAGGAGCCTTGCGAGGTTGCGGTTTACAGCGATTCGGCTTATGTGGTTAACTGCTTCCAGAAGGGCTGGATTCACGGTTGGCTGCGCAATGGCTGGAAGAACAGCAAGAAGGAACCGGTCGAGAATCAGGAGCTGTGGAAAGAGCTATGGGCGCTTATGAACAAGCACAAGGTGGAATATGTGAAGGTCAAAGGGCATAGCGACAATGAATGGAACAATCGCTGCGATGAGCTGGCTCGCGAAGCGATCAAGAGGCTGTAGACGATGACAGACCGGTGGGCAAAGCTGAAGCAAGAGCTGCTTGAGGCGGCACCGAGCCTTGGCATCGACAAAATCGGGATCGCCTCCGCCGACCCGTTCGTATCACTAAAGCAAATATTGATCAGACATCGGGAGCTTGGCAGGGAGTCGGGCTTCGAGGAGCCGGATTTGGAGAAAAGAACCAATCCTGCGCTTCTATTCGATAATCCGCAATCGATTATTGCGATAGCCATTGCCTATCCGTCGAAGCTGAAGGATCCTCCGAAGTCAGAGCCTGGCGCAAGGCGAGGTATTTTGTCGCGCTCCGCTTGGGGTGATGACTATCATCGTGTGCTTCGAGACCGATTGGCGAAGCTGGAGGATTGGTTGAGAGCGCGGGTTCCTAATCTGCGGGCAGAAAGCATGGTCGATACAGGCGCCTTGTCTGATCGGGCGGTGGCCGAGCGGGCAGGCATTGGCTGGAGTGCGAAAAACTGCTCGATCATTTCGCCTGAGCTCGGTTCCTGGATTTATTTGGGCGAGATGATTACGAATTTGCCATTGCCTCCAGATGAACCAATTACAGATGGATGCGGCACCTGTACGAAATGCATCGACGCCTGTCCGACGGATGCACTCGTTGGACCGGGACAGCTTAACTCGAGCCGCTGTATCTCCTTCGTCACGCAGACGAAGGGCATGCTTTCGGATGAGTTCATGCGCAAAATCGGGAATCGTTTGTACGGCTGCGATACTTGCCAGACGGTCTGTCCGGTAAACCGCGGCAAAAACTGGACGCATCAGACAGAGCTTCAGCCCGATCCGGAGCTTGTAAAGCCGCTGCTTGTCCCTTTGCTGTCGATAGGCAACAAGGAGTTCCAAGCCAGATATGGCCGCACTTCCTCGGCATGGCGCGGCAAAAAGCCGATTCAGCGCAATGCGGTAATCGCGCTTGGCAACTTCAAGGAGGCGAGCGCAGTGCCTGATTTGATTCAGGTGCTTGAGCAGGATTCTCGTCCAGTGCTGCGCGGAACGGCGGCGTGGGCGCTGTCGCGCATCGGAGGAGAGCAGGCGGAAGCGGCATTGCGGGCTGCTGTCATGAGGGAGAACGATGAAGAGGCTGTGACAGCCATAACGAAAGCAATTGAACTATTAATTGCGGCTAAGGAGCAGCATGAGCATCCGGATTCAAGAAAAACGGATTAAAGAATCGTTGTTTATACGGCGATATGGGCAGCGTTCAATGCCATGTGCGCTGCCATTAATCTGTTCATTGCGAACGCAGGGCGAACATGCTATCATGGGAGCATTATACACAGCAGGAGCTAGGAAAGGATCAGGTGAAATGGATGTCTTGGGTTAACATTGTAATACCAATTGTGACGCTTGTAGTGGGGGCAATCGGAGGTTTTTTTATCGGCGTATTCTATCTGCGCAAGCAGCTTGAGAAGATGCAGAACGATCCGGAGATGATTCAAAAGATGGCTAAGCAAATGGGCTATAATCTCAATAAGCAGCAAATGAATAAAGCTCAGAACATGATGAAAAATCAAAAATTCCCTCGCAGATAACGGGAACGGTTGAGAGGCTGGAAGGAGCGTTCTGGAATGGCGGGCAGGAAGGATTATGTCAATTCAATGGTAACGAGCAACCGCGAGCAGATCGAGCATCATATTCGAGAGATACTAAGGCTCGTTGGTGAAGATGTGGAGCGTGAGGGGCTGCTTGAAACGCCTGCTCGCGTAACTCGCATGTATGAAGAAATTTTTGCGGGCTACGAGGTCGATCCCCGTGAGGTGCTTGGCGTGACATTCGACGAGCAGCACGAGGAGCTGGTCATCGTGAAGGATATTGTGTACTACAGCCAATGCGAGCATCATATGGCTCCGTTCTTCGGTAAGGTGCACATTGGCTACATCCCAAGCGGCAAAATTGCAGGACTCAGCAAGTTTGCTAGATTAGTAGAAGCCGTCTCTCGCCGACTTCAGGTGCAGGAGAGAATTACTTCACAAATTGCTGATATCCTAACGGAGGAGCTGCAGCCGAATGGCGTGATGGTCGTCGTAGAAGGTGAGCATCTATGCATGTGTGCGCGGGGAGTGAAAAAGCCGGGCAGCAAGACGGTAACCTCAGCTGTTCGCGGCGAATTCCGCAACAACGCAGCGCTTCGCTCGGAATTTCTTACCCTGTTGAAGTAATAGTATAGTTTCAGAGAAAAGCCCGCTGATGAGCATGTGAAGTGCTCATCAGCGGGCTTTGTATTTGTTATGGAAAGCATAAGTTGCTGGAGGCATAAGCCGCCGATGATTGCCGTTATGCTCGATCCAATTGCAGCTGCTGGTTAACCTGGCTCAAAAATAAGGCAGCGCGTTGAATGTATTCTTGCGGATGAGCCCGGAACAGCATTTCATGCTGGCCATTAGGAACGATCCACGAGCGGGAGAGCATGTTTCCTTGGTCAGCGGCAACCGCCTCTGCAGTTTGGTAAGGCGCCTTCACATCATTCGTTCCATGCATGATGAACAGCGGTATATCGTAAACGTTGGATATCACCTCATTGGCTGGAATCGAACCAAAGCTCGTTCCTGTCCAGAGTGGAATCATCGATTCAATAAGGGGCAGGGAGAAGCTTGGCAAGGTGACGAATTGATTCAAATTATCGAACAGCGCCTCGGGACTCGGGATGAACAGGCTATCGAGGATCATCGCGTCTATGTCGTCGGTTTGGAGCGCTGCCTGCAGAGCCGTACCTGCACCCATGGAGAAGCCCCAGACGACGATATCCTCAGCGCCGCGGGATTTGACGTAGTCTACAGCGGCCAGAAGCTGCTGTGACTCCTCAAGGCCGCCGGTGGCTGGCGCTTTATATTGCTCCGAGGCATACCCGTAATCAAATAGTAGAATATTATAATGAAGGCCATGCAGCAGCTTTGAAAGCTCATACATTGGAACCCATGTTTCTTCGCGATTCGCGCCGTAGCCATGGCTGAATATGACAGTACGATTGGATTGATCGGACGCATTATAATCAGAGACCGCTGGAATGAACCATCCGCTTACGGTCGTATTGCCGCTCTTACTTGGAAAGATGACATCCTCGTATTCGACGCCGATAGCAGCCTTCGGATTGGAAGAGAGCGGAGCCACGAAAGGATAAGCAAGCATCCAAGCGACATAGCCGTGAAAAGTGATGACGGTAAGCAGGCACATTGCAGTAAGAGCGGCGATCGAAGCTACAAATAAATGCTTGCTGCGGCTCTTGGCCTTATGTCGGTTAAACAGATTGTCTTTATCGGGCAAAGGAAATGGCTGAAGGCCTTGCGGCAATCTACCTTCAAGCGGCAGTGGTGTCATTGTTGTTGTGCTCATGTCCTCATCTCCTTAAAGCGGCTTCACTACTCTATTGTAAGCGCTTATTTTATCTAGTACTTTAATCGTAGTTCGGTCCTGCATGCCTGTCAATTGATGTCGAGATAATGTTAATCAGTTGTAATGAATCTGTAATATAGGGAACTTTCCTTTACGAATGCGGAAGCGATGAGTTATACTGAATGAGAATGGGTTTCACTGAGTGAAACTTCAACCTAGGGAGGTGCGGCTGCATGGAAGATGGAAAATCTACGGTTCGCGCGGTGGATCGGGCGCTTGATATCTTGCTTTGCTTTACTTCGAAGACGGACTGGGCGATGACTGAAATTGCTGAACATGTCGGCTTGCACAAAAGTACGGTTCATCGAATGCTTGCTACGCTGGAGGATAAGGGCTTCATCGAACGAGACCGGGCAACGGACCGTTATCATTTGGGTCTTAAGGTATGGGAGTTGTCCGCTAATCTGTCGCGAACGGACGATCAGGCGAGCATTTGGCTGCCGGAGCTCGAAAGACTTCGCGATCAGCTAGGCGAGACGGTTAGTATATATGTGAGGGACGGAGCAGAGCGTATTCGAATTCAAGCCGTGCAGAGTAATCAGCCTGTTAGGAGGGTAGCCCCGGTTGGTGTCAGACTTCCGTTATATGCGGGCGCTTCCAGCAAGGTGCTGATTGCTTATGCGGATCCTGCCGCCCAGGAAAGCATACTGGGAGATCCGGCATGGCTGTACGCTAATGATCTTGATCAATATAAGAAGCAGCTCGAGGAAATTTGTTTGAATGGTTATGCAACGAGCTTCGAGGAGCGAGAGCCCGGTGCAGCGGCGCTGTCTGCGCCTATCTTTGATCGTACAGGGAAAATTGCGGCGGCGTTATCCGTATCCGGGCCAGCCAGCAGACTGACGATGAAGACGATGAACGAGTATGCGCCTGTCGTCATGGCATCAGCGAAGCGGCTAGGTATCATGCTGCTGTAGCAGCGCAACACCGACAAAAAGCAGCAGGTCCGAGGATTATCCCCGGACCTGCTGCTTTTTGTCTATAGTTTACTACATGTTCGCGATCATTTGGCGAAGCACGGTTTGCAGAATACCGCCATTACGGTAGTAGTCCACATCAACCATCGAGTCCAGACGTACGATAGCCGGGAATTCGAATGTAGTGCCGTCTTCGCGGGTAGCTGTTACGGTTACTTGCTCGCCTGGCTTTACATCATTGGACAAACCGTTGATATCGAACTTCTCACGGCCATTGATACCAAGCGTCTTCCAGCCTTGACCCTCTGGGAATTGAAGTGGAAGCACGCCCATACCAACCAGGTTGGAGCGGTGAATACGCTCGAAGCTTTCAGCAATTACAGCTTTGACGCCAAGCAGGAATGTTCCTTTTGCCGCCCAGTCGCGGGAGCTTCCTGTACCGTATTCTTTACCGGCTAAAACAACAAGGTTTTGGCCTGTTTTTTGATACTTCATCGATGCATCGTAGATCGACATGACTTCATCCGTTGGAAGGTAAGTCGTTACGCCGCCCTCTGTACCTGGAGCCACTTGGTTACGAATACGGATGTTCGCGAATGTTCCGCGCATCATGACTTCATGGTTACCGCGGCGGGAGCCGTAGGAGTTGAAATCCTTGCGGTCTACACCGTTTTCGATCAAGTATTGGCCAGCAGGGCTATTCACCGTAATGTTACCTGCAGGGGAGATATGATCCGTTGTTACGGAATCGCCCATAAGCGCAAGCACGTTTGACGATTGGATATCGGAAATATCGTCAAGCTCAGAGCCAAGGTTTTCGAAGAACGGCGGGTTTTGGATGTAAGTTGATTTTGCATCCCACTCGTAGCTTTCGCCTTTTGGTACCGAAATCGCGTTCCAACGCTCGTTTTGCGTAAATACGTTCTCGTATTTGTCACGGAACATTTGTGGATTAAGAGCCGCAGTCATCGCATCGTTAATTTCTTGCGATGTTGGCCAAATGTCCTTCAAAAATACAGGCTTATTATCTTGTGTATAGCCAATTGGATCGTTCGTCAAATCGATATTTGTTGTACCGGCAAGCGCATAAGCGATAACGAGCGGCGGCGAAGCCAGATAGTTGGCTTTAACCTGTGCATGAACGCGGCCTTCAAAGTTCCGGTTACCGGAAAGAACGGCGGAAACGGTCATGTCGTTGTCTGCAATCGCTTTGCTCACTTCGTCAGGAAGCGGTCCGGAGTTACCGATACACGTTGCGCAGCCATAGCCGGCAACATGGAAGCCAAGCGCTTCAAGCGGCTCAAGCAGGTTTGCTTTCGTCAAGTATTCGGTTACGACCAGCGAGCCCGGTGTAAGAGAGCTTTTGACATAAGCAGGCTTCTTAAGGCCAAGCGCTACCGCTTTCTTCGCAACTAGACCGGCGCCTACCATAACGCTCGGGTTCGATGTGTTCGTACAGCTTGTAATCGCAGCGATGACAACAGCGCCAGTGCCCATCTTGCTCACTTGGCCGTCATTATGCTTGACGGTCACGACTTGCTCGATTTTCTCATCGCTCAGGCCGTATCCGCCTTTCTCGATCGGTGTGCGGATAATGTCGTTGAATGATTCTTTCATGGCTGTAAGCTCAACGCGGTCCTGTGGACGCTTCGGTCCTGCAAGCGATGGAACGATCGTTGAAAGGTCAAGCTCAACGATATCGGAGAATACCGGATCTGGTGTCTCATCCGTGCGGAACATGCCTTGCGCTTTATAATAAGAGCCAACCAACTCGATTAGTTCGTCGTTGCGGCCTGTTTGGTGCAGGTAGCTGAGTGTTTCATTATCTACAGGGAAGAAGCCGATCGTCGCGCCGTATTCCGGTGCCATGTTGGCAACCGTTGCACGGTCAGCAAGGCTGATGTTTGACAAGCCAGGACCGAAGAACTCGACGAATTTGCCGACTACGCCTTTTTTACGCAAAATTTGAGTAACGGTAAGCGCAAGGTCAGTTGCTGTGGAGCCTTCCGCCAGCTTGCCAGTGAGCTTGAAGCCGATAACCTCAGGCATTACAAAGTAAAGCGGTTGGCCAAGCATGCCCGCCTCGGCTTCGATACCGCCAACGCCCCAGCCAACTACGCCAAGACCGTTGATCATTGTTGTATGGGAGTCCGTACCTACAAGCGAGTCAGGGTAGACAACCGTTTCGCCATCTACTGTTTTTGTAGCGGCTACAGAAGCCAAGTACTCAAGGTTAACCTGGTGAACGATACCTGTGCCCGGCGGAACCGCGCGGAAGTTATCGAACGCCGTTTGCGCCCAGCGGAGGAAACGGTAACGCTCTTCGTTGCGCTCGAATTCAACCTTCGTATTGTATTCAAGAGCTTCAGGGCTGCCGAAAGCATCAACCATAACCGAGTGGTCGATAACAAGGTCAACCGGAACGAGCGGGTTGATTTTCTTCGGGTCTCCGCCTGCTTTTTTAACAGTGTCGCGCATTGCAGCAAGGTCTACGACTACCGGTACGCCTGTGAAATCCTGCAAAACGATACGAGCAGGAATGAAAGGGATTTCTTTGTCTTCGCGTCCGTCAGCCCATGTAGCAAGCTGCTTAACATGTTCAGCGGTAATGGCGCGGCCGTCAAATTGACGAACAGCAGCCTCAAGCAAAACTTTGATAGAGAAAGGCAGCTTTGAAATATCGCCTAATCCTTGTTCTTGCAGTCCGTCTAGACGGTAATACGCGTACGACTTGCCGCCAGCTTCCAGCGTTGTGCGAACGGAATACTGATTTTGTGTTGACATCGTCATTCTCCTTTGAATGGTTTTCGAGTTTCATCCTGTGAAACACGATTTCAAAATCGCTATATCCATAGTATATCGTTAAAATAGTCTTTACGTAAAGTCCAATTATGTCCTTCGCCGCATGTAAATTGAAATGAAAGCGAATCAATCAAATGTTACATGAAATCTACATCGCATTCATATAATGAAGCAGTTATTCTGTCTCAAGCCTAAGGAGGAATTGCGATGCCGCGAACGAATAACCGGGGGTCAGGTCATCAGGTTCAAAAGCATAATCAAGCGCCGCCCGGGCCGATGACGTCTAAACGAAAGTCTCCGCAGAAGGCTGCGGTGCATGCTCTGCAGAAGCAAAGGATCACAACTGATGGACTAGAGCGGCGACTAGTTGGCAGTGGAGATCAGGCTGTACCGCTGCAGAATGCGCAGACCGATAGAACGGTATTTGATTTGCATTCCCAGGATAGAAAAACCGTTTATGCCGACTCGGAGTCCTTCCTTCAGGGCCGATCACGTCCGCCATCGCAGTCTGCAGGTCCGACCAAGTCAACATTAAATTCACTTTTGCGATCATCCGATTATGATCAACAGCATCAGCAAGGGAAGCAGCAGGGCTGGAAATCAGCCGTACATCGCTACGTAAATCTGTACAATCAAGCCGAAACGAACCAGCATGCAGCCGTACTTACCGATTTTGTGAACGACCGGGAGCATTGCGGCCGGCTGCGAAGCAGGCTCGAGCGTCTACGGGAACGCGATTTGCTGCGAGGCGCCTTGTCGGCGGGCAGCGAGACGAGGGCTGAGCTCGTTCGGGTGAACGAATCCGCAAGAGAGGTATCCGTTCTTATTCGGCTTCATATTAAAAGAAGAATGGAGCAATCAGGACGCTACTACATGGAGGAAAGAGCGGAATATGAGCGTCTCTGGCTGGGCCTGTCAGGCGGCGATTGGGATGTCCTTCGCGTAGAACCGTTAATTGCAGAGCGCAGGCCGCGCTTTGGCACATCAACGGAAAACTGGATGACCGTCGATGATTATTCGGAGCTTTACGAAGATTTGTCGTCACCGTCAACACCATACTTAAATTATGACCTATTACCGCAAATCAAACACCGACCAGCAGGTATTCGCTACAGGAGAGATTTGGTTGCCGCGTATGCCGACCGCTGGTGGAACGAGGGAAATCCAGCCTATGAGCTTTTTGAGGTGAATTGTACCAATTACGTGTCTCAGTGCATCTTTGCAGGTAATGCCGCGATGAATTATACTGGTAAAAGAGAAACGGGCTGGTGGTATAAGGGTCGAAATAAAGGCAGCGAGTGGTGGAGCTTCAGTTGGGCTGTATCGAATGCTCTTACTAATTACTTGACGGGCTCGAAGACGACAGGCTTGCGCGCAGAGGTTGTGCAATCCGCCGCGGACCTTCAGCTTGGCGATGTGATTACTTATGATTGGAACGGCGACCACCGCTTTCAGCACAGCACGATCGTGACTGCTTTTGATTCCTTCGGCATGCCGCTCGTTAATGCGAATACGGTTTCCAGCAGGCATCGGTATTGGGATTATCGCGATTCCTATGCTTGGACGGAGCAGACCAAATATCGTTTTTTTCATATTGCTGATCTTTTATAAATTATTGTACCGGAGGATATGCCATGGGAAGCAAGAGTCGTGTTGGTTTAGTATATGGGGGGAAATCGGGAGAGCATGAGGTATCGCTGAAGACTGCTTTTGCCGTAATGGGCGAGTTTGATTACAGCAAATATGAAATAAAACCTTTCTATATTACGAAGGCGGGCCAGTGGAAAACGGGAGAGGTGCTCGTTGCCCGTCCGGAATGTGTAGAGGAGCTTCGTTATGAAGTGAGCGAGGCGAAGCCGACAGGCTTTGCGCTCGCTCCGTTGTTTGATGGCTTAAATGGAGGTTTGGCTGACAGCGAAGAGAAGATTGACGTCATATTCCCGCTGCTGCACGGCACATTCGGTGAGGACGGCACAATCCAAGGCTTGTTCGAAATGGCGAATATTCCTTATGTAGGAGCGGGTGTTCTCGCATCTGCCGTTGGGATGGACAAGGTTTTGATGAAAAAAGTGTTCGCGCAGGAAGGACTGCCGCAATGCGTATTTCGTTACTTTAACCGCACCCAATGGGAGAAGGACGCTTCCTTCTTCATTATGGAATGCGAAGTGTCGCTCGGCTATCCATGCTTTGTTAAACCGGCTAACCTAGGCTCAAGCGTCGGCGTATCCAAAGCCAAAAATCGCGAAGAGCTGATCGCGGCTGTTAACTATGCCTTCCGCTTTGACCGCAAAGTGATCGTCGAGGAATTCGTCGACGCCCGCGAAATCGAAGTGAGCGTGCTCGGCAACGACGAAGCCAAGGCTTCCGTCCCAGGCGAAATCGCGCCATCCAATGAGTTCTACGATTACAAAGCAAAATACATCGACGGCAAATCGACCATGCAAATTCCAGCCAACCTGCCGGCTGATATCACGGAAGCAGTCCGTGAAATGGCAGTAAGAGCATTTCAAGCCATCGACGGCTCGGGCTTATCCCGCGTAGATTTCTTCCTGCGCAAGAGCGACAACCAGCTGTTCATAAACGAAGTCAACACTTTGCCGGGCTTTACTCCCTTCAGCATGTACCCGCTCATGTGGAAAGAAACCGGCATTTCTTATAAAGAGCTATTAGACACATTAATCAAACTAGCGCTGTCCCGCCACGCTGAAAAGCAGCGCATAGACTTCACCGGCGATGCAGAACAATAAAAGCAGGCAGCTGCTTTAAGTTGCGGGTGTCCAGAGGGTGCAGCCCGTGGGGCCCTCCCTTGAAAGGGAGGGCTTGGGAGGGTTCGAAAAGCCTTTGAAGGTTTGGTAGAAATTTCACTGAAAGGAGGGAAATTCAATGGGTTTTTCCACCGAATTTAATTCTGTTTGCAAATTCAAGTCCGAGCAGGAGCTTTATGAATTGCTGGAGTATGGTAAGGGCAAAATGGTAAAGAGCGGCTTTCGCGTATATCCGACCGGCCAGAAGGTTATTGCCTACACGCCTTCCAACGAAGCGATCGCGATCGTCCGTATCTCAGCTTCAATTGCTGAAATCAATTTTCAGGGTGAAGAGATTACGGGAGTGGAGATGGAGCTTGTGAGAAAGCTGACTGATGAAGAAGCAAGAATTCAAACTGCGCTTGCGCATGAAATGTTTTTTGGAGAGCGGGAGTAGCCGATGATCGTTCGTCTCGGCTTTGTGGCAATGAGCCTGCAGCTCGAAAATGCTTCTCCCTCCAAGACAATGACCTTCGCAAATTTCTCCAAGCTGAATGACCGCGAAGCGGGCATCCGGAAGCTGGAGAGAATCGCCGAAGAAAATTTGCGGAATACGTTGCGTATTTTGAAGCTGTGCAAGGCTAGCGACATCAAGATGTACCGCTTCTCATCCAAGCTCATTCCGCTTGCAACACATGAAGAGCTTATCGATTGGAATCCGTTTGCGGCGCTTGAGCCGGTTTTTCGCGAGATTGGTGATTTCGTTCGGAAGCATCACATTCGGGTTTCATTTCACCCCGATCACTTCTGTGTGTTCAGTACGCCGAGACCGGAGGTTTTGGCGAAGTCTGAGCTTGATCTGCTGAATCATATTCTGATGCTCGAAGCAATGGGACTCGATGAAGCGACAAAATGCAATATACATATCGGTGGCGCATACGGCGACAAGGCAGTGGCCGGCGAAAGGTTTATTCGTCAGTTCGGCGCCTTGTCGCCTCGCTTTAAGCACCGTGTCACGCTTGAAAATGATGACAAAACGTTTAATGCAAGAGAGACGCTGCTTGCAGCGGAGCAGGTAGGCGTTCCGATGGTGCTTGATATTCATCATCATGCGGTCAATCCAGGCGATACGAATGAAGAAGAGCTTTACGATGAATTATGGCCAAGAATTAACCAGACGTGGCGCCAAGAGCGCATGCGGCTTGGCCATTTATCGGAGGAGCAGCTTCCTCCCAAAATTCATGTGTCCAGTCCAAAAAGCAATGCCGATGCGCGAGCGCACGCAGAATACGTTGAAGCAGAGCCGTTATTGCATTTTTTGCGGCAAGCGGCTCGTACAACGAATTTTTTGGACTGTATGCTGGAAGCAAAGAGCAAGGACGTAGCTTTGCTCAAGCTGATCGAGGATATGAAGCGGCTGGAGGAGCGCGGTGAAGGCGTGAAGGTGCTGGATGGCGGCCGCGTCGAGATCGATGCGCAGCAGTGAGGCCATACGTATAGAAGTAGAGGCTGCCAATTCGTCTAATGGACGAAGAGCAGCCTCTTTGACCGTATGATAGGGATTTCTATGAAAATATTAACTAATCGTTGGTATGTTTACGAGCTGTATGAATTACGGAAGCAGGATAAGGACAAAATGGTTAAGAGCGGCTTTCGCATAGATCCGGCCGGCCGGATAGCCAACGCTTGCATGTTTTCTAATGAGGTAAGGCTGCTCAATGCCGGAAATGTTATATTTTTGATCAGCAGTAATGTACTATGCAACTGAAAAGGTGAATACGCCCATGGAATGGATTTTTCTAGTATTGCTGGGGGCAATAGCTGCTATTTTTGGCAGTATTGTCGGTCTTGGCGGAGGTATTATTATTGTTCCTGCTCTTATGCTGCTAGGCCCTGTGCTTTTAGGTGAGCCTATCGGCCACGCTTCAGCTGTCGGTATTTCCTTAACGGTACTGGTTGTAACGGCACTGGCTTCAACTTTATCGTATGCCAAGCGGAAAATCGTCGATTTTCGCAGCGGCTGGTTATTATTCATTACGAGCGGACCTGCCGCCGTACTGGGCTCAGCCTTAACCGGCCAGCTGCCAGAGGGTATATTCCAGCTCATTTTTGGTTTATTTATGCTGCTGATGGCATCGCTTTTGGTCGCACGGGACTATATGAAACCGTTTGCGAAGCAATGGCGGATCATTCGTACCGTCACCGATACATCAGGACAGGTGCACACCTACAGCTATGGCATTGCCCCTGTGCTGGCAATCGGCTTTGGCGTAGGCTTGATGTCTGGATTATTCGGCATCGGAGGCGGAGCGTTGTTCGTGCCCCTGATGGTGCTGCTGTTCCGGTTTCCGCCGCATTTGGCGACGGCGACTTCGATGTTCGTCATATTTCTATCCTCGTTGCTAGGCAGCGGGATGCACGCTTTCCTAGGAGAAACGGATTGGCTGCTCGTGCTGGCGCTTGTGCCGGGGGCATGGATCGGCGGAAAAGCAGGCGCGGCAATCGCAGTCAAGATAAGCGGGAAAGGACTGCTTTGGCTGCTAAGAGTAACGCTGCTGCTGCTCGCGGCTCAATTGATTATTGAAGGCGTGAGTTCATTTTGATATGGTGGAGTAAGCAGAAACGAATATGAATGCGAAACTTGAAGCAGTCTTGAAACGTAACAAATGAGAGCAAGAGCGATTCGTTTATGATTATTATATGAATATACATAGAGGGAAGAGGGATCGTTCGTGAGTGACTTGAATAACGCTTCCATCGTAGGGGGAAAGAGCTTTACTGCCGTCGCCATCAATTGCGCGTCGAAAGCAGGAGAGTGGATAAAGACGAGGCTTGGAAATTACGAAAGCCTTGATATGAAATTTTCCTCGCACGACCTTGTCACCGAGATCGATAAGGGCTCGGAGAGATTGATTCGCAAACTGATTATGACACATTTTCCTCATCATTCTTTTTTGGGTGAGGAAGGGGTAGAGCCGGGGCCCGAGGCTTCAACGAAAGCGCTGGAGGATTTGCGTGAGGCGGAGTATTTGTGGATCGTCGATCCGATTGACGGGACAACAAACTTCGTGCACGGCTTTCCTTTTTTCTGCGTGTCCATTGCGCTTGCCCATAATGGTGAAGTCATTGTAGGTGTCGTATACGATCCGATTAAGGATGAGCTGTTTGTCGCAGAGAAAGGAAAGGGCGCGTATGTTCATGGCAAAAGGATGCAGGTGTCCAAGGAGGATACGCTTCGCGGCAGTCTAGTTGCAACAGGGCTTCCAGCTGACCATCAATATGCCTTGCCTTTGAACCTGAAGGGGATTCAAGCCATTGCCCCGCAAGTTCGTAACCTTCGTATTTCTGGATCCGCAGCGCTGCATATGGCTTATGTAGCAGCAGGACGTCTCAGCGGCTTTTGGGAAATTGGACTGAACAGCTGGGATTTGGCGGCAGGCTCCCTGCTTGTTCGGGAGTCTGGCGGTATCGTGGGCGATACACTTGGCAATCCTTATTGTCTCAGTGTTCGCAATGTGGCAGCTTCGAACGGCCGCATTCAAGAGGAGCTTATTGCTGCACTTGAAATAGCGAAAGCCGACAAATAATGAATGAAGGACAATGAACCGCCGATTATGGCAGGCGCGTTGTCCTTCTCTGCTTTGAGAAAGGGGAGAAGGAAAGATGAGAAGTGCAAAACGAATTGCGGCTGTTATGTTGATCTCGTTGTCGTTGGGTGTGCTTGCAGCATGCGGGCAAAATGATCCGGCAGCCTCGTCTCCGCCTGCAGCAGCTCCAATTAATGACGCAGGAGACAAGCCTGAAGAAACGGCTGCTAACGAGCAATCCGCCGAACCGGCAGAAGCTGGTGAATCCGCTGCCGGCTATGAGGTAGCTGCGGAGGAGCTGCGGGTGCCATGGGTTATTACGTTTGACGGAGATATCGTCTACATTAGTGAACGTGAAGGCAATGTGGTTAAGGTAGACGGCAGGCAGATGACCCGCCAAACCGTTAGCCTGCTTAAAAATGTGCATGACCGTGGGGAAGGCGGATTCCTCGGTTTCCTGCTGGCTCCAGACTTTGAACAGTCGAGAATGGCTTATGCTTATCATACCTACCAGGAGAATGGGAGTACGTTCAACCGCGTCGTCTTACTTAATCAAAACGGCGATCAATGGGATGAGGTACGGGCGCTGGTGGAAGGAATTCCAGGTGCGGCCAATCATGATGGAGGACGGATGGCGATAGGTCCCGATGAGCTGTTGTATGTAACGACGGGAGACGCGCAGCAACCGGAGCTTTCTCAGGATTTAGACAGCCTCGCCGGCAAAATACTGCGTATGACGCAAGATGGCAAGGTGCCGGCAGACAATCCATTCCCAGGCTCCTATGTATATTCATATGGTCACCGGAATCCGCAGGGCATGGCATGGAATGCTGAAGGCGTCATGCTTGCTTCCGAGCATGGTCCTTCGGGCAGGCCGGGCGGACATGATGAGATTAATATTATAAAGCCAGGCGGCAACTATGGCTGGCCGGCCATATACGGGGATGCTGAGCAGGAAGGCATGATTACACCGATCTATCATACCGGCGAACCGGCAATCGCGCCGTCCGGTGTGACAATGGATGAGAATAATCGTCTGCTCATCGCAGCTCTGGTAGGCAGTGCGCTCTACCGTTATGACTTGGAAACTAAAGAGATGAAGATCGTCTTCGAAGGAGAGGGCAGACTTCGCGACGTTAAGATAAAGGATGGCAGGATCTACGTCATTACGAACAATACGGATGGGCGGGGCACTCCGTCGGCGAACGATGACCGGCTTCTGATACTGAATAAACTGGAGTAAGCGCAAGTGCTTGGAGAACGGAAGAACGCCATAGAACGAATAACCGGGCAGCCCCTAAGAGGCTGCCCGGTTTTGTTGGCAGGTGTAAAGCGGCTATGCTGTATTTGTTTTAACTGCTATAGTCGCGCGAATGCATAATTAGCGGCATTAATCGTTGTATCAATGTCAGCATCGGTGTGTGCAGTTGTGAGGAACCAGGCTTCGTATTTGGACGGAGCGAGGTTGATGCCTTGATTAAGCATAAGCTTGAAGAACCTGCCGAAAATCTCGCCATTCGTATCTTGTGCCTCATCATAGTTAGTTACCTTATGGTCGCAGAAATGAGCGGAGAACGAGCCGCGTATCTGATTGATCGTAAGCGGAATGCCATGCTGCTTAGCTGCCGCATAAAGGCCGGCGGCGAGCTTGCTAGCCAGCGCATTCATCCTGTCATAGATGCCGTCCTCCTGCAGCAGCTCCAGGCAGGCGATGCCTGCGGAAATGGAAGCAGGATTGCCGGCCATCGTACCCGCTTGGTAAGCAGGTCCAAGCGGAGCTACCTGCTCCATGATGCTTTTGCGACCGCCATAAGCGCCAATCGGGAGACCTCCGCCAATGATTTTGC
This sequence comes from Paenibacillus praedii, assembly GCF_049725345.1. Classification (NCBI taxonomy): domain Bacteria; kingdom Bacillati; phylum Bacillota; class Bacilli; order Caryophanales; family Paenibacillaceae; genus Paenibacillus; species Paenibacillus praedii. The sequence goes on along the minus strand of NZ_JBMWAM010000006.1, from coordinate 118,341 downwards.
CAAGCGCGGTAAGGTCGGGCTCGATTGCCGAAGCGTCTGGAAACGCCACATAGGTTTGCGCCGCGCCATAATGGAACCGGAAGGCGCTGATGACCTCGTCATAAATAACCAGCGCCCCTGCCTCGCGAGTCAGCTTGCAGAGGCCCTCCAGGAAGCCCTCATGCGGCATCACCATGCCGAAGTTGCCGACAATCGGCTCGACCATCACAGCCGCCGTCTCGGGGCCCCAGCGCTCTAGAGCAGCCTTCAGCGCCGTCAAATCATTAAACGGTACAGTAATGACCTCGCTCGCAATGCTGGACGGTACGCCAGCGCTATCCGGAATGCCCAGCGTGGAAGGACCCGAGCCCGCCGCAACGAGCACGAGATCGGAATGGCCATGATAGCAGCCGGCAAATTTAATGATTTTGGTCCGCTTGGTGTATGCCCGGGCTACACGAATCGTCGTCATGACCGCTTCTGTCCCGGAATTGACGAAGCGTACCTTGTCCATCGAAGGGATGGCCTGCTTCAGCATGCGAGCAAGCGTGACTTCCAGCTCGGTAGGGGTACCGTAGAGTATTCCGTTCTGAGCAGCGCGAACGATAGCTTCTGTAATATGCGGGTGGGCATGTCCCGTAATAATGGGACCGTAAGCAGCTAAATAATCGATGTAACGGTTATCGTCGACATCCCAGAAATAGGCGCCTTCGCCGCGTTTCATGAACACGGGAGCGCCTCCGCCTACCGCTTTGTAGGAGCGGGAGGGGCTGTTAACGCCGCCGACAATATGCTGCAGCGCTTCTTCGTAAAGCTTTTCGGATGTTGGTCGTTGTATTGTCATAGATCATAACCTCCAGTAGTTAGGCATCGTTTAATGATGGGGCCTTTATGCGGCAACAAAATACACGCAACAAGCGTTAGCCGTTGCGTGTATTCATTAGTTATTACTCGCTGCTCGACGAGCTCGCGGATGCTCCGCTTACAGCCCCGTTAGCGGCACCGTCCGTCGGCGCGTCGCTGGCAGGCGGTTCAGGTATGGTATCGTCCTGCTGCAGCGTCATTTCGATGAAATGATGCAGTTCGTCTGTATCTCTTACGGCTATGACGGATGCGCCGCCAACCCTGTCCTCTGAAATGAGTTCCATCGGCGGAATTTGCGTGGTGCCGGCTACATGGCTTTTGACGCCAAGCTGTCCCAGCTTCAGCATATCGGTGACGCTGATGTTCATTTGCACATAAGGCTGAACACTTTCTAAAATTTTCTTCATCCTGACAATGTTCCACGTCGACTGCAGCTCCTTGGACACGGCCTTCAGGAAGTTGCGTTGGCGCTCTGTACGGGTGAAGTCGCTCATCGCATCGTGACGGAAGCGCACGTATTGAAGGGCTTTGTCGCCATCGAGCAGCTGGTAGCCTTTCTTCAGATCGATATCGTATCGATTGCCGTCTGCGTTATCCGTGTAATGCATATCCTTCTCAACATCGAAATAGATGCCGCCAATCGTATCGATCAAGGCCTTAAAGCCTTCAAAGTCCGTATACACATAGTATTGAATGTCAAGTCCGAGCAGATCGCCAATCGTCTGCATGGCAAGCGGATAGCCGCCCAGTGTATATGCGGTGTTAATTCTTCCGCGCCCGTATCCTTCGATATCCACGTAAGTATCCCGCAATACAGAGAAGAGATGGGCTTTCTTCGTTACCGGATCGAATGATGCAACGAGTATGGAATCGGATCTTGCTGCCTGTCCTTCATCCAGACCACGCGCGTCACCGCCGAGCAGCAAAATATTTACTCTTTCCGTTCCTGCCCATTCCGGAACCTCTATCGTCTCTTCTGCATTCTGGTTGTTTGTTGTTTCATGTTTACCCGGTTGATCGCTAAAGTCTTCTAGTGCATTATATACGCCAACCCCCCAGTAGATCGCAACCGCGAGTGCTGCTCCCAGTAAAATAGAGAGGCTGATAAAAAACCATTTCCACTTTTTTTTCTTATTTGTTTGAGTACGCATTTCGTTAGAAGTGCTCCTTTCAAATGTTGCTGAAACTTTACCGTTCCAGTAGGGGCTGTTCTCTGATATTAGTGATGACTGCTGCTGCGAAGCGAAACCTCGGCTATCTAATAAGGATAATTTCTGCCGTTTACGCTGGGCGTGAAGTAATGTATGATTACATATCATAAAATTATAAAGCTGAATGACAGTTAGAAGCAAGTTTTATCGTTTTAGGGAAAATTAAATCGCTATTTCCTAGGAAATGTCGAAGTGAAAGGGGCTTTATCAACTAGATGCTGGCTATCGATGTGAAGGATTTAAGAAAACAGTTCAAGGTTCAAAAAAATCGTGAAGGCCTATCCGGCGCCCTCAAGGACTTGTTTAAGCGCGAGTATAACGAGGTAACGGCGGTTAAGGATATATCATTCCAAATTCCGCAGGGCGAAATATGCGGCTATATTGGAGAAAACGGAGCGGGCAAATCGACAACGATCAAAATGCTGACCGGCATACTGGTACCAACCTCCGGCGATATCAAAGTAAATGGTTATGTGCCCTTCAAGGATCGCGAGAAGTTCGTAAATGGCATAGGCGTCGTATTTGGACAGCGTTCCCAGCTGTGGTGGGATATCGGCGTGATCGAATCGTTCCAGCTGCTGCGGAAGGTGTATCAGGTATCGGAGCCAGACTTTCGCAAACGGCTAAATGAGCTTGTCGAGCGTCTTGATCTTGGCGAGCTGCTCAACCGTCCGGTGCGCAAGCTCAGTCTTGGCCAGCGGATGCGCTGCGAGCTCGTCGCATCGCTGCTGCATAATCCGTCCATACTCTTTCTCGATGAGCCAACCATTGGTCTTGATATCGTGGTGAAGACGGAAATCCGCGACTTCCTTATGCAGATGAACAAGGAGCAGGGGACGACGATATTGCTGACCACCCATGATCTGCAGGATATCGAAGCACTTTGCTCGCGCGTTATTATGCTGGATGACGGACGCATCATCTACGATGGCAATCTTGACGAGCTTAAGAGCCGCTGGAGCAAAGGCCGCGAGATTCAATTCCAGTTCGCCGCACATACGCCGCTAGCCAGACTTCAGCAGCTTACGGACAGTTTAGATGTAACCTGGAAGATGGAAAATGAAGTGACGGCAAAAATGTGGCTGCCGCATGCGGTTAACGTATCGGATGCGCTCGCGAGCGTGGTAGGCGGCACGGAAATTCGAGATATCAAAATATTCGAGACGAATACCGATGATATCGTTCGCGGTATTTATCAGACCGGTACCGCTGCAGCATCCAAGGAGACTGCAACATCATGATGAGCGCTTATATCGATTTTATTCGCATCCGGTTTCTCATGATGCTTGCTTATCGTGTGAATTATTACAGCGGGATCATTATTTATGCCATTAATATCGGAGCTTATTATTTTCTGTGGCAGGCGATATATGGCGACCAAGAGACGCTAGCCGGCTTTACGGTCAATCAAATGACGACCTACGTCGCTGTATCCTGGATGGCCCGCGCGTTTTATTTTAATAATCTGGATCGCGAAATTGCCAATGAAATCCGTGATGGCAGCGTAGCGGTGCAGCTGATCAGACCTTATTCCTACTTATTGGTCAAAATGATGCAGGGCTTCGGTGAAGGTCTGTTCCGCATGCTGCTGTTCATGGTGCCGGGGATGATTATCGTCTGTCTTATTTTCCCGGTAACGCTGCCTTCGGACCCTATAACCTGGCTCATTTATCTTGTCATGCTGTTTTTCAGCTTTCTGATCAATTCGCAAATTAATATTTTGACCGGCCTGTTTGCCTTTTTCGTTGAGAATAACGAGGGCATGATGCGAATGAAGCGTGTTATGGTCGACTTGTTCTCAGGCGTCGTCGTGCCAATTGCCTTCTTTCCGGGCTGGTTGTCTGCAACGATGCAGTGGCTGCCGTTCCAAGCGATCACCTATTTGCCAAGCTCCGTCTTTACGGGAAGAACGCCAAGCAGCGAGGCGCTGCCGGTGTTTGGGCTGCAGGTGCTTTGGTTCGTCGTGCTGCTAGTGCCAATCTGGTTCACATGGCGCGCTGCCCGTAAGCGGCTGTTCGTGCAGGGGGGTTAATCGAAATGAGATATGCATCGTTATTCTGGGAATATATTAAAAACTACGCCAAAACCCGCCTGACCTACCGCGCGGATTTCTGGATTGAAGTGCTTTCGGACTTGCTGTTTCAAGGGATGAATCTGATCTTCATTCTGATCGTTTTCCAGCATACGCCGACGCTCGGCGGCTGGTCGGAGGCTGAGGTCGTGTTCGTGTACGGCTTCTTCATGATTCCGTATGGTATCTTCAGCACCTTCTTCAGCATATGGAATTTCAGTGAACGCTATATTGTAAAGGGCGAGATGGACCGGGTGCTCACGAGGCCGGCGCACAGCCTGTATCAGGTGCTGCTCGAAAATGTCGATCCGCCGTCCCTGATCGGCTCCTTCGTCGGGGCCATCATTATGGCGCTTTGCTGGACGCAGCTTGACCTGCCGTTTCAAGTGCTGGACGTATTGATTCTGCTGGTTCTCGTACTGGGAGCGGTGCTGATCTATGCGGGGCTGTATACGGCGCTAAGCGCGATATCGTTCTATTCCGACGCTCCGACCGGTATCGTGCCGCTCATGTACAACATTCAAAACTACGGCCGCTATCCGGTTAACATTTATAACAAAATGATTCGGTTCGTACTGACGTGGCTGCTGCCATTTGCTTTCGTAGGCGTCATTCCGGCGTCTTACTTTCTGGAAAAGAAGGCGGACGACGTCTCACAGCTGGCGCTGCTGACGCCGGTGATGGGCATCATCGTATTTACGCTGGGCCTGCTGTTCTGGAATCATGGCGTGAAACGGTATCGGGGAGCGGGCTCCTAGTGCATTCTACTCTGTACAGGGACGAATACAGCTAGGAATGGATTTTGACGGAGGTGTGGAGATTGACAGCACTAGAAATGGGAAAAATAGTGCCGGATTTTGTCTTGCCGGCATCAAACGGAGAGAGCGTCGCATTAAGCGATTACCGCGGACGCAACGTTGTGCTCTATTTTTATCCGAAGGATATGACGACAGCCTGCATTCAACAGTCCTGCGATTTGCGGGATGCGAATCAGGAGATGCAGCAGCACAATACGGTCATTCTCGGGATTAATGCCGATTCAATAAAGTCACACCAGCGTTTCATTGAGAAGAAGGAGCTTCCGTTCCTGCTTCTCACCGATGAGGACCACAAGGTATGCGAGAAATATGGCGTGTGGCAGCTGAAGAAGCTGTACGGCAAAGAGTATATGGGCATCGTCAGATCGACTTTTCTTATTGATGCCGCAGGCAGGCTGGTCTATGAATGGCGCAAGGTGAAGGTGAAGAACCATGCGGAGCAGGTGCTTGAGGCGGTTCGCGCATTGGAGTCTGGCGCGGTTCAGGACAAGTGTGATACGGCTAAGCAGCGGTCATAACAGCAATAAAAAGGCGGTCTGTCGCGAGAGGTTTTAACGACCTTTGTGACGGGCCTCTTTTGGATGCCGTGAAAACCGCTCGCGGCGAGAGTAAAACATGGACTGCGGGTTACAATAAAAGAATAATTGGGTAATTTTGAGCATTGACAGCCAACACACACATATATACAATATGGTTTTCCTTGTAGGACAGGAGGGGATTCATCTGATCAGGCTGCATAACATCAGAAAATCGTATCGAATAGGCGCGGAATCGGTAGAAGCGGTTCGAGACGTTAGTTTGACGGTGCAGAAAGGGGAAATATTCGGCATTATCGGCCATTCCGGCGCGGGCAAAAGCACGCTGCTGCGCTGTGTCAATCTTCTGGAAAAGCCATCCTCCGGCATGGTTACCGTAGGCGAGGTGGAGCTGACAGGTCTGTCGGAGCGTGAGCTGCAGCGGCATCGGCGGCGCATCGGGATGATCTTCCAGCATTTTAATTTGCTCTCGATGTCTACGGTGAAGGAAAATATCGCCTTTCCGCTTCAGCTCGCGAAGCTGTCTAAACCGGAAGTAAATCAACGTGTCGATGAGTTGCTTAAGCTAGTCCAGCTGGAGCAGCATGCGGATAAATATCCTGCACAGCTGTCAGGCGGACAGAAGCAGCGGGTTGGAATTGCCAGAGCTCTTGCGAACAATCCGGATGTTCTCCTGTGCGATGAGGCGACATCGGCGCTGGATCCGCAAACAACAAATGCCATTTTAAAGCTATTGCTTGATATTAATGCGAAGCTTGGCATCACGATATTGCTGATTACGCATGAAATGAGTGTCATTCGGTCGATTTGCGACCGCGTAGCCGTTATCGACCAAGGCGAAATTGTGGAGATGGGTGAAGTGCTTCAGGTGTTTCTGAAGCCGGAGCATCCGGTTACCCGCGATTTTGTCGATCAAGTATCCGACAGCAGTGCGAATGGACAGCTGCTGCGTCAGCGCAAGGGACAGCTGCTGCGCATGACCTATATCGGCGATTTGACGTATGAGCCGATTCTTTATAATGCCGTGAAGCCGACCTCCGTGAAATTTGCGATTTTGCAAGGAACGGTATCGCGCATGAAGGAGACGCCATATGGCCAGCTCATTGTGGAGCTGATCGGCAGCGATAATGAAATTGAACGCGTGATTGCCGATCTGCGTAAGGAAGGGCTGGAGGTGGAGGTTGTATGATGAGCTTTGAGAACGTACGTTGGCCGGAAATAGGGGAAGCGACGAAGGACACGCTCTATATGATGACAGCCTCGCTTCTGTTCACGATCGTCTTCGGCCTTATTTTAGGCATCATATTATTTTTAACTTCCCGAAGACAGCTGTTGGAGCAGCCGATTGTGTATGCCGTGCTTTCATTTATTGTCAACGTGCTTCGCTCGGTTCCGTTCGTTATTTTGATGATCATGATTATGCCGGTCACCAAATTCATAACGGGAACGACGCTCGGCGTTGAAGGCTCGATTCCGCCGCTTGTCGTGGCGGCTACGCCTTTTTTCGCAAGGCTTGTGGAAACTTCGCTGCGCGAGGTTGATCGCGGCGTTATTGAGGCAGCGCAGGCGATGGGCGCCTCAAAATGGGATATCGTGCGGCGTGTGCTGCTGCGGGAATCCAGTCCAGGATTACTGGCCGCAGTGACGATAACGGCGGTAACGCTTGTCTCGTATACAGCGATGTCAGGCGTTATCGGCGGCGGCGGGCTTGGAGATTTAGCGCTGCGCTACGGTTATCAGCGGTTCCAGACCGATGTGATGCTGGTTACGGTCGTGCTGCTTATCGTGCTCGTTCAGGTGCTGCAGACAATCGGCGATGCGCTCGTGAGAAAGTACAGCAGGAAGTAGACATTAACATTCGTTAATGGGATGAAACGTCAATATCGTCAGTGACAGCAAAGACTGAAATTACACCAATGGAGGTATGAAAATGAAGAAAATTACCTATGTTCTGGCAGCCATGCTGCTTATGCTCGCGCTCGCTGCTTGCGGCCAGCAGAAGGGGAATGAAAACAATGTAAATGGGACGAGTCCTAACCCTAATTCCGGTGCGGAAGCAGACAAACAAGCGGAAGTCACATTGAAGGTCGGCGCTTCGCCGGTGCCCCATGCGAAAATATTGGAGTTTGTAAAGCCGATGCTGAAGGAGCAAGGGATTACATTAGATATTATTGAGTTCAATGATTATGTGCAGCCTAACACGCAGCTGTACGAGAAGCAGATTGACGCTAACTTCTTTCAGCACACACCATACTTGGAGCAATTTAATCAGGATAAAGGCTACGACCTCGTTAGCGTTGCCGGTGTGCATATCGAGCCCTTCGGCGCCTATTCGCGAAAAATAAAAAAGCTGGAGGAGCTGAAGGAGGGAGCTAAGGTTGTTATTCCGAATGACCCGTCCAATGGCGGCCGCGCACTAGCTCTTATGGCTGCTAATGGCTTATTGACGCTGAAGGAAGGCGTTGGCGTCAGCGGAACAGTAGCCGATATTACGGATAATCCGAAGAAGCTCGACATTACGGAGGTTGAAGCCGCTACGCTGCCGCGTGTATTGGACGAGGTAGATCTCGCTTTGATCAACACCAACTACGCCCTTGAGGCGGGTCTTGTTCCAACAACGGACGCCTTGTTCATCGAAGGCAAGGATTCTCCATATGTAAACATTCTCGTCGCTCGTCCGGATAATAAGGATTCTGAGGCGATGCAGAAGCTGGCGGCCGCGCTTCGCTCGCCGGAAGTGAAGAAGTTTATTGAGGATACGTATAAAGGCGCGATTGTCGCTGCTTTTTAATGCATAAGGATAAGAAATCGCCCCCGACACGATGTTGGGGGCGATTTTTTTATTGTAGATTCTATCTACATCATATTGCCGGGACTATTTACTGTAATCGTCAAATGTTGAGAGCCGCCTAAATAATACATGTGCCAAACTTTTATATGCTGAGAAGCGTTCGTCATTTACTATAATGCCGCTCATATAATCTATCAGATTGGGCAATAGCCCGTATGAGGTGATAACTATGTCTTCAACGATAAGCAACGGGAAATATAGATCGCGGAATAATAGCGGAGTCACTATTCTAGCAGGTCTAAAGCGAGAGAAAGATGGGGAAACTGGAAAATAGATAGATTTATTTTTCAGGAGGCGATGACCGCATGATTTCTCCCCAATTTTCTGAGGAAACGAAAGAGGAACGTTTTAGTCACTGGCCGGAGGCGCCGCAGGTGCTGCTGCACCGACTATCAATGAAGGTAGAGAGCGTGCTGCTTGGCAAGCAGCAGGTTATTAAAAATACGCTGACAGCGATGCTGGCGGGAGGCCATGTGCTGCTGGAGGACGTGCCGGGCGTCGGCAAAACGCTGCTTGCGCACGCGTTCGCCAGGGCGGTTGGCGGCGATTTCAAAAGAATTCAGTTTACGTCCGACATGCTGCCGGCTGATATCGTGGGCGGAGTCGTCCTTGATGCCAGGTCAAGCGAGCTTGTCTATCGTCCCGGTCCTATTATGGGCAATGTCGTATTGGCGGATGAAATTAATCGGACTTCGCCGCGTACGCAGTCCGCTCTGCTGGAGGCGATGGAGGAGAGGCGCGTGACAGTAGAGGGCAAGACGCGCAGGCTGCCGGTTCCATTTATGCTGATTGCTACCCAGAACCCGTTAAGCTTCGAAGGAACGAATACCCTTCCGGAGGCGCAGCTGGACCGATTCATGATGCGGCTGACGATCGGGTATCCGGGCTCGGCAGAGGAGAAGCGGATGCTGGAGCAATATGTGGACGGCAATCGGATTGAGCCGGAGCGTCTGCGCCCGGTCATTGCCACGGAGGAATGGCTTCAGATGCAGGCGGAAGCGCGGCAGACGCATATGCATCCGGCACTGCTGGAGTATATGGTGCAGGTGGGCGATGCAACGAGGCGCGTGGCGGAGGTATCGTTGGGACTGAGTCCGCGCGCCCTGCGCGATTGGCTGAGAGCCTCGCAGGCAAACGCCTATTTGGAAGGCCGCGGTTATGCGGTGCCGGATGATTTGCTGGCAACATCGGACGCCGTTCTGCCGCACCGGTTATCGCTTCGCTACGGCGCTGCGACGACTGGCTTGGATGCCTTGGCGATTATTCGGCGAACGATTCGCGAATGTCCGCTGCCTGCCGCTGCGGGGAATGGCTTTGGAAGCAGGAAACGCCGATGAATGTAGTGGATCGGGAACAGCTGGCGCCGCTTGACGCCGTTGAGAATGAGCGTGAAAGGATAGATGCGCGCACAAAGGGCGCAAGCACGGCAGTGGTTTGGGAGGATATGTCGGCGCAGAGCGTTTATCGCACGAGATGGCTTGCTTGGACGGTTATTGCGGTCGGCTTTGCCGGGAGCTTGGCAGCGGCGGTTCAGCGCGGCGGAGCGGTTGAACTATTTTTGGCAGCGGTGCTGGGCATGATTATTCTCATTAGCGGCGTGTTTCCCAGGATTGCTGCGGCGGGCATAACGGCTGCGCGTTTGCTGCCAAGCGAGGAGACGCGGGACGGCGGGACGATCGAGGTTCGGCTAACGGTGAAGCGGTCCTTTTTTGTCCCATTTGTGTGGATGGCTGTACATGATGCTGCGAGCAATGAGTGTTCAGCTTCTAGACGTGTTGTTCGATATAGCGCCGTGCTGCGACCAACGCTGAAGTGCGGGTCTGAGTCCGTCTACATGCTGCACAAGCTGCATCGCGGCCGGCATTCGTTTGAATATGCAGACCTTACAGTTGGGGATTGGCTTGGACTGACTGCTGTTCATAAGCGATTGCTATGCAGGTCGGCTTTTGTCGTGCTGCCGGGGCTACCTGAGTCTGACGCGCTTGAAAGCTGGCGAGCGGGCAGCGCACCCGTTGGCGAAACGAATACACGGCTGCTTGGAGCGTCTAGAGATCGCAGAGGGGAAGCCGCACGTGAAGAAATAGCAGCAGCGGTAAGAGCCGCTGGTATTGGTCCAGAAAGCCGTCCCTATCGGGAAGGGGATTCGCTTCGTCATTTGGATTGGCGCAGCGCGGCCAAGGGGCGCGGTCTGCAAACGAAGCTTTTCTCGCTGGAGCAGCCATGCCAGACGTTTATTGTTTTCGATACGAACGGCTCTGCCTATGCACAGGATGACCGTCTGTTTGATGCTTGTGCGGGCTGGGCTGCTTTTGCGGTAAAGCAGGCGGCTATTGGCAGTGCAGTTACGCTGCTGACAGAACAGGCTGCAGCGGCTGAAAGGGCATTTGCAGTTGAAGAGCGCAGCGGCAGCGTTTCAGACATGCTTCGCAGGCTGGCCATGCTTCGAGCTGACGGAAAGGGCTCGTTGGCATTCCAGCTTATGAAGAGCGGGCAAACTCTTGAGCGGGGCGGTACGATGCTGGTTTTTACGGCAGATTGGAGAGGCGGTCGGAGCTGGGGAGAGCTGGCCGGCTACGCGGCAGAGCGCGGCTGCAGGCTGGAGCTGTTCATTGTTACGCGCAGCAGCGTACTCTCCTTCGCTATGAGAGAGCAGCAGAAATGGCTGGAAAGCGGCGGCATCAAGGTTACGTGGCTGGATGTCCCTGCAGACATGAGCGAGCTTCCTTATGCGGAGGAAGGAGGTGCTGCACATGACTATGCCCAATGATCACAATGGCAGGAACGGATGGACACCAACTATGCGATCTGCGGCAAGGAGCACTGAGCGGAGCGCAGCGGGAGAGGAGTCGTTTGCTTACCGGTTCATCACAAGCGCGCTGCTGTTTGGTTTGCTTACAGAATGGCTGCTGCCTTGGGTAAAAGCTGGGGCTTGGTCGTTTATATATTATCCTGAGCCGCTCCTGCTTGTTATCGGCTTTACCTTGGTGCTCGGACTTTTCCGCATGCCGCTCATGCTTACGTTGCCCATGAATGCGCTCCTGTGCGTGCTGAGTTTAATGAGGCTGTATAAAAGCTCGGAGCAGAGCAGCTTGCAATGGCTGCTTGAATTTCCGGAAATGCTCAAGAATCATCTGCTCCTGGTTTTTGAAAATGGTCTATGGGCCATGTCCGGCGAGCTTCGGACGATGCTGCTCTTTATCGGCTGGGCGATGCTTGCTCCGGCCTTGCAGTCGCTCATATGGATGCGTCAGACTGCTCTTGGCATCGCCGCCATAACGGCTGCTTATCTAGTCACGCTTCATATTTGGCTTGGCTTCGAGATCATGGGTGGATTGATGCGAACCGTTGCCGAAGGGCTGCTGTTAGGAGCAATCGTCTGTGTACCGAGGGTGCAGCGGATTTTTAAGCTGGGACTTGGCAAGCTGAAGGGGCTGGAAATAAGCTGGCTCCTAAGCTCTGCTTTTGTAGTGCTGATGGTTATCGGCTGCGGGCTGCTGTTCGCAAGCGGCCGCGAGGCGGCGATGCCGGCTGCGGGCTGGTCTGAAACGCTGACGAATCGGGTAGAGAACGCGGTTCAATCATTAAGCAGGAGCGGCCGCTCTGTCACGGTGATGGGACAAGCTGGTTTAGAGCAGCCGGGCGGCGCTTTTACCGGCTATGGCTTCAACGATCGTGAGCTGGGGAGCCCGATTCAGCAGGATCATCGGGTTATTTTTACGGGTACTTCTACGGTAAAGGCTTATTGGCGCGGAGAATCGAAAAATGTATATGACGGCCGAGGTTGGAGCGATGTGTACAATACCTCCGTACGGATGCCAGTAGACGTCTCGGATGAAGCGGCGTTATTAGAGGCTGCCGCTTTGACGGGGAATCGAGAGCTGGGACCGGTGGTCCGTCAATCGGTTGTCTGGTTGGAGCCGACAGCCGGCATGCCATTATTCAGCTCAGGCCTCTACGGTCGCGTGACGGATTTCGTTGCGGCAGATCCTCGGCGGAAGCTTGAAAGCTACGTATTTGACGAAGAGACAAATGCGCTGCATGCGCAGTCGGCGACGACAAAGGTGGAACGCTATACGGTAGAGAGCATATTAGCGATAACCGACGCAGAACAGTTGCGAGCGCTGGGGTATGGCTTACCGGAGGATGCTCTGGATGATATGAATAATAAGGCGCTATCAGCGAATGAAACTGAGCTTCAAGCGAAGCTGGCTCCGTATTTGCAGCTGCCGGATTCTCTTCCGGGCCGGGTGATCGCTTTAGCGGCAGAAGTAGCCGGGGGAGGCTTTACAAGCCGTTATGATCAGGTGAAGGCGGTCGAGGATTTTCTAAAGTCAAGCTATGCTTATACGCTGGAGGGCAGCACGGCTCCACCGGAGGGCAGCGATTTTGTTGATCATTTTTTGTTCGAGGAGCGACAGGGCTATTGCGTCCATTTCTCTTCTGCCATGGTCGTGCTGCTGCGCTCGCAGGGTATCCCGGCGCGCTGGGTGAAGGGGTTCACCAGCGGGACGGCTGTGGAGGATGGCGCGAGTGCGGGGAGCTCGGATAGTGAGAGTCTTATTGAGGGAAACCTTTCAGATCAAGGCGAAGATCGACAAACTCAAGAGGCAGGAAGCTCAAATAACGATAGCATAAGCGCGAAGCTGGTTAATTACGAGGTGCGCGGGTCTGATGCGCACGCGTGGGTTGAGGTTTATTTCCCGGGCGCAGGCTGGGTGCCGTTTGATCCGACGCCGGGGTTCGGTGGCGTTACGACTGTTGCGTCCGCCGGGTTAGTTAGCGGAGCGGGGACTGTCGCGACCGGGCTTGCGAGTGCAGCGGGCCAAGTTGGCGGAGCCTTTGGCTTTGGCGAGGTGAGCTTCGCGAGCCTCGCCGGTTGGTTTGAGGCGGCGGCAGAGCAGACCGCCTCTGCCGTGGCGCGAGGAGCAGACGCTCTCGCGCAGGCGGCGCAGGGCGCCGCCAAGAGCGCAGCGGCGGCATCGCCTGCCGCTGCTGCAGCCGCAGGCGCGGCCGCGCTAGCGCTTGCGGCCGCGGCCATTGCTGCGGCGCAGCGGCAGCGGCTTCGCCTTGCGCTGGCGCTGCGCCGCTATGGCGCGGCCCACGCCGACGTCGCGAAGCTAGTCGGCGCAGCCGCGCCCGATCCGTCACGTTTCTCTGTGACGGATCAGTCAACCGCGCAAGCGGCGCAGCCGCGCTTGCGGGGAACAGGCGCGGCCGAGCTGGCGCCGCGCCACACTAGAGCAGGCGGCCGCGGCCATGCTTCCGCGCCGGGAAGCGCCGCTGCGCGCTCGCTCGCGCTCTCCGCAGCAGCGCGCCAGCGCGCCAGCTTCAGCGCAGTGGCTGCTGCGCTGGCTCCGCTGCTGCATCGCCGTTTAGGCGAGCACGCGCCGTTGCTAACGGCGCGCGAATACGCAAGCGCGGCCGAACCAGCGCTTGCTGTGGAGCAGCAGGACGCGCTCCGCCAGCTTGTGAGCTGGGTCGAGGAAGCGCAGTTTGCGTCTCCCGGGCTCTGGTCGGGAGCGCCAACGCCGGCGGCGCTGCGCAGCGTTGTGAGGGTGCTGAATAAGCGGCCAGCGCACAAGGCCAAGCCGGCTGCTGATCCGCAGCCAAAGGAGAAGGAAAAGCGTGCGTTTGCGCTCAAAGCTCCCAAGTAACCCGTTAAAAACAGCCCGATAAGCGCTTATACAACCTATCGGGCTGTTTTTTCTGTCCGCTGCCAAACCAACCGAACGCTGTAAGCACCAAGTTACGCGCTTAACCCGTCCAACTAACCCATATTACCTGCGTGTAAGCACGCCTATGCTCTAACAGCGCCAAACGGCCACTCCTTGTCGAATATTCGTCCCCTCTTATGGCGTTCCGACTAAATGTCCTGCGTCTTCGCCTTGACTCGTTCAAACCGCCTTATATATAATTACTACATCTATTGAGGGAGGCTCGGTAATGACGAAGCAAAATGAAATCATCGTTGTGCTCGATTTTGGAGGACAATACAACCAACTAATTGCACGCCGTATTCGCGATTTGGGCGTATACAGCGAGCTGCTGCCTTACAACACATCGGCAGAACGGATCCGCGAGCTACAGCCGAAAGGCATTGTGTTCTCGGGAGGGCCGGCCAGCGTTTACGAAGAAAATGCACCACTTGTAGATCCGGCTATTTATGATTTAAACATTCCAATATTCGGTATTTGCTACGGAATGCAAATGATGTCGCACCAGCTTGAAGGCAAAGTGGAGCGCGCTGGCAAACGCGAGTACGGCAAAGCGGAAGTGAGCTTTGTTGAGGGTAACCATATTTCATTCGGGCTGGACAAGGTTCAGACGGTATGGATGAGTCACGGCGACCATGTTGTAGTGCTTCCTCCTGGCTTCCAGGTCGATGCGGGCACGGAGCATGCGCCGATTGCCGCTATGAGTGATAGGGAGCGTAAGTTCTATGCTGTTCAATTCCATCCGGAGGTTCGTCACTCGGAGTTCGGTAATGAAATGATCCGCAACTTCCTGTACAACATCTGCGATTGTGACGGCAATTGGACAATGGAGTCGTTCATTGAGGATACGATTCAAGAAATTCGTGCTGAGGTCGGCGACAAAAAAGTGCTGTGCGCTTTGTCCGGCGGCGTAGATTCCTCCGTTGTCGCGATTTTGCTTCACAAAGCGATCGGCGATCAGCTTACTTGCATGTTCATCGATCATGGCATGCTGCGCAAAGGCGAAGCCGAAAGCGTTATGGAAACATTCGTCGGCAAATTTGACATGAAGGTTCTGAAGATCGATGCGCAGGAGCGCTTCCTCGGCAAGCTGAAGGGCGTAGAAGATCCGGAGCAAAAACGTAAAATTATCGGCAACGAGTTTATTTATGTATTCCAAGAAGAATCCGATAAATTGGATGAATTCGAATTTTTGGCGCAGGGCACGCTGTATACCGATATCGTGGAAAGCGGCACAGCTACGGCGCAAACGATCAAGTCCCATCACAATGTCGGCGGCTTGCCGGAGGACATCAAGTTCAAGCTTGTTGAGCCGCTTAAAGCGCTGTTCAAGGACGAGGTTCGTAAAGTTGGCGAGGAGTGCGGCTTGCCGGAAGCGATCGTATGGCGTCAGCCGTTCCCGGGCCCGGGTCTTGCGATTCGTGTCCTAGGTGAAGTGACGGAAGACAAGCTTCATATCGTTCGTGAATCCGATGCGATTTTGCGAGATGAGATTGCTAAAGCCGGCCTTGACCGTGAAATTTGGCAGTATTTCACTGCGCTCCCGAACATGAAGAGCGTAGGCGTGATGGGCGATGCCCGTACGTATTCGTATACCGTCGGTATCCGCGCAGTCACTTCGATCGATGGCATGACGGCTGACTGGGCGCGCATTCCTTGGGATGTGCTTGAGAAAATCTCCGTACGTATCGTTAACGAAGTAGACAACGTTAACCGTATCGTCTACGACGTAACGTCGAAGCCACCGGCTACCATCGAGTGGGAGTAGGTTCGTGAAATCAATGTCGTCAAATCACTCCGAAGCCTTGATGCATAAGGGTTTACGACGTTGGTAGCAATGAAGTTCCACGTACACCTGCAACAATAAAGTGCAAAAAATTACTCTCTTTTATCTGCGTTGTTTAGCAAATAGAAGGGAGTTTTTTTTGTATGACCAAGATCAAAGAACTAATTGAGGATTTCAGGTTACACCAAGAAATTTTAGGTAGGGAAAAGAGGTACGTTGATCTTTGTTTGTTCCGTTTGTACAGGTGGGAAAGGTTTACGGTTAAAGAGTTGGGTGTTTCTGAGGTTGAGGAAGTGACACAGCTTCATATCAAGAAATATATACAGGAACGTCAACGTGTCGGGAGAGAAGTCAACGGAACGATCAATAACAATATAGCCACGTTAAAAGTGTTTTTCCAATACTTGGTGAGTGAAGAATTTATTGATGAGCAGAGCAACGCTATGCGGAGGATTAAGAACCTCAAAGAAGAAAAGACGGTCATTGTCACGTTCAATATTTAAGGGGGATTAGAGCAAGATGACATTTTACAGATTGGACGATTGCATAGCCTGCTGAATGGATTGAAAATAAAACATGACAAACCTTCATACCTTTGATTTTGACGATGCTATAACACATCACCTCATACAGATCGCTCAGAGTGGCTGTAAGCTATGGCAAGTCCATCAACATCTCCTGAACGCCGCAATGCCATACAGGGCCGAAATTGAACGTCTAAGAGTGGAGCGGGATGGCATTCTAAAATCAGAGTGACATTACGTGTGCGAAGCGTATAATGGGCTAATGGGCTTATGCCCATTATTCTTTTTTAGCGGTTAGATTAGACAGTGACTATAAAGGATACAGACGAATGAATCAACTCTGGTCCCTGTCCCTTCCTCATTGCGGATGAACTCTCCACGTCCCGAAGTGAGTCAGGAGCAAGCGGCCATCATCCTTCGTACGGATGCCGTTACGATTCAAATTCATTCGCATGCGTCTACCGCACTTCTCGAACAGACGCTTCGCATCCTGCAGTATGTTCGGTGACATCTCGAAGGCCGATCAACTGTATATCGCCTGTGGTTATACGGATATGCGAAAATCTATTGATGGTCTTATTTACTTGGTACAATATCAGTTGCAACTGAACCCGTTTCAAAATCATTTGTTTCTGTTCTGCGGTCGCAAGCGTGATCGGATGAAAGCCTTGTACTGGGAAGGCGATGGATTTGTCCTGTTGTACAAGCGACTGGAATCCGGCCAATACCAGTGGCCCATGGATACGGAGGCCGTACGCTCGATCACGCCACAGGAGTTCCGGTGGTTGCTGGAGGGACTGTCGATCCATCAGCCGAAAGCAGTCAAAAAGCTGGGCTGTTGCAGTGCTTCTTTCCTTGTTTATCCTACTACATTTTTCTTCCTTTCTGATCTATTTCGGCTACTAACCGTCCAGGTTCTAGTTTTTGTTTCAATGAATTTGCGTAGGATATGAGTGCGAGTTTCCGTTAATCTGGAGAAGAAAAAAGCGATAATACAAATTAATATAACTAAAAGCACTTCTAGGACTATTGATATTATGTTGGGCTGCAAGCCAGTAAAACCATTATTAGCACCCCAATAATATAACGTATTTATTATTGGATAGTGAATTAGATAAAGGCTAAATGAAAAACTAGAAATCAGGTTAGCTATCTTCCCTAACCTTTTAAGTTCAATGTTTTTGATTTTATCCGAAATATTATGTAGCAGCGTATAAACTAAAAAGCCGAAGGCTAATCCTAAAAAGAGGTCGACAACGAATAAATCCTCTGTCCAACTCTCTGTAAAAAGCCTTCCTGTCATCATAAGTGGTCTTACAATCATAGCTCCCAATAGTAATATAAGGGCTATTACGGGGATGAAACCTCTTATTAAGAAATTTATTCTCGGCAATAGGAGGACGAGTGTTCCTATTAACCAAACGATAAAATATGTATTCATTCGGATTGCTATCGTAAAAATGATTATGATAGCTACCAATAAATAAAAGAGCTTTACAAATTTACTTTTGTTGTAAGAAACTATTAATAACAATATCGGAAATAACATGTAGTACCAAAACTCATAATTCAAGCTCCATAAAGGTGCATTAGAACCATAAACCCCTGTAAATATATTTTGAAGAAAAAATAGATTCCCTATAAAATCTTTTAGATTATCATAAATGTTTGTATATCGTTCGTACTCGAAAAATCTTGAGGAAACCATATCTAAAATTAACGTTAGTATTAAGGCAGGTATTAAGACGACATATAGTCTTGAAAGTCGGTCTATCATATATCTCCGCCATGACCATTTGTTCTCAAATACCGCTTTTAGAACGGACCTTGAAATAAAAAAACCGCTTAGTACAAAAAATATTATTACCGATGGACCACCTAGAATATTTAGTAGGTAGAGCAACTTTACAAGTACACTATGATTTTCGACATTACCGTAACCCACAAACAATCTAGAACTTAAGTGTTCCATTACGACTAAAATAGCAGATAATCCACGAATAAAATCTAAAAAGATTGAAATGTTACCTTCTAACAATTTGTTAACCGCAGAAAAATTTGAGTTTAATTTGCCCAATTTCATTACTCCCTTTACTATTCATTTCACTCATGTAAAAAGTTTCTTTTTCCAAAAATCATTTGAATAGTATTCCTTATAAAAGCATATCATGTTTCTTATAAAGAACAAGCATTTTATCTTTCCATGTCCCTGCTCAGATAATTGAATAGTAATTTACTCTATTAAGGCAGGTTTTCTTAGTTGGTCGCAGTCACTTCGATCGATGGCATGACGGCTGACTGGGCGCGCATTCCTTGGGATGTGCTTGAGAAAATCTCCGTACGTATCGTTAACGAAGTAGACAACGTTAACCGTATCGTCTACGACGTAACGTCGAAGCCACCGGCTACCATCGAGTGGGAGTAAGCTTCTGATTGATCATTTTTGTACAAGCAACGATTGAAACAGCCTTTTCGACGGCCGCACGGCCGGTCCGAGAAGGCTTTTTTTCTGCGCAGCAGCAGCACGTTCTGCTATAATGTCTAGTAACTTAACGCTCTCAGCCTGTCCGTTGAGATCCGGCAAGCGTTCGCAATTTTTCGAGGAGGAATAAGGATGAGGCTGTCCCCTTCCATCAGCAAGGATCAAATCGAGCTTCCGCAAGCTTTTCCAATAACCATTTCACAGTCCTTAGGCGTTACACCGACATTTCAGAGGCTGCATTGGCACGCGGCGCTTGAGATCAATTATATTGAACAAGGCAGCGGCTACTATCTGATTAACGGGTCCCGCTATGATTTTCATCAGGGAGATATCGTGCTCATTAACTCGAATGATCTGCACCGTGCGTTTGAAACGAAGGAGCTTGTCATGAGCATCATGATGTTCGATTCCGCATATCTCGCGCTGGAGCAGCGGTACGATCCGGAGCTGCTGTCCCCGTTTCGCGAAATCGGAATGCGTTTTGACAATGTGCTCGAACGAGATCATGGGATGCTGGTCCGGCTGGGGGCGATGCTGTCCGAAATGGCCGCCGAGTTTGAACGCAAGGAGCCGCATTATGAGGCGGTCGTAAGGGCTCAGCTTATTCAGTTTCTAGCGTTCGTGAACCGATATTTTGCCAAAAAAGGCGCAAGCGGCGCGCTGCAAATGCGGGGAATGGAGATCATCCGCGGTGTGCTTCGGGCAATCGAGGAGGCTGTCGCGTATCCGTGGACGTTAAAGGAGCTGGCGGATGCCGCGCATCTGAGTCCTTCGAGATTCAGCGCATTATTTGTTCAAGTAGTAGGAACCTCGCCGATGGATTATTTAATTCAGCTGAGGCTGTCGCAGGCTGTGTATCTTCTGGAGTCGTCCGATAAAAAAATAATAGAGGTTGCCGAAGAATGCGGCTTTCGAAATTTATCCAATTTTAATCGGCTGTTTAAGCAGCATATAGGCAAGCTTCCATCAGAGCTGCGACCGTGAATAAACAGTAAGATAGTATTAAAACATCGTTCTTTAACATTAGAGGAGCGGTGTTTTTTATTTTAAAATAAAGCTGTAGCACATCTTTAAAAAAGGAGCGTGAGCGCTATTATTTTTCTTGGAATAGATGCTGGGGGCACGAAGACGCACGCCTTGCTTGTAGACGAAACGGGGAGCGTGCTCGGAAGAGGCTTGGGCGGAAACGGCTGTCATCAGACGGCGCATGGGGAAGCAAAAAATAGTATAAACAATGCCTGCGAGCAGGCGCTGCAAGAAGCGGGCGTGACGAAGGAGCAGGTGACGTTCGCTTATTTTGGACTATCGGGAGCGGACCGCGAGCCGGATTATGCCATTCTTCGTCCGATGATCGCTTCCTTGGCATTTGAACGTCATGCGATTGCATGCGATACGATGATCGGCATGCGCGCCGGGACGAACAAATCCTACGGCGCCGTGATCATTAGCGGCACAGGCTTTAATGCCGCGGCCCGTAATCCGCAGGGGGATGAGCTGCAATACGGCGGCTTTGGTTACCTGTTCGGAGACGGCCAGGGCTCAGGCTCCGATCTGGCCATTCACGCCTTCCGCAGCGCAATTCGCGCCTCAGAGGGCAGAGAGCAGCCAACCCTGCTGACCGAGTTGGTACCGCAGCGGCTCGGCTATAAGACGATTCAAGCCATGTATGACGATGCGCTCGATAACGGGAAATATCCTTCATCGGAGCTTTCCAAGGTGATGTTCGAGGCTGCCGCCCAAGGCGATAAGGTTGCGATCCGTATATTGCAGGAGGCGGGCAAGGAGCATGGCAATGCGGTTAATGCGCTCATTAGACGTCTTGGTATGGAGCAGGAGAGTTTTGATGTCGTTCTGACAGGTAGTGTTCTTTCCCGCGGAAGCTCGCCGCATATGGTGGAAGCTATTCAAGAGGAAGTAGGAGCGGCTGCGCCGTATGCGAGAATTGTCAAGCTCTCTGTTGATCCCGTTGTAGGAGCGGTCATGAGCGCGATGGACAGCAGCGGCTTCACGATTGATGCGACGACGGATGCTGCGTTAAGAAAGATTACATTTTAAGCTAATTCGATGTCTAAGAAGCAAACATTAAGAATATCCTCTAGGAGGTTCAATCTTTATGATAAAAAAACCGTTAAAAGTAGCTGTAATCGGCGGAGGCTCCTCCTATACGCCGGAAATCGTGGAAGGCTTCATCAAGCATTATGATGAAATGCCGATTCACGAGCTGTGGCTCGTCGATATTGAGGAAGGCCGGCATAAGCTGGCAATCGTGGGCGAGCTGGCTATCCGCATGGTCGAGAAGGCAGGCGTGCCAATGAAGGTGAAGCTTACGCTGAACCGCCGCGAGGCAATTGCCGGGGCAGATTTTGTGACGACGCAAATGCGGGTCGGCCTGCTGGAGGCGAGACGCCGAGACGAGCATATTCCGATTTCCCACGGCGTGATCGGACAGGAAACGACCGGACCGGGCGGCATGTTCAAGGCTTTGCGCACGGTTCCCGTAATCCTGGATATCTGCAGGGACATCGAGGAGCTGGCTCCGGACGCATGGATGCTTAATTTTACGAATCCGGCAGGTATTGTGACAGAAGCGGTACAGAAGTATACGAATGTGAAGACTGTGGGCCTGTGCAACTCGCCGATTAATTTCCAGAAGTTTCTTGCGAAGGAGTACGGCGTCAGTGAAAAAGAGGTTTTGCCGGAGTTTGTCGGCATTAACCATTTGCACTGGGTAACGGCTGCATATGTGAAGGGCGAGGATAAGCTTCAGGAGATGATTGGCGGCGGACGCGAATATACGGCGACGAACGTGACGGCTTTTGACTGGGATGCTGATTTCCTGCGCTCGCTTGGCGCGATTCCGACCTACTATCTCCGTTATTTTTACATGACGGATTCGATGTTCAAGGATATGAAGGAGTCGATGGAGAAGGATGGCACGCGCGCGGATGTGGTAAGCCGGGTAGAGAAGGAGCTGTTCGAGCTCTACAAGGACGTTAACCTAAGTGAGAAGCCAAAGCAGCTGGAGCAGCGCGGCGGCGCTTATTATTCCGAAGCGGCGGTCAATCTTATGCACTCGCTCTACACCGATAAGCGAGACATTCAAACATTGAATGTTAGAAACGGCAATATTATCGACTTCCTGCCGGAGGATGCGAGCATCGAGGTAAACTGCGTCGTGACAGGGCAGGGACCGATCCCGCTTCCGCTGCAGCGTGTTCCTGAGCAGATTAAGGGACTGATGCATGCGGTCAAAACCTACGAGTCGCTTACGATCGAAGCGGCGATCAGCGGCGATAGAGGCATCGCGCTTCAGGCGCTGGCGCACCATCCGCTCGTTCCAAGCGTAGCCGTTGCGAAGACACTTCTTGAAGAAATGCTGGAAGCAAACAAAGCATACCTTTCTAACTTTTTTAGAAGTTAATTTGCTTTATTGCTATAAAACCGAATGATAAAGGAATTTACTGCCAAAACGTTCGTAAAAGTTATTGACAAAACTGTTGCATTCTCTTTAAAATTGGAACAGGAAAACAACAATCGCATATTTTTCGTATAATCTCAAGAATCGGCTTGGGAGTCTCTACTCGGTCACCGTAAATGATCAGGCTACGAAAATGGTGGAAAAGCCGCACGGTCCTGCGGGTATACTTTTCCCCTTTTTGCAGAGCCTAGGAGAAATGCGTTTAAAGCATTTATTTCTAGGCTTCTTTGTTTGTTCCACTACATTTTTGGGAGGTTGTAATCAAAATGGAACGTTTCTTTCGCTTAAAGGAACACGGGACAAATGTCAGGACAGAGATTATGGCGGGGCTGACGACTTTCATGACGATGGCATACATATTGGCCGTCAATCCAATCATACTTACCCCGACCGGACTTAACTGGACGGCGGTATTCCTTGCAACGGCGCTGGCTGCAGGTATTTTCTCGATCGCAATGGGCTTGTTCGTCAACTTCCCTGTAGCGTTGGCTCCGGGCATGGGTCTCAATGCGTATTTCGCATCGGTCATTGTCGCTTCGGCGGCAACGGACACGCCGATTACGCCTGCCATGGGTTTAACGGCAGTGTTTATCTCGGGTATAATTTTCATCATTTTGACGGTAACACAGATTCGCCAAATGCTGATTACAGCTGTTCCAGACAGCCTGAAGCATGCGATCACTGTCGGTATCGGCTTGTTCATCGCCATCATTGGCTTGAAAAACAGCGGCTTGATGACCATTGCCGTATCAAGCTTCTCCGACATTAAAGCGGGACAGTTTACGCCTGTAGGCGGTGCGGAGACAGTTATCCAGCTCGGAAGCTTCCACAACGATTCGGTTATCTTCACAGTTATCGCACTGTTTTTGATTGCGATTCTCATGGTGCTTCGTGTTCCGGGCGCCATATTGTTCGGTATTCTTGGCACGACAATTCTTGCCATCGTTACGGGTAACGTTGATGTGAAGGCTGCTTTTACAAATCAAACTTGGGTGCCTGATTTCACGACAATGAACTTCTGGCATTTTGACTTTGCTGGTGTGTTCGAGGTTGGTCTAGTTACAGTTATACTGACGTTCACATTCGTTGAGTTGTTTGACACGTTCGGTACGTTAGTCGGTACGGCTAACCGCGCAGGCTATATGAAAAATCCGGAGGAAGGCAAAAAACGGATCGGTAAAGCGATGTTCGTTGACGCAATCGGCGTTGGCGGCGGCGCGGTGCTGGGTACAAGCACGGTTACCGCATACGTAGAAAGCTCCGCGGGTATCGCGCAGGGCGGACGTACAGGTTTGACTGCGGTTACGACAGGTATCTGCTTCTTGCTCGCGATCTTCCTCTCGCCGCTTGTGGCGCTCGTTCCAGGCTCGGCGACGGCTGCGGCGCTGATCATCGTCGGCGTGCTGATGATGCAGTCGGTGAAGGAAATTGATTTTACAGATATGGTTTATGCAATTCCGTCGTTCTTCACGCTTGCGCTTATGCCATTCACTTACAACATCGCGAACGGCATCTCGTTCGGTATTGTATCGTACGTGGTACTCGCAACGGTTGCAAACGTATCGGGCAAAGGGAAATACAATGTGCACTGGCTCATGTGGATCCTTGCTGTTCTTATTCTCGGTCGCTACATCTTTATGGGCGGCCATTAATAGAGCTTTACAACGCAAAAAAAAGAAGCAGTGCAGGGCCGGCGCTGCTTCTTTTTTTGCTGTGTTAGACCTTTTGAATGAGGTCAGCGCTTGCGAATGGACATGTTTTTGAGCACCAGCATAAGATTGGACGGCTTCTCAGCCAGGCGGCGGGTGAAGTAGGGATACCACATCACGCCATAGGGCACGTAGCAGCGCATCCGATAGCCCTCCTTGGCAAGCCGTGCCTGCTCCTTCATGCGTAAGCCATAGAGCATTTGGAACTCGAAGGCATGCTTAGGAATTTGCCGCGAACGCGCGTAGGCCTTCACCCAGCTAATTATGGCATCGTCATGAGAGGCGATCGCGGTGTATGCTCCTGCATCTAAATGGAGCTTGATCATTCTTTTGAAGCTTTCGATCACCTCTGACGCATTCTGATAAGCTACCTCGGTAGACTCTTTATAAGCTCCTTTGACCAGCCGAAGATTTATGCGC
This sequence comes from Paenibacillus praedii, assembly GCF_049725345.1. NCBI lineage: Bacteria > Bacillati > Bacillota > Bacilli > Caryophanales > Paenibacillaceae > Paenibacillus > Paenibacillus praedii. Next base: position 93,898 of record NZ_JBMWAM010000006.1, on the reverse strand, counting down.
TCGCGCAGCAGGTCGGCGGCATCCTGCTCGGTTCGGAGCAAATAGGCTTGAAGTACAGTGCCGACATTCGTCAGGCCTTCCTTGTGAAGGCGTCTGACCATATCCAGCGTTGCTTGCGTGTAAGGCGTGTTTTCCATATCAATGCAGACGAAGTTGCGATTGCGCCGGGCATGCTTCACAACATCGCGAATATTTATAAAGCACGCGGCAGGATCGAGCGCAAGTCCCATTTGAGTTGGCTTTAGCGATACATGCGAATTTATTCTTCGATCGGCAATCCCCTCGATCAACTTCACATATTGGTCCTTGTAGGCGGCAGCCTCGCTTAAATCCCGAATGCCCTCGCCCAGATGGTCCATCGTAGCCATAATGCCTAGCTTGCCCAGCGCCTCGACCTCATGCAGCGCCTCCTCCAGCGTCTCTCCGGCTATAAATCTGTCAGCGAGCCCTTTTCCGTAGGTTGTGGATAAACGCTCTACAAGCGGAAGCCTCGTAATCGTCAATAAAGCTTTGCGATACCAGTTCGATCCGATGCTCATCCGTTCTGCTCCTTTCCATCAAGCGATAATAGGAGTCTGGTTCCGGGAGTTCGGTATTAGTATATTCCGAAATGAGTATGATCGCGCTATGCAAGCTTAATTATTTAAAAAATAAAAAATGCGTAGGCAGCTTGCGAAGCTGTCCATCCGATGGCTTATTGATGACGCGGCCGTTGAAAATAAGCGAGGAAGAACCGCCGCCGTCAAGATTGTAGCCGTCAATAGCTCCATAGCGCTGCAGCAGAAGCTGCATCTCGCTAAGCGTCGCACCGGAGCTGCCGGCCTCATTATAGCCGTCTGAGACGAGGAACAGCAGCTGGTCATCCTTGTAATTGGCTATGACCGTGCGAGGCGCCCGCTTAGGGCTCGTCTGCCATTTGGCCGGAATCGGCTGCGGAGCGCCGCCGCGGATCAGGACGGGGACAAACGAAGCGCCGAATTTCGGCTTCTTGGCATCCAATTGTGCTTTGGATTGAAACTTTCCGCCAACTAGCTCATTCTGATCGTTCAACCCGACAAAAAATAAATTTTCGCGAGGAGGCTCGAAGCTCGTTACATATTCGCCGTTCACGATCGTTGTGCTGAGCGGGTATCGTTTGCCTCGGCCATCGGCAAAGCCGCCGGCGTTCACGCCGGCAACTGCTCCGTGGCGATTCACGGCCGCGAGCGTTGATTCCGCTTTGCCAAGCTCGTCACCGCCTAATGTCATCCTCATGGCATCCTTGCTCTTCAGTTTGACCTTCAAAGCATAGGCCTTGAAGTTTTGCGCTTGAATATAGAAAAGCTGGGCGCGGAGCTTGTCCGATTCAATCGTGGACGCTGGCTTACCCAGTCGATTCGTCATGTTGCGATCATAAATTTCAAGCGGCCGCAGCGCCTGTGAAGCGGCGATGGACGATATTTGGGCCATGTCGGCGTTCGTTTGCTTGTACAGCTTAATTTGCTTCTGAATCGATTGGCTTGTTTGCGCTGCCGTTTCTTGCGCTTGGTCCAGACCCGAGGAAGCCTGCTCCAGATTGGCGTTTGTGATCGTCGTATGCCCGGATAGAGGCTCAGGGAACGCTTCCTCGGATAACTGAATGACGATATCGGATAAGAGCAGCCATATCATTATGCCGAGAAAAGGCGCTAGGGCAAGCAGGGCGGTTCGGTTTAGCGCTTTGACGGTGATATTCATTTGAGCACATCCAGATTTTTTTGCAGCTCGCTAAGCTGCTTCTTTACTTCGTTAAGCTGCGTATATAGCTTGTTGCTATTGTCCGTTTTGGAATCGGCATTATCCTTGGTGAAGGTAAGCAGCTCATTCAGCGCATCGACCTTCGTCTTCAGCTCGGCAATGTCGGCGGTGTAGCTGGCCTCCATCTCCTGCATCCGAGCCTCATAGGCTAGCTGCATCTCGGAAATTTGACTGGCGGTTTGCCGTTCGAGATCGGCAGAGAGCATTTGCTGCATGCGGTCCGTGTACCATTTGGCGCCCAAAATGCCGGAGCATATGATGATAAGCCAAACACAGACAAAAAGAAGGAATGTACGTTTCCCTTTCTTTCTGCGTGTTTTCTTCTCATATTGGCTGGCAGTAGTCGGTTCTAAAGCTATTTCACTCATTTTATTCATTCACCTCACTGGTTGATCACTTGCGTCGAAGATCGGATGAACGAACTGCAAGCATAGGAACAACAATATAGACCCGGAATAATACGAAATAGTTGCGGATGTCATCTAATTGTAACAAAGAACTTGCCGGATTTCCTCTTTATAGCGTGGGAAAAATTTGAAAATTATGTGGCCTTACGGAACTTTCTGCTTATAACTTGCGTCTAACCCTTTGGAAAGCGGCAGATGATGCCGAGGAAGTGAGAGGAGAACAGGATGATTAAAGGGAAAATAGGAAAAAAATTGATGAAGCAATTTATCGCGGCAGGCTTATTGATTTCACTGGCGGGTACAGGAATTGGCGGACAGGAAATCGCGCATGCGGCAGAGCGGAAGCCGATCAAGATTGATATTGTACACGGTCAAAAGCATATTAAAATTAACGGAACGACAAGAACCATGTCATCACCGCTGCCCATTGTTAAGGGAGTGACGATGATCCCGATCCATACGATTGCGGGTGTGCTTGGCGCTAAAGTGTACAATGACAGCAAAGGCACTCATATCGATACGTATTTGAACAAGGTAACCATAAACGCGAATATGCGCGGAGCGAATCGCAACGGCAGCTACGTGCTGATGGCTTCGCCGGTGCTTCGCATTAATGGAGCAACATATGTGCCTTTATCTTCGGTTAAACAGCTGTGGAACGGCAGCTATACGTTTGATCCACAGCTGAAGCTCATTCAATTGACGATTATACCCGACCCTAACGTAAGTCCGGTCGCGGGTTTTACCGCTCCAACCGAGGTGAAGTTAGGCGAGCCGATTATGTATGAAGATCTGAGCTATGACCCGGATGGCAAAATCGTGAAGACGGATTGGACCGGGCGTAAAAATACGTATTTCGAGCCGGGTGTCTATACGGTAACCCAGACCGTGTATGACAACGAAGGCGCATTCAGCGAGACGAAGTCACAAGATATTAATGTCATTGACGAAGTGATGTATACCCCATTCGAATATTACATGCGTTATGGAAACCCAGGTGACCGATTCAAGGTGGATGCGGCGTTGATGAATACATATCCTTACGTGCAGACCTCTGAATCCAAAGGCCTGCGAACGCTATATATGTCGAATGCGCCAGAGCGGGTGTTTGGAGAAGGCTTGCTTTATAGAGATGACTTAATCGGTCCAAACCGTCTGTTCATTCACCATCGGAATGGCTCCGAGGAACGTCTTAAGCTGGCCGTTGTCGTAACGAATGAACAAGATGAGAGCATTAAGCTGACCATAGGCAACCGTGGTCTTGCAGGACCAAGCGCTAACGCGCTGCAATTCGGAGGCGCTGCTGTCACAAGATTTTTAACGCCTTCGGTGCCGCGCGAGCTGATCATTGAGCCGGGCCAATCGATCTCGCTCCTGCCGGAGATGGAGAAAATGATTATGAATCCGAATGAGGGCTTTGGCGGTGTTGCTGATATCGATTCTGACGGATTGCTTACCTTTACAACGATGGCGTTAAAGGAGTTTACCGATCCTGTGAGCGTTGCGTTCTCGCTGCCGGAGCTTGAGAAGGTCGGCAACCGCGGAACATTCCCGGATGCGGACCTGTATATCGATGTTACTGAGAAGGTCGGCTTGACGGAGCAGAAGCTGCGTCTCGGCAGCAGGGGCAATTCTGTAGTAGGCATGGATGCGCTTAAGAAGGTTATGGCTATGAACGGCGGCGAATATGGTGTCGTCACGACCATCAGGCTGAAGGATGTTGCTTATGGTACGCGCATTATATTAAATCCGCGCGCAGGCAACTATCAAGGCGCGGTCACGGTGAACGGCAAGGTGTTTTCTATGCCGACAGGCGGTCACGTAAATTATACGGAAGGCGTGCTGCTGTATCATCAGCAGAAGCCTGAAGGCGCCGCTGCCGGAGCTAAGCCGAAGGAAGTGACGATTACCTACACGTCACCGGGTGCAAGCTCACTGCCCATCCTGCTTGTCTTTTTACCAGGAAGCTCATTTGAATAATTAGTAAGAAGGGCTGACCGTGCAGCCCTTCTTATTTTTTGTTTATAACAGTTCTTCTCATGTATAATAGAATTGTTCTATATATTCAATCTACCAGGAGGGTGATCATAATGGATCAACCAATTACAAATAACGGCGCCAGCCGTGAAGAAGCCAAGGCGATGTTTGCTGGAGGGTGCTTCTGGTGTATGGTATCGCCATTTGAAGAAATGCCGGGCATCATCTCGGTCGTGTCGGGCTATTCCGGCGGTCATACCGTCAATCCGACATATCAGGAGGTATGCTCGGAGACGACGGGACATGCAGAGGTTGTACAGATCACGTTCGATCCGCAAATATTTCCTTACGAGAAGCTGCTTGATATTTATTGGCGCCAAATTGATCCGACCGATGCGGGAGGACAGTTCCACGACCGCGGGGAATCGTATCGTACCGGCATTTATTATTATGATGAGGAGCAGAAAAGGCTGGCTGAGGCTTCCAAGCAAGCGCTGGAGGCAAGCGGCCGCTTCGACCGGCCAATCGTAACCGAGATCGAGCCGGCGAAGCCGTTCTATCCAGCCGAGGACTATCATCAGGGTTATCATAAAACCCAGCCGTATCGTTACAAAATGTATCGCAAGGGCTCCGGCCGCGACGCGTTTATTTCGAAGCACTGGACGGTCAAGAAGGATGTGACGGAGCTTAAGCAGCTCTTAACTCCGATTCAATATGAGGTTACGCAGAACAGCGGCACGGAGCGACCATTCACCGGCGAATATTGGGATCATTTCGAGGATGGCATTTATGTGGATATCGTCTCGGGAGAGCCGCTGTTCAGCTCGCGCGACAAATATGATCACGGCTGCGGTTGGCCGAGCTTTACGAAGCCGCTCCAGTCCTCAGCGATTACGGAGCATACGGATACAAGCCATTATATGGTGCGCGTAGAGGTTCGCAGCAAAGAAGGAGATTCGCATCTCGGGCATGTTTTCGATGACGGTCCACAGCCGGCAGGCCTTCGTTATTGCATCAACTCGGCCGCAATGCGCTTTATTCCTAAGGAAGAATTGGACAATGAAGGCTATGGCGAGTACTTGTCGTTGTTTGAGTAATCTTGCAGGCATTGTTTGCTGTAAAATAAGATGAGGCAGAGGAGATGCTGGGGATGAACGTGGAAGAGGCCATCCGGTCGCGGCGATCAATCGGTAGAGTGAAGAAGGATCCTGTTGACCGCGAATTGATAGAGAAGCTGCTGGAGGCGGCGGCATGGGCGCCGAGTCATCACAATACACAGCCGTGGACATTTATTGTGATGACGGGTGAGGGCAGAGCGAAGCTTGGCGAAGGCTATGCTCGCGTCTCAGCTGAGGCCGTTCCTGAACTGAGCGGCCAGCCGCTCGAGGAACGGCTTGCTAAGGAGCGGGCTAAGGCTTACCGGGCGCCGATTGTCATTGCGGTCGTGTGCTCGCCTTCAGATAATCCGCGCGCTGTGCTCGCAGAGGAGCTGGCGGCCGCTCAAGCGGCTGTTCAGAATTTACTGCTTGCCGCGCATGCGAACGGGCTTGGCGCGATCTGGCGCTCAGGTGAACCTATGTACCATCCGCTCATGAAGGAAACATTCGGACTTGCTGCGGAGGAGCAGATCGTCGGCTTCGTTTATCTTGGTTATCCGGACATGGCCGCGCCGCAGCCGCAGCGCACGGCTGTAGGGGCCAAGACGGTTTGGGTGGAAAACTAATGCTTTTGTTTTAATGTATAAGAAAAGCGCTGTCCCCTGTTAAAATTAACGGGCTCGGCGCTTTTTTTTGTGCCGTCATTTCGTTCAGAACGCCGGAGTGCATTTGCTAATAATGAGCGGTTTATTTGATTAACTTTTTTATGGTGAAATTTTGATCAAGCAAGTACCAGTTTTGAGGAAACGGCAAGCCCAGCACCCAGTAGCTGATTCCGCGCAATTTATATGCTTTCACGATGTTGAATTTCGCTTGTACGCTGCGCGCGTCCTCGAACCACACGATGTGCTCTCGTTTTTCTTCATCATAATAACGGTAATAAGGCGATTGGCTTTCCTCGTCGTAATAAATATCAGCGCCATATTCGGCAGCACGCTCCTGAGCTTCTATTGGGCTAATGGAGGGGGCCCACTGGCCGCCTTCTACGTAGGGCAATGTCCAATCATAGCCGTATAACGGCATGACCATCAGTATTTTGTCAGGCGGGATAACGCTTGTGGCGTAGTTCAATACCTTCACCACCTCATTTAGTGGGGCAACGGCAAGCGGCGGCCCGCCGGACCAGCCCCATTCAAAGGTCATAAGCACAACAAAATCGACGATGCGTCCCTGGGCAGGATAATCGTGAGCCTCATAGAGTGTGCCGGGCTGATCCGCTCTTGCCTTCGGAGCAAGACAGGTGGATACGAGGTAATTGTAGGGATGGAGTCTGTCGACAAGCTTTTGTAAAAAAGCATTATAAAGCTCGCGATCGGCTGGCGGCACATATTCGAAATCGACATTAAGGGCCAGGTAGCCTTTCTGATACATGGTGTAGAGGATTCCTGCAATAAGCTTATCTTGGACGGAGGGGATGGTGAGTACCGCATGCGCAATTTCGGGACTGAAGAGCTCATTATCGAAATTCGCGATAACCATCATAGGTACGGCGCGCTTGCTCATGGCGGCGCTGATGATTAAGTCATCGTCCAATGCAACAAGAGTGCCGTCGGCCAGCACGCGATAGCAGAACGGACTTAAGTATGTTAAGTATTCTCCCACTTCCCTTACGAGCTTGGCGCCAGCCGGGCCGAACTTATTTGTATAAGCATTCACCTCAATGATCGGTTTGGCAGCCTGAGGAATGACGAGCGTCTGACCTGGATAAATGAGCGCGGGATTTTGGATATGATTAGTCTTGGCAAGCTCCTCAAGCGTAACGCCGTATTGCTGGGAGATGGTCCACAGCGATTCGCCGGCGATTACCTTATGGCTGCCGGCTGCTGCCGGAATAATAATCGCTTGCCCGATGACGAGTATATTTTCCTCACTTATACCGTTCACAGCGACGATTTCATCTGCCGATGCGCCATACTTTTGCGAAAGCTGCCATAGGGTATCTCCTTTTTGCACGACATGTATTTGCACGGAATGAGCCTCCTTTTCACAAGATGAACCTATTTTCTTATATCCATATTCAAAAGAAGCTGTTCCTAGTCAGGTTATGACAAGGAACAGCTTCTTTTATACAATCCGATTTATTTTATGGCCATGAAAAATAAAAATATAGCGTCGTTTCGGAAGCAATTCCAAGCTTTGGGAATAACAAGGTTACAGGCGTAAAATATTATAATATAATCTTCAGCCTCAAACCATGAAGCCGAGGCAGAAGACAGCAGATGAAACCCCTAATTTTGGGAAACTGCTCTCTTTTTCCGGAAGTATTGGTCGAAAAAACGAACTATCATAAAAGAAGATCTTTAAATGTTCGTATTTTGTTGACAGTAGATTAGCGATTAGATAAACTAGAATAGGCTTGAGACGGAGAATGCCGCTTAAGCAAAATATGATCGTTCCTATAAAAAACTTCTTTTATAATTTTATGATAGTCAACTCGTATATGTTTGGGATTTGGCCTGAATGTTTCTACCCGGAAACCTTAATTTTCGGACTACGAGCGACAAAGAATGAAGCGACAAGCGGAAGCGGGTCTGCCGTTACTGTTCAAGTGACGGAGTGTGACTCATCATCAAGCATATCGATGCCCTATTGATTAGAAATAGGTTGCCTTTTTTACGAGGCAGCCTTCTGTTGTCTCTTTGGCTAATGCTGCACCGTACTGCCGCACTCATTTTAGAAGTGATGTGTAAATAGGCTTGCATGATTTTGGATGACAGCCTGCTGCTCACACTTCCGCTCTGGTCCTGCGGCATTCCAGTTGAGATGGTTGCTGACGGGCTTTTTTATGTTTTTACGGCGGCGATGGTTATATTTAGCTTGATTGATTTTTTATTTTATAAACGAAAGTGGGTTTGATCGCATGTCTGCGAAGGTGGGCGTCATCATGGGCAGCAAATCGGATTGGGACACAATGAAATTAGCCTGTGACATTCTGGAGGAATTGCAAATTCCTTATGAGAAAAAGGTCGTATCGGCGCATCGGACGCCGGATTTAATGTTTGAATACGCGGAAACCGCTGTAGAACGCGGGCTGAAGGTGATTATTGCCGGAGCCGGCGGAGCCGCGCACTTGCCCGGCATGGTCGCTGCAAAGACGATTTTGCCGGTTATTGGCGTTCCCGTGAAATCATCGAATTTAAGCGGTTTGGATTCATTGTTGTCTATCGTCCAAATGCCGGGCGGCATTCCGGTAGCCACGGTCGCGATCGGCAATGCCGGAGGCACGAATGCAGGCCTGCTGGCTGCGCAAATGCTCGGGGCGTTCGATCCTGAGGTGCAAGCCCGCGTAGAGGCGCGCCGTGAGCGCGTAAAGCAGGAAGTGCTTGAAAGCAGTGAAACGTTATGAGCAGTGAAGAAGTTAAGCATTTCCGGCCGAGTGAGCGGCATGATCGATTAAGGCAAACGGAAACGGCCGGCGAACAGCTGGCGAGCTCGACGGACGGCAGCAGGATTGTAAAGACATTGCTGCCAGGCAGCACGATCGGTATTCTCGGCGGCGGGCAGCTTGGCCGGATGATGGCGCATGCGGGCAGCGCGATGGGGTATCGCTTCGTTGCGCTTGACCCGGTGCAGGATGCCCCTGCCGGGCAGGTGGCAGAGCAAATCGTTGCGGCTTACGATGATCGTGAAGCGGCACGCAAGCTCGCGAATTGCTCGGATGTGATTACTTACGAATTTGAGAATGTTGACGCCGAGGTAGCAGCGATGCTTATGGCGGAATCGTATGTTCCGCAGGGCAGTGAGCTGCTGTATACGACGCAGCATCGGCTGCGCGAGAAGCGGGCAATTGAAGCGGCGGGCGTGAAGGTAGCGCCATACAGCGAAATTCGCAGCGTAGACGAGCTTTACGAGGCGGTTGCCGCATTTGGAACGCCATGTGTGCTGAAGACGGCTATGGGCGGCTATGACGGCAAAGGCCAATGGGTTATCCGGAGTGAGGAAGAGATCCCGGAAGCGTACGAGACGCTTGCCCGAGCCGGCGTTCAGCTTGTGCTTGAGCAGTTCATCCGCTTCGATAAGGAAATATCGGTTATAGCGGCGAGAAGTCCGCAGGGTGAAATAAAAGCTTTCCCCGCAGCGGAAAATATACACGTCGATAATATATTGCATTTATCCATCGTGCCTGCTCGCATAAGTGAGGACGTGCAGCGAGAAGCTGAAAAGCTCGCGATGCGAATAGCGGAAGGGCTTGGCGTTGTCGGGCTCATTGCGGTGGAGCTGTTCTATACGGCAGACGGCGAGCTGTTCGTGAACGAGCTTGCGCCGCGGCCGCATAACAGCGGCCACTACACGATGGAGGCATGCCGGACGTCGCAGTTCGAGCAGCATGTGCGCGCGGTCTGCAATCTGCCGCTAGGCGACACAGCGCTGTTGAGTCCAGTCGTCATGGTCAACGTGCTTGGACAGCATGTGGAGCCGCTGCTTGAGCGGATGGCGAGCAGAGATGAAGCCGCTGAACGGCTGAAGATAGCTCCGAAGGTGCATTTGTACGGGAAGAAGGATGCGGTCATCAAGCGGAAGATGGGACATGTGAATGTGTTAGCTGAGAGTACGGATGCTGCACTTCGTTGGATTGAAGAAACAAACATTTGGAAGGTGTGAAGGATTTATGTTAGAGCGTTACAGCAGACCCGAGATGAGAGCGATTTGGACAGAGGAGAACAAATTCAGAGCATGGCTTGAGGTAGAGCTTTGCGCATGCGAGGCTTGGGCAGAGCTCGGCGCCATTCCGAAGGAAGACGTCGTCGCGCTTCGCAAATCGGCTGACTTTGATATCGACCGCATTTACGAAATCGAGCAGGATACCCGCCATGACGTGATTGCGTTCACACGCGCTGTATCCGAGAAAGCAGGTCCTGAAGGCAAGTGGGTTCATTATGGCTTGACCTCCACGGACGTTGTGGACACGGCAATCGGTTACCTTCTGCTTCAAGCGAATGAAATTTTGGTCAAAGACATCGAACGTTTTATCGAGATACTTCGCAATAAAGCGATCCAATACAAAGATACTCCAATGATGGGCCGTACGCATGGGGTACATGCACAGCCGACAACCTTCGGTTTGAAAATGGCATTGTGGTACGAGGAAATGAAACGCAACCTGGAACGTTTCCACCATGCGGCTAACGGCGTCCAATTCGGCAAAATGTCCGGCGCGGTCGGTACATTCGCGGACATCGATCCTTTCGTAGAGGAATTCGTCTGCAAAAAACTTGGCATTACGCCGGCTCCGATCTCGACCCAAACGCTGCAGCGTGACCGTCATGCGGAGTACATGGCTACTCTGGCGCTGGTGGCTTCATCGCTCGACAAGTTCGCGACAGAAATTCGCGCCTTGCAGAAGAGTGAATTCCGCGAGGTGGAAGAGCCGTTCGCCAAAGGTCAAAAAGGTTCATCGGCAATGCCTCACAAACGCAATCCAATTGGCTGCGAGAACATCTCTGGCTTATCCCGCGTTATTCGCGGACATATGGTAACGGCTTATGAGAACATCGCGCTGTGGCATGAACGCGATATCAGCCATTCTTCGGTAGAACGTATTATTTTGCCGGATGCCACGATGCTGCTAAATTACATGCTGAACCGTTTGGGTAACATCATCAACAACCTGACGGTATTCCCGGAAAACATGAAGCGCAACATGCAGGCCACCTACGGCGTACCATTCTCCGGCCGCGTATTGACGAAGCTGATCGACAAAGGCTTCAGCCGCGAGAGAGCGTATGACACGGTTCAACCGCGCGCGATGCAGGCTTGGGAAACACAGCGTCAGTTCCGCGACATTATCGGCGAGACGGAAGAAATTACGAGCGTACTGACTACGGAAGAAATCGACGATTGCTTCAATCCCGCTTGGCATCTGAAGCATGTCGATACGATTTTCACCCGTTTGGGATTGATTTAAAAAAGGGAGGCAAGCCGGATGACTGCAAGTGCGCAAGCTTTATCGACGGCTGTTGATTATGTAAAGGCTCCGCTTATTTATAAAGGGAAGGTTCGCGAGCTTTACGATCTTGGCGAGCATTTCCTGATCGTTGTAACCGACCGCATCTCGGCGTTCGATTACGTGCTTGACCCTGCGGTTCCGGATAAGGGCAATGTGCTTAATCGTCTGTCTGCTTACTGGTTCGAGCAAACGGCCAGTATTCAAGTCAATCACGTCGTTCATACTGATGTCGAAAGGCTTGGCGATATCATAACCGAGCCTGAACTGCTCAAAAACCGCATCATGGTTACCCGCAAGGCGGAGCGCATTGATATTGAATGTGTTGTGCGCGGCTATATCACAGGCGGAGGCTGGAGACAATATCAGCAAACGTCGGCGATTAACGGCATCGCGCTACCTGCCGGACTTCGCAAGAATGAGCGCTTCGCGGCTCCGATCTTCACACCGGCCGCGAAGAACGACGTTGGCCACGACGAGGACATCCCGTTTGAGCGGATGGCCGAAATGGTCGGCGCAGAGCTTGCCGAAGAGCTTCGCGACTGCAGCATCAAGCTTTATGAGTTTGCTCACGGCTACTGCGCGGAGCATGGCATCATCCTTGCCGATTGCAAATTCGAATTTGGACTCATTGACGGCAAAGTTATTTTGATCGATGAAATATTTACGCCGGACTCGTCACGCTTCTGGGCTGAAGGCAATTACGCCCTGGACATCGAAATCGACAGCATGGACAAGGAGCCGGTCCGCACCTACCTGCTCGGCTCCGACTGGGATCGCGACAGCAAGCCGGCTCCATTGCCGGATGCCGTAGTTGCCGAAACAACGGCCCGCTACCGCGACATCTACCGCCGTCTTACCGGCGTTGAATTATAAAATCTTTAAGTTAATAGCGGATGAAATGACGCTATTCAAAACCTGCCTTCAGGCAGTCATGCAGCCAGCAACAAAGCGCGGCTGCAACAGCACGGCGGCCAGTGCAACGCGGCCGCCAACCTGCTTCACCGATCAACCTCTCAAAGGTTTTGTTGCGGAAAAGGGGTGAGGACGAAGCGTGAGGGGTTGTTGTCGTAGAGCGACAGCGCTCGCATCTTGAAGACCGGGAAATTACCGCAGAGCGAGTAATTCAGATTTCCCGGCTTCGAATGCGACGGAGACAATAACCCCCACGCCCGCGCGAACATCACCTTTTCCACAACTGACCTTTGCGAGAAAAACCACATTTTCAGGAGGCTATTATGAAGGCAACCGTCTACGTCACTATTAAGCAAAACGTTTTGGATCCGCAAGGAACAGCTGTGCAAGGAGCGCTTCACTCGCTAGGCTTCTCCGAGGTAGAGAAAGTGCGCATCGGCAAATACTTGGAAGTTGAGCTGGACACGAACGACCGCGCAGAAGCAGAAATCCGCGTTAAAGCGATGTGCGAGAAGCTGTTTGCGAACACGGTTGTAGAAGACTTCCGTTTTGAGCTGGAGGGATAAGGCGATGAAGTTTGCGGTACTTGTATTTCCCGGCTCCAACTGTGATATCGACTGCTACAAAGCAGTAGAAGACACCATCGGCCAGCCAGTAGATTACGTTTGGCACACAGCAACGGACCTTTCTTCCTATGACGCGATTCTTGTGCCGGGCGGCTTTTCCTACGGCGACTATCTGCGCTGCGGCGCGATCGCACAATTTGCAGACGTTATGAGCGAAGTGAAAAAAGCGGCGGAAGCAGGCAAGTATATCCTTGGCATCTGCAACGGTTTTCAAATTTTGACGGAAGCAGGCCTTCTGCCTGGCGCATTGATTCGCAACAACGGATTGAAATTCCGCTGCCATCAATCGCAGCTTGAAGTTGTGAACAGCAGCACTCCTTTTACAAATCAATATTCGCAAGGCGAATTGATCCATATACCGATCGCGCACGGCGAAGGCAACTATTTCTGCGATGATGAGACGCTTGCTGAGCTGAAAGCTAACAACCAAATCGTGATCCGCTACGCGGGTGACACGAATCCGAATGGTTCGGTAGAAAATATTGCGGGCATCAGCAACAAAGCGGGTAACGTAGTCGGCATGATGCCTCACCCAGAGCGTGCGATTGACCAGCTGCTTGGTTCGGAAGACGGCAAACGGATGTTTACATCGATTTTGAATGCATGGAGGGAACAGCATGGCGCAGCAGTTAACAGCTAAGGAACCTACGGCAGAGCAGATTGCCGATCAGAAAATTTACAGCCAATTTGGCGTATCCGATTACGAGTATGAGCTTATTTGCGGATTTCTCGGCCGCAAGCCCAACTACACGGAGATTGGCGTATTCAGCGTCATGTGGTCGGAGCACTGCTCCTACAAAAACTCCAAGCCGATTCTCAAAAAATTCCCGATCACTGGTCCTCGCGTTCTGATGGGACCCGGCGAAGGCGCAGGTATCGTCGATATCGGCGACAACCAGGCTGTCGTATTCAAGATTGAATCGCATAACCATCCATCCGCGGTTGAGCCTTACCAAGGCGCAGCGACTGGCGTGGGCGGCATTATCCGCGACATTTTCTCGATGGGCGCTCGTCCAATCGCTTTGCTGAACAGCTTGCGTTTTGGCAACCTGGAAAATGAACGCGTCAAATATTTGTTCGAGCATGTCGTCAGCGGCATCGCCGGCTACGGCAACTGTATCGGGATTCCGACAGTTGCGGGCGAAGTTATGTTCGATGAAAGCTATGAAGGCAATCCGCTCGTGAACGCGATGTGCGTGGGCCTTATCGATCACGATAAAATTCAGCGCGGCGTGGCAAAAGGGGTAGGCAACCCGGTATTCTACGTCGGTCCTGCTACTGGCCGCGATGGAATTCACGGCGCAACTTTCGCTTCGGTGGAGCTGTCAGAGGAATCCGAAGAGAAGCGTACCGCGGTTCAGGTTGGCGATCCGTTTATGGAGAAGCTGGTTATGGAAGCAACGCTTGAGCTTATCAATTCCGGCATCGTGCTTGGCATTCAAGATATGGGAGCAGCGGGCCTGACTTGCTCCAGCGCAGAGATGGCTTCCAAAGCGGGCAACGGCCTTGAGCTTTACCTGGATGAGGTGCCGCAGCGTGAAACGGGCATGACGCCTTATGAAATGATGCTTTCTGAATCGCAGGAGCGTATGCTCTTCGTCGTTGAGCCTCAGCATGAAGCGCAGGCCAAGGAAATTTTTGATCGTTGGGGTATTATTTGCGCCAAAGTCGGCAAAGTAACCGATGACGGACGTCTTCGTTTGTTCCACCAAGGTGAAGAGGTTGCCGATATGCCGGTTAAAGCGCTCGTGGATGAGTGCCCGGTATACGAGAAGCCATCGAAGGAGCCTGCTTACTACAGCGAAAATGCGAAGATCGATACGGCGGCTTTTGCGGAAGTAAACGATTTGACTGGCGCTTTGGAGAAGGTTTTGGCTTCCCCGACTGTAGCGAGCAAAGAGTGGGTATATAATCAATATGACTATATGGTTCGCACATCGACAGCCGTTCAACCAGGCTCCGATGCGGCAGTCGTCACGATTCGCGGCACGCGCAAGGCGCTTGCGATGACAACGGACTGCAACGGACGTTATGTATATCTTGATCCAGAAGTAGGCGGACGCATTGCGGTTGCTGAAGCAGCGCGGAACATCGTCTGCTCCGGCGCGGAGCCGCTGGCTGTAACGGATAACCTGAACTTTGGCAACCCGGAGAAGCCTGAGGTGTTCTGGCAGCTTGAGAAGTCGGCGGACGGCATGTCCGAGGCTTGCGTGACGTTAAATACGCCGGTTATCGGCGGCAACGTGAGCTTATACAACGAGAACGCGAAGGGTGCCATTTACCCGACGCCGGTTATCGGTATGGTCGGTCTCGTGCATGACATCGATCACATTACAACACAAGGCTTCAAGGCGGAAGGCGACATCATCATCTTGCTTGGCGAGACGAAGGCGGAGCTGGGCGGAAGCGAATTGCAGTATGTACTGGAAGGCGCGGCATCGGGCCGTCCGCCGCAAATTGATCTTGCAACGGAGAAAAAAGTGCAAGAAGCCGTGCTTGGCGCTATTCAAAAGGGTTTTGTAGCCTCGGCGCATGACCTGTCCGAAGGCGGCATCGCGGTTGCGCTTGCGGAATCCTGCATCAGCGGACGCCTTGGCGCCGAAGTGGCGCTTACGTCCGATCTGCGCGCTGACCATCTGTTGTTCAGCGAATCGCAATCCCGTATTCTATTGTCCGTTAAGCCGGAGCAAGCAGCGGCATTGCAAGCATTATTGACAGAGCAAGGCGTAGTCCATGCTCAAATCGGAACGGTTCAAGGCAGCAGCCTGACCATTAACGTAAATGGCAAAGCCGGCATTGAAGCGCCGGTACAACAACTGGAGAAGGTCTGGAAGGATGCGATTCCATGTCTGATGAAGTAAGACAGGAGCCTTTGCTGTGGACAGGAGATCACTATAACGAAGGCATTGGCCGGGACGATATTTTTGATAAATTGCGTGAAGAGTGCGGCGTATTCGGGGTATTCAATCTCCCCGAAGCGTCCAATCTTTCTTATTACGGCCTCCATGCGCTACAGCATCGCGGCGAGGAAAGCGCGGGCATCTGCACGGTTGATTCGAAGAACGGCAACAAGTTCACTTATCACCGCGGCATGGGGCTAGTGAAGGAAGTATTCGACAAGGATAAGCTGGATATGCTGGCGGGCGACCGCGCGATCGGTCATGTCCGGTATTCGACGGCAGGAGAAAGCAAGCTGGCAAATGCGCAGCCGCTTATTTTTCGCTATCGGGACGGCGACCTTGCGGTAGCGACGAACGGCAATATCGTCAATGCTCCTGAAATTCGCCGCGAGCTGGAGATGTCGGGCTCGATCTTTCAAACGTCCAGCGATACGGAGGTTATCGCGCATCTTATCGCACGTTCGCCGAAGGATTTCGAGACGGCAGCGAAGGAAGCTTTGCAGCGTATTGTCGGGGGCTTCGCCTTTCTCATCATGACGAATGACAAACTGCTTGTTGCGTCTGACCCGAATGGCCTCCGTCCGCTCGTCATGGGCAGCATCGGCGATGGGTTCGTATTTTCTTCAGAAACCTGCGCATTCGAGACGATCGGCGCGGAGTATGTGCGCGACGTTCTGCCGGGCGAGCTGTTGATTTTTGATGCAAACGGCATGCGCGAGGATCGTTATGCGGTTGTCGAGCGTCGTGCGACCTGTGCGATGGAATATATCTATTTTGCCCGTCCGGACAGCGATATTAACGGCATTAACATTCACTCGGCGCGCAAACGGATGGGACGCCAGCTTGCAACGGAATCGTTCGTGTACGCGGATATCGTAACGGGCGTGCCCGATTCGAGTATTTCGGCGGCGATCGGCTATGCGGAGCAGACTGGCATTCCTTATGAGCTTGGCTTGATCAAAAACAAATATACCGGCCGGACATTTATTCAGCCTTCTCAGGAGCTTCGCGAGAAGGGCGTAAAAATGAAGCTGTCCGCTGTCCGTAAAGTCGTGGAAGGTAAACGCGTCGTCATGATTGACGATTCGATCGTGCGCGGCACAACGTCGCTTCGTATCGTAAACCTGCTTCGTGAAGCAGGCGCAACCGAGGTGCATGTGCGCATTACATCGCCGCCTTTCAAAAACCCTTGCTATTACGGCATTGATACACCTGATCGCAAGGAACTGATCGCTTCTACTCGGACGGTTGAGGAGATTCGGAAGCAAATCAACGCGGATTCATTATCATTTTTGAGCAATGAGGGCTTTGTGGAATCGGTTGGCGGCAATGATGGCGCTTATAATCGCGGCATGTGTCTAGCCTGCTTCGATAACGACTATCCAACCTACGTTAATGAGGAATCGGATAAAAGCTGCAGCTGTTAATACCATAGATTGTTAAAGTATTTCGGGGCGTTTACAAGCTCCATTATAAGCTAAGGAGTTGACCGAGAGTGTCAGAAGCGTACAAAAAAGCCGGCGTCGATATTGCGGCTGGTAACGAAGCGGTTGAACGGATGAAGAAGCACGTGAAGCGGACTTACCGTCCAGAGGTAATGGCGGAGCTGGGCGGCTTCGGCGGACTGTTCAGCTTGAACAAGGACAAATATGAGGAGCCCGTGCTCGTATCTGGCACGGATGGCGTCGGCACGAAGCTGAAGCTTGCTTTTGCCATGGACAAGCATGACACGATCGGCATCGATGCCGTAGCAATGTGCGTGAACGACATTATTGTACAAGGCGCGGAGCCATTGTTCTTCCTCGATTATCTGGCATGCGACAAGGTCATTCCTGAGAAAATCGAAGCGATTGTTGCCGGTATTTCGGAGGGCTGCGTACAAGCGGGCTGCTCCTTGATTGGCGGCGAAACGGCGGAAATGCCGGGGATGTATTCCGAAGGCGAGTACGATATCGCAGGCTTCACGGTTGGTATTGTCGATAAGAAAAAAATGATTGACGGGTCGACGATTGCAGCTGGCGACGCGGTAATTGGCTTCGCATCAAGCGGCATTCACAGCAATGGCTTCTCGCTCGTTCGTCGTTTGCTTCTTGAAGAGGCAGGTTATTCGCTTCAGCAGGAGCTGAAAGAGCTTGGCGGAGCTAAGCTAGGCGATGTATTGCTTGAGCCAACGCGTATTTACGTGAAGTCCGCGTTGAAGCTGATCGAGCAGGTTACGGTGAAGGGCATGGCGCATATTACGGGCGGCGGCTTTATCGAAAATATTCCGCGGGTGCTGCCGGATGGCGTTAACGTCGATATCGAGTACGGCTCTTGGCCGATTTTGCCGGTATTCGAATTGATGCAAAATAAAGGCGGCATTACGAATCGTGACATGTTCACGACCTTTAATATGGGAATTGGTCTGGTTGTTGTCGTTCCGGCTGACCAGGCTGCTGAAGCTCTCCGCCTTGCGGCAGAGCTTGGTGAACAGGCATACCGTATCGGAACGGTTACGGAAGGAAGCCGCATCGTGACATTTACCGGAGCGGACGTATAATGGGAGCACTTCGCATCGCCGTTTTCGCTTCGGGACAGGGCTCGAACTTCCAAGCGATTGCGGATGCGGTGCAGAAGGGGAAGCTCGATGTAACCATCGAGCTTCTTGTTTGTGACAAGCCTGCCGCTCCGGTCGTGGAGCGCGCGCGCAAGGCTGGCGTGGACACGTTCCTGTTCACGCCGAAGGCGTATCCATCCCGCGAGGCGTACGAGACGGAAATTCTCGCCGAGCTTACGCGACGCGGCGTGGAGCTGATCGTGCTTGCAGGCTATATGCGTATCATCACGTCAGCTTTGGTCGAGCCGTATTACGGGCGGATGATAAACATCCATCCGGCGCTGCTGCCGGCTTTTCCCGGGGTGAACGGCATCGGCCAGGCGCTGGATTACGGCGTCAAGCTAACCGGCGTCACCGTCCACTACGTGGACGGCGGCATGGACAGCGGGCCGATCATCGCGCAAAGCGCGGTCGAGGTGGTGGACGATGACACGGAAGCATCGCTCGCCGAGCGTATTCACGCAGCGGAGCAAGCGCTGCTCCCGGACGTCATCCAGCACATCGCACAGGGCCGCGTCGCGCTGGATGGCCGTCATGTGAAGATCCGCCGCTAGCTGGCGGGAGGCATGGAAAGCTGACCGAATCGAGCTGGAAATTAGCTTTAATCCACACATAGTTTGAGTGTATAGTTTGGTCAAATAGATGAGGAGGGTATTTGCGTGGCAATTCGTAGAGCGTTGATAAGTGTTTCGGATAAAACGGGGATTGTGGAGTTTTCCAGAGAGCTGGCGAACCAGGGCGTGCAAATTATTTCGACGGGCGGTACGTTCAGTCTGCTGCAAAAGGAAGGCGTTCCCGTTATCGGCATCTCTGATGTAACAGGGTTCCCGGAAATTTTGGATGGACGCGTGAAGACGCTGCATCCGGCTGTACATAGCGGCCTGCTGGCGGTCCGTGATGATGAAGAGCATCAAAAAGCAATGAAAGAGCTGGGACTAGACTACATCGACCTCGTAATCGTAAATTTATACCCATTCAAGGAAACGATTGCGAAGCCGGACGTTTCCTATGAGGACGCAATCGAAAACATCGATATCGGCGGACCGACAATGCTTCGCTCGGCAGCTAAAAACCATGCCTTCGTAACCGTTGTCGTAGATGCTGGCGACTATGGAACAATTTTAGAGGAAGTAAAGGCGCAAGGCGATACAACGCTCGAAACGCGTAAACTTCTAGCTGCTAAAGTATTCCGTCACACGGCGGCATACGATTCCCTGATCTCTGATTACCTATCGAAACAAGTCGGCCAGCCGCTTCCTGAGACGTACACAGTTACTTACGAGAAAGTGCAGGACCTGCGTTACGGCGAAAATCCGCATCAAAAGGCCGCTTTCTACAGCAAGCCGCTTGCTGCGGCAGGCAACATCACAACAGCTGAGCAGCTGCACGGCAAAGAGCTTTCCTATAACAATATCAGCGATGCAAACGCAGCGCTTGCGATTCTTAAAGAATTCGACGAGCCGGCTGTCGTTGCGGTTAAGCATATGAACCCTTGCGGCGTAGGCATCGGCGCAACGATTCATGAGGCTTATCAAAAAGCATACGCTGCTGATCCGACCTCGATCTTCGGCGGCATTGTAGCGGCTAACCGTACGATCGGCGCGGATACGGCTGAGCTGCTAGGTGGCATCTTCCTAGAAATCATCATTGCACCGGACTATACGTCTGAAGCGCTTGAAGTACTGACGAAGAAAAAAAATATCCGTTTGATGAAACTGGGCGAACTGTCTGCTGCAGGCGAACGCAAGCCGGAGTGGGTTGTGACATCGGTTGACGGCGGCATGCTCGTGCAAGAGAGCGACGTTCACAGTCTAACAGAAGCGGATCTGCAATTTGTTACCGATCGCAAGCCGACAGCGGAAGAGCTGAAGCAGCTTTTGTTCGGCTGGAAGGTCGTGAAGCATGTAAAATCCAATGCGATTCTGCTGGCGAAGGACGACATGACGGTAGGCGTAGGCGCAGGCCAAATGAACCGCGTAGGCGCAGCACGCATCGCGATCGAGCAGGCTGGCGAGAAAGCGAAAGGCGCGGCACTCGCTTCTGATGCATTTTTCCCTATGGGCGATACGGTCGAGCTTGCGGCAAAAGCAGGCATCACGGCGATTATTCAACCAGGCGGCTCGATCAAGGACGAGGAATCGATCGCTGCGGCGAATGCGAACAACATTGCGATGGTGTTCACTAGCGTACGTCACTTTAAGCACTAATCACAAGCTAATGCTTACGAAGTAAGCTTTCTGTGAAAACTTATCAGGAGGTTAGCCTATATGCGCATTTTAGTTATTGGCGGCGGCGGACGAGAGCATGCGATTGTCTGGGCGCTGAAGAAGAGCGAGAAAGTGAAGGAAGTGTTTTGCGCACCCGGCAATGCCGGTATTGCGCAGCTGGCGGAGTGCGTTCCGATCGCGGTGAATCAATTCGATGAGCTGATCCGATTTGCGAAGGATGCGGCGATTGATCTCGTATTCGTTGGTCCGGATGACCCGCTTGCGGATGGCATCGTGGATGCTTTCGAAGCGGCAGGCATTCAAACGTACGGTCCTCGCAAAAACGCGGCGGAAATCGAAGGCAGCAAGATTTTCATGAAAAATCTGCTGAAAAAATACAACATCCCGACGGCAAAATATGAAACGTTCACCGATTATGAATCGGCCTCTGCTTACCTGCAACAGCAATCCGCACCGATCGTTATTAAGGCTGACGGACTGGCGGCAGGCAAAGGGGTAACGGTTGCAGCTACGCTGGAAGAAGCGGAGCAAGCGCTGCGTGAGGCGATGATTGATAAAGTATTCGGAGAAGCGGGCAATCAAATTGTCATCGAGGAGTTCCTCGAGGGACAAGAAATGTCTATTCTCGCATTTGTTGATGGCGAAACGGTTCGTGCGATGGTTCCTGCCCAGGACCACAAGCCGATCTTCGACGGCGATAAAGGCCCTAACACAGGCGGGATGGGCACTTATACTCCGCTTCCGCATATCGATCAAGCGATCATTGATGAGTCGATTGCCAACATTATTATTCCTACCGCAAAAGCGATGGTGAGCGAAGGTCGTCCATTCCGCGGGGTGCTGTTCGCCGGCCTTATGATTACGAAAGACGGTCCGAAGACAATCGAGTTCAACGCGCGCATGGGCGATCCGGAAACGCAGGTCGTGCTGCCGCGTCTGGTAACAGATCTAATCGATATCGTGCTTGCTTCGCTGAACGGCAGGCTGGACCAGCTTGACATTGAGTGGAGCGATGAAGCGGCGGTGTGCGTCGTGGTCGCATCCGAAGGTTATCCGGCATCTTATCCTAAGGGCCGCGTCATTACCGGTCTAAAGGAAGCTGAAGCGCAGGGGGCTCTCATATTCCATGCGGGTACAGCTGAGAAGGATGGTCAATTCGTAACGAGCGGCGGACGCGTGCTTGGCATAGTCGGCCGCGGCCGCGACATCGCGGAGGCGCGCGCTCGCGCTTATGAAGCGGTTAGCGTGATCCATTTTGATGGGAAGCAAAACCGTACCGACATCGCAGCGAAGGCACTTCGTTAATTCGTTCATATCATGATTATAGCTGTTCGTTTTCATTACCGGGTTGCGGTAGTAAAAGCGGACAGCTTTTTTTATCTTATTTGTAAGAAATACCCGAAAGATGTTACTAATTTGTAACTCTATTAAACGGCTGCTCCTTTAAGATAAATCTATCAGCGAGGAATAGTAGGTGAGCAAAATGGAGAAGGCAAAGCGGCGTCGGAGGTTATTGGTTTTGATCATTTTGGCAGTGGTCATGGTATGGATGGGAGGCTGTGCGGTTGATCGGCCTCTAACGCTGTCTGTGCTTATGTCTGGGGGATCTCATTCTGTTACGGGCGGGAATGGACATGAAGAAGGGGCGCAGACAGGAGCGGGAGTGAACAACGGTAACAACGGTCAAGCGGGCAGTGAAGGACAGGGAGCGGTTATCGTTACAGGCAATACGGGAGCGGCACCCGGAGGCGAGGTTGAGCATGGGCATTTGGAGCAGCCTCCAGCTAGGGGATCGGGTTCAAATGCGGAGCCAAGCGCCCAGACCGATAAAGACGCAGCGAATGAGTCTACGTCACAGAAGCCGGAGCAATCGAAGCCTGGTGAGAGAGAGAAGGTGGTTGCGCTCACGTTTGATGACGGGCCGGATGCCCTGTACACAACAGCTATTTTGGATATCCTGAAGGAAAAGGGCGTGAAGGCGACCTTCTTCGTTGTAGGCCAGCAGGTAACGAAAAACCCCGAGGTGCTGAAGCGCATCGTGGATGAGGGTCACGAAATCGGCAATCATACATACAATCATAAAAATTTGTCAAAGCTCGGAAAGCCGCAAATTTGGAAGGAGGTTGAGGAAGGCGATGCTGCAATCAAGAAAGCCGCGGGCTTCACGCCATCCTTATTCCGTGCTCCATTTGGGGCGGTTTCCTACACGCTCAAAAATGTACTTAAGGCGCACGATCGCAAGCTCATCGGCTGGACCGTGGATACGCGGGATTGGGCAGGAACCTCGCCTGCTGACATGAGGAAGTTGATTCGGAATGAGACCAAGCCAGGTGGTATAATATTGTTGCATTCTTTTGGCAGCAAGCATATTCAAAACACGGTGAAAGCTCTTCCAGGCATCATTGACGACCTAGAGAAGATGGGCTATTCTTTCGTCACAGCCGATCAAGCTGCTTAAGCGCGGCAGAGGCATGAGGAGGCTGTAAATTTGGAGGGAGCAAGCGTTATAAAGGCTCAAGGCAGGAGGGGGAGAAGGATGCGGTCAGGCAGCATGCTCAGCGCGATTCTCTTACTCCTGCTGCTCGCAACCGGCTGCCGTTATACGGCCGCACCGGCGGATTTGCTGCAAAAGCCGTCCATCGCGCCGGAAAAACAGGCTATCGTACAGGCAATACAAAATACGCTTCCCGTATATAGCAAGCTCACGCTTCCGCTTCGGGAGGAAAATATGGGAGCCATCCATCTTATTGATGTGGATGGCGATGGTACGAATGAGGCAATTGTGTCTTATTACAATGAATATAGCACGCCTGAGCTTATGGTGTTTAAATATACGACGGCTTCTTGGAAGCCGTGGGTGCTCGTACAGCAGCCGCTTGCGAGGCAAATGGAATGGCTGAAGCTTGAGGATTTGAATCAGGACGGCCAGCTTGAGCTAATCGCGGGGTGGATCGGAGGCTTTGACAGCCCAAACGTACTAGAGATCTATTCGTTCCAGTCCAAGCCAGTTCGAAACGAAGCGGGCAAATTAATCATTAAACCGTTAGCGTCGCTGCCTTACACGTTTGCGGAGACCGGGGACCTCGATGACGATGGCAAAGAGGAATTGGCGATCATCTCCGAGTCGGGAATGAATCAAGCTTTGGTTTTGCCTGCCTATCACTTAACGATTTACAATTGGGATAGCAACGGCCTCCAGCAGTTATACACCCAGACAATTAATGATGAGATTAATCACTATGACCGATTATTAATAGGCCGAATTTCGCATCGGCATAATGGATTGATTATTGAGGCGTCCACTGGTGCGCATGGAACGTATCAGGCCTTGTACGCATGGGAGAGAGGCAAGCTGCGTCTGATCTATCCGAGCCAGTCGATGGAGCAGGACGGGATTACCGGCAAGTCTACGATGAGCGGTGATTTCAATCATGATGGAATTTTAGAGTTGCAGTGGGCAAGGGAAGCACCGGGCCATTCGGACGTCCCTTATTCCGATTCCAAGTGGATTGACGAGTGGATGCAGTGGGATGGCAGGGAGGGCTTTACGAAAATAGCGGAGGAGTTCAGCGATTACAGTTATGGCATGCAGCTCCGCATACCTGATAGCTGGATTGGTCGATACACGCTTCGTCTTCCCGAAGCAGACGCCCATGCCATCCTGACGATTGAATACTGGAATGAGGTATCAAACCTAAAGGGCGAGCTGGCAACTTTATATGCCGTTCCGCAGCAGCAATGGGGGGCGGTTGAAGCGGTTTGGAAGGAGCAGGGGCGAGCCTACAAAGAGCTGCAGACGAACAGCGGCAATGTGTTTGCGGCAGCTTTCATAAAGGAAGCTCCGGAAGCGTGGACTGCGGCGGACAAGCAAGCATTTGACGAGATGGCTGAAATGGAAGCGGAATTTGGATCCCTGCTGTCCTTCCGACAAGATTACTAGAGAGAAACGGGCGGTGACCGATGCGAGTTTTATTGTTAGAGGATGAAGAGTCGATTCGCGGCTTTGTCCGCATTAACTTAAAGCGAAATGACATGGAGGTTATCGAGGCGGAAACGGGTGAAGCAGCGCTCGCGTTTGCTGAAACGGAGGGCCCGATCGATATTGCGCTGCTTGATGTCATGCTGCCGACGATCAGCGGTTTTGAGGTGTGCTCGCAGCTGCGCGAGCGTTATCCGGGCATGGGGATTATTATGCTTACTGCAAAATCGCAGGAGGAGGACAAAATTCACGGGCTGGAGCTTGGTGCGGACGACTACGTGCAGAAGCCGTTCAGTCCGGGCGAGCTCATCGCGCGCATGAAATCCTTGTACCGGCGTATGCAGCCGGGGCTGTCAGGCGCGAGAATTCATGCTTCGGAAGCGGAGGGCAGTACAGCTGATTCAGATCGTGCCTCACGAAGCGACGCAGCGGAATCGATTGCCCGGCTGCAAAGTCAGCTGCAGCAAGCATCTGCTGCTCACACAGCCTCCCGGAAGGAGCTTTGTGTTCATCCGTTTCGGCTTTCGATGATGGAGCGGAAGCTGTGGAAGCATGGCAAGGAAATTATTTTGACGCCAACCGAGTGGACGCTCGTACGGCTGCTGATGGAACGCGAGGGAGAGAGCATTAGCCGCGATCATATTCTGACAGAAGTGTGGGGTCGCTATTATGTCGGGGACCTAAAGGTCGTTGATGTGAACATTCGCAGAATTCGGCAGAAGATCGAGCGTAACCCATCAGAGCCGGCTTTTATTGAAACCGTATGGGGCTTCGGCTATCGCTGGAAGCGGAACATAGGCGAATGAAAAGCGTCCAAACGAGAATGGTATGGAGCTATTTGCTGCTCATTGTGCTTGTCGTCGGCGTGTTAGGCGGTGTGTTCGCCACTTTTATGTGGAACTATTATTATGGCAGTGCACACAGCTCGATCAAGCAGAGGGCCGAGTCGGCGCTGACCCTTCACAGCCGTTCTTTATCCTCGTTATCGATACAGGATCAGGCGGATTATATGCTGCAATACATGGTAGAGGGCGGAACCAGGCTGCAGCTCCTCGACAGTGCGGGTCAAATTCGAATGGATTCCGATGGCTTTGCTGCTGATGTTCGCTATATGACCGGTGATGTTAGAGCCGCTGCTGGTGGGCTGACTGGAAGCTGGCGCGGTGTCGACCCCTATTACGGAGAGAGGGTTATCTCAATTACGATCCCCATCTGGAATAAAACGCGGGTCGTATCGATGCTGCGTTATTCTGCTTCGCTGAAGCAGGTGGACGAGATGGTCAGCCTTCTGATTCGAATGGCGGCTGTTGTCGGCATTGGCGTGGTGCTGCTATTCCTGGGATTAAGCTTATTTCTTGCCCAGCGCATCGTCAGGCCAATTCGCGAGCTCACGCGAGCAGCGCGATATATGGCTGAAGGAGACTGGACGCGCCGCGCGCTGCGGCGCAATGACGATGAGATTGGCCAGCTGGCAGAGACCTTAAATACGATGGTCATGGAGCTAAGCAAACGCGAGAAGCTGAAAAATGATTTTATCTCTTCGATTTCTCATGAGCTGCGAACGCCGCTCACCTCGATCAAGGGCTGGAGCGAGACGCTTAAGGAAAGCGAGCCTTCAGAGGACAAAGAGGAAGTCAAGCTGGGACTATCGATTATTAGCAAGGAGACGGAGCGGTTGTCCGGACTTGTGGAGGACTTGCTTGATTTCTCCAAGCTGTCGGCACGGACGATGGAGCTGCATACGGAGATGTTGGATTTTAACGGACCCGTGAAGGAAACGGTAAGTCAGCTGGCGGTTCGCGAGGAGCAGACGAAGGTCCGCTTGCTGGCAGCTTATGGAAAGAGCCCAATGCTCGTGCGTGGGGATGCTAACCGATTGAAGCAGGTCATGATCAATCTCATCGACAATGCTTTTAAATTCACGCCAGCGGGCGGTACGATACGGATTGCAACCGGAATAGAGCGGGAATACGCTTGGTTAAGCGTTGCGGATACCGGTTGCGGAATTGAAGCCGAGGATCTCCCTCATGTAACGGAGAAGTTCTATAAAGCGAATACGGGACAAGGCGGCTCGGGCCTGGGACTTGCGATTTGCAAGGAAATTATTGAGCTCCACGGAGGTCAACTGGTCGTTGACAGCGAACGCGGAGCCGGTACGATCGTGACGATCAGGATGCCGATTACGCATGAGGCGTAATAAGCTCAGGCTGCGCCTGGTCGTCATTCTTTATAAAAAAGCAATTTTCGTTTTGCTGCGACGAAGATGATCGCAATCACTATACCAGCGGCAAGTAGAAAGGACAGCCAGTGATCGTGCAGCCATGCAATCCATAACGGCATAAATAGAACACCTCCCGCTTGATTGATCTTGTGCGTAGTATACCCCGGACAGGCTTCTAAATATGATTGCTTTCTTACCTTCTGTTGATTGACAGAACACAAGCAGTGATGCTATAGTAGTGCTACTAATTCATAGTATACAGGTAGGAATTATTATATTTGGCAATAGGAGGGTTTCCGGATGGAAAAACAATTGACGCTGCGGCATGACGGTCTGGAGCTTGCCGCCACACTGCATTACCCGACAGATGGGAGCAGAAATGATGCTGACAAGCGACAGGCAATTATTATATGCCACGGCTTTGTTGGTTCACGCGTTGGCGTAGACCGTCTGTTCGTGAAAACAGCGCGTGCGCTTGCGGCACAAGGGTCTTATGTACTGCGCTTCGATTATGGCGGCTGCGGTGAAAGCAGCGGTGATTATGGGGCGCTAGGCTTCAATTCGATGGTCGATCAGACCCGAACTGCGATCGATTACGTCGCTGGCATGGAATGCGTCGATCCGCGCCGTATTGTCTTGCTTGGGCATAGCTTGGGAGGCGCTGTCGCGATAATGACAGCGGTGAAGGACCGCCGGGCCAAACGTCTCGTGCTCTGGTCGCCGGTCGCCTACCCTTTTAACGATATTGTTCGGATAGTAGGAAGGGACGGCTATGATGAGGCTGTGAAGACAGGATCCTCTGATTATCAAGGCTACACACTGCAGCCTGTCTTCTTCGAATCGCTCATGCAGCATCAGCCGTTCCAGGCCGCTACGAAATTCGGCGGTGAGGTGCTGATCGTTCATGGTACGAGCGATGAGCTTATTCCGGTCGATTACAGCTTCCTGTACCAGAAAGTGTTCTGGACTAGAAGCGAAGGGCTGTGCGATAAGGAAATTATTTTTCAGGCTAACCATACGTACTCTACCCGCAACCATCAGGAGGAAGCGATTCGATTATCCGCAGATTGGCTGAATGGTCTTGATAAGCAGCAGGAGGATTGGCATAACTGGAGCATATAACGAAAGCAGAACGAGGTACGCCAAGGGAAGTAGGCATACCTCGTTTTGTTATTTCAACTTTTAAACGGAGATGGCAACTTTTTTGTCGAGACAATCGTTTGTATATGTGTTTAAATGGAAGCTAGATGCTAACGAATACAAGCTATACATAGCTGGAAAAGGCAGGGTTGCTTATGGACAAACGATTGCGGAGCTTGGCAGGCGCATGGTTATTGTCACTTATCCTATTGTTAACGGCATGCAGTGGAGGCGGCGAAAATGTAAACTCCCCGGAATCGGAGAACGTGATGGAGCCGATTGAGACGTCGCAGCCATCGCTAGAGCCTGCTCCGCTTCCTTATGATGCGCCGCTAACCGGTCTGAAGCTGGAGACAGCTGCGGCAGCGAGACCGATCGTTGTCATGATCAACAATTTTGCGGCAGCTCGTCCTCAATCTGGACTTACGAATGCGGATGTCGTTTGGGAAGTGCTTGCCGAAGGCGGCATAACGCGGTTAATTGCAGTATTTCAAAGCACGGAAGCGCTGACGGATACAGTTGGGCCGATTCGCAGCATCCGGCCTTATTTAATAGATATCGGAGACAGCTATGGCGGTGTGCTCGCGCATGCAGGAGCAAGTAACGACGGCTATGCAATCTTGCAGCGGCGTGACAAGCCGTATTTGGACGAAATTTCGAATGCAGGCAGCTATTTCTGGAGAAGCAAGGAACGGAACGCTCCTCATAATCTTTATTCGAGCTTAGAGAAGCTGCGCGAGGGTGCGGAGAGCAAGAAATACAAGACCGATGTGACGGTTCCTGCTTATACCTTCACGGAAGGCGGAGCGGCCGAGGCTGGAGCGCCTGCGACCGGCATAACGATTCGATTTATGCTGCAAAATTATAAGGTTGGCTATGAATACGATGCGGTGAGCGGCTTGTACAAGCGCTCCATCGGCGAAAAGCCGCATATTGATATGAATAATAATGAGCAGTTAACGGCTGCTAATTTAGTTGTTCTCGGAGCGAGCCACAAAACGCTTGATAGCGAAGGACGCCTTGCTGTGGATTTAACAAAGGGAGGTCCCGCGATGCTGTTTCAGAAGGGGAAAATGATTGAATTGGATTGGGTTCGCAGCCCGGACGGCATGATCCGGATTGTAAAAGACGGGGCGGAGGCCGCTTTTGTCCCAGGCAAGACCTTCTTCCACATCGTCCCAAGCAAGACCGCATTAACGGAGCATGTCACTTGGGTACAATCATAGCTCTTTGGTTACACTGTTAACAGACGTTAATGGACGAGCTTGTAAGGAGGAAAGGCGCAATCCAGTGATGGGGTTGTGTTTTTTTCTGAGCTTTATGAAAATCAAAATTTTTTTTATTTCCTTTACAATAACTTAACAAATAAATTGTATTCTGTGATAAGATATTGTGGGCTCGTCGCATGACGGCTAATCATCCAAGTCAGTAAAGGGGATTAACATGTTTAAGAAAAAGGATATTTTCTTCAAGACGTTTGAAGAGATGGCGGATACGCTCGTAGAAGCGGTGGAGTATTTTGCTAAAGGTGTGTCAAATCTATCGGATGTGACGGCTTTTGCCAAAAGGATGAAGGAGTATGAAAGTCAGTGCGACCAGTACACGCATACGATCCTAAAGGAGCTCAATAAGACGTTCATTACACCAATCGAGCGTGAAGATATTATGGCGCTTACGACCTCGTTGGATGATGTGCTTGACGGGATTGAAGCATGTGCTTCCCGATTTGAGATGTACAATATTCAAGAGAAGGACGAGTATATTACGCTGTTCGGCGATATTCTTGTTCGTTCGGCCCACCAAATAAAAAAAGCAATCTACTTGCTTACTCAGAAGAAGCTGCTGGCAATTCGCGAGCCTAATATTGCGCTCAATGAGCTGGAAAACCAGGCGGATGACCTGCTTCGGGTTTGCATAAAGAGCTTGTTTACGAATGTAAGTGATCCAATTGAGCTGATGAAACGCAAAGAGATTTATGAAATGCTGGAGCAGACGACCGACTACTGCGAGGATGTTGCCAATACGCTCGAATCGATCATTATGCGTAACAGCTAAGCTGAGGGGTAGGAGTCTTACTAATGGAATTATACATTCTGTGGATTGTTGTGTTTCTGGCGCTCTCGTTTGATTTTATTAATGGATTTCACGATACGGCTAATGCGATCGCTACATCGGTATCGACACGCGCATTAAAGCCAAGAGTCGCGATTGTTTTAGCGGCAGTTATGAATTTCGTCGGCGCGATCACCTTTACAGGTGTGGCGAAGACGATCGGCAGCGGCGTAGCGAACCCTGCGGATCTTGAGCATGGGGTTGAAATCGTCATTGCAGCCTTGATATCGGCGATTGTTTGGAACCTTATTACCTGGTGGTTCGGCATTCCATCCTCCTCATCGCATGCTTTGATTGGCTCGCTTGCCGGTGCGGTTATTGGCGGAGCGGGCATGGGCGCGATTAACTCAGGCGGCTTGATGGATATCGTCAAGGCATTGCTTATCTCTCCATTGATTGCCTTCGCCGCAGGTTTTATTTTAATGTGGATATTGAAAATTATATTTGCGAAATCCAGCCCGCATCAGGTGAACAAAGGCTTCCGGTTTGGACAAATTCTTACGGCAGCCTTCCAATCGTTCTCACATGGTACGAATGATGCGCAAAAGGCGATGGGGATTATCGTATTCGCACTCGTCGCGGCTGGTATTCAGGACAATATGGACGTGCCTCTGTGGGTTAAGCTCTCCGCAGCGATAGCAATGGCGCTTGGTACATCAGTCGGCGGCTGGAAAATCATTAAGACGATGGGGACGAAGATTTTCAAAATCGAGCCAATCAACGGCTTCGCCGCAGATATGGGCTCTGCCATGGTTATCTTGACGGCTACTATGATTCATTTGCCAGTCAGCACAACGCATGTTATCACCTCGTCGATTCTCGGTGTGGGCAGCGCGAAGCGCTTCTCTGCCGTTAAATGGGGTGTTGCAGGTCGAATCCTTATCGCCTGGGTGATCACCATTCCAGTCACAGTCTTGATGGCGATGGTTACCTATTGGCTGATTCACTGGCTCTTCTTGTAAGAAGAGAAGAATGAAGGAAGCTGAACTGAACGATTTCTAATCAGATAGTGAGGAAAACCTCACTCGCCAGGAGCCTTACGCTCATGGGGAATGAGATTTGCCTCACTATTTTTTTGCGTTTTAGATATTCACATTTCAATAACAGCTGTTAAAATGAGTTATCCACAGCGGTACAAAGAAAAATTCAGCTGTGTGAAGATGTGCATAAATAGGTTCAATTATTTCTATCGCTTGCGCTTCGTGTTTCGTCTGCGGGAGGCACCGCCGCTAGCAGTACCGGAGGCTGAGCCGGTCTTGCGGCGCTTTCGTCGTTTGGGTCTCCATTCCGGGGTGTCCTCCTCATCTGCGTTTTTAGCAGGCTTTTTGAAGGAACCCATAAGAACTTTTACTAGCGGCGCCATTTGAGAGACGCTCGACATCACCTTTTGCACCTTCTGTACGGTGCTAAGAATGCCATCGATGCCCCCCATACGATCGACAAAGCTTTTAATCTCGCCTAGACTGGCGAGGGAAAAGCCGCCTGTTTTGGAGGTGGCGGTTGTTTCAACTAGTTGATTGGTGGACTCGGGTATAATGGCGGGCAGCATATCCTGCGAGAATGTTAGTCCCTCAGGAGGCATAGCCGGGAAATTTCCTCCGAAATTAAATCCTCCCGACTTGGCGCCTAACGATTTGCTTGGCGGACCCTGAGCTTGGAGGTGGCCGCTGTCCCAATCGTTGTGCTGGTTGCCATTACCGGGGTTATTGCGATAATTCACACGGATCACAACCCTTTTTTATAATAGTTTATGGAGTAGGCGAACATACGGATTGGACGAATGTCCCGAGTGCGCAACTTTTTCTAGATAAATGTCTCTTCTGTCCTGTAAAGCGTGAATACGGTAACGTTTGAAAAAAACGTCTAAAAAAGCTACAATAAGAGCATTAGTTCTTACACTAGGAGTGAATGCGCATGCAGCTCAAAAAGCTGAACGATAAAGCAATAGATCAATTATTCGAAGCGATTCTTACATTGAAATCGGTTGAGGAATGTTATGTTTTTTTTGACGATTTGTGCACAGTGAATGAAATTCAATCTTTGTCGCAGCGGCTAGAGGTTGCCAGGATGCTCGGAAAGGGCAGCACATATAATCAAATTGAGGCAGAAACAGGTGCCAGCACGGCAACGATCTCGCGCGTGAAGCGTTGTTTGAATTACGGAAATGACGGTTATAAAATGGCATTAGAACGTCTGGGAAGGTAGGAGCTCGCGATGAAACGTGGAATTTTAGTAATCAGCCACGGTTCAAGAGAGCAGGAGTGGGTGCAACTGGTCGATGCAGCGGTAGCTGCTGCGGCAGCATCGCCACGGTTGAATGGCACTCCTGTTGTATCGTCCTTTCTTGAAATCGTTGAAGGGCGCCTTATTCAGGATGGAATTGATGCATTAGAGCAGCAGGGTGTTACGGATATGCTCGTGGTTCCGCTGTTCCTGTCCTCAGGCAGTACGCATGTGGATGAGATCGGCCAAGCGTTTGGACTTCCGTGGGTATCGGATCTGGCGGGCGATCTTGGCACTTTTCGTGTTGCAGCACGCGTGAAATATGGTCTGCCAATTGATGATGATCCGGAAATCGCAGAGCTGCTTATTCACAATATTGCGGAGCTGACAGTAGAGCCTGCGACTGAGGCTTTGCTTCTAATCGGCCATGGCAGCAAGGAGAACGTATTCCACGAGCGCTGGCAGCATGGACTCACGCTGCTTGGTGAACGGCTCCGGAAGCTTGGCGGCTACGCGCGAGCGGAGTACGCGATGCTGCTGCCGGATCAGGCTGCCAAGAAGCTTGCGGCGATGCATGCGGAGCACCCGGAGGAAGCGGTTATTGTTGTACCGCTGTTTCTGAGTCAGGGATATTTTACGAACCATGTCATCCCTTCTCGGCTTGAAGGTCTGAACTATCGTTACAATGGTCAGGCAATGCTGCCTCATTCTGCAATCGAACGGTGGCTGGAGCGGCAAATGACAGAGTGGCTGGAAAACTCGCATTAAAGAATGGATGGCATGTTTATATATAAAAAATTTGTCGAGTGTATAGTTGGGGGTGTATAGGCGATGGCAATCAAAAGAGCAAGACTTATCTATAACCCGTCAGCGGGACGAGAAGAAATGAGAAAACGATTGCCTGAAATCTTACAGCGGCTGGAGCAGGGCGGTATCGAAACAAGCTGTCATATGACGACTGGCGAAGGAGATGCCACGCTTGCTGCGGCTGAAGCAGCAGGCCGTGATTATGATATGATTATTGCGGCGGGCGGAGACGGTACGCTTTATGAGGTCATTAATGGATTGACAGAAAAGCCCAATCGTCCTCCGCTTGGTATATTACCGGTGGGCACAACCAATGATTTTGCGCGGGCGATGGGGATACCGAAAAATTTGGAATATGCGGTCGACTTGATCACTCAACAATATACGCGTCCGATTGACGTTGGAAAGGCGAATGAGCGTTATTTTATAAATATTGCCGGCGGCGGCTCCTTAACGGATCTGACGTATGATGTGCCGAGCAAGCTGAAGACGATGATCGGTCAACTGGCTTATTATATGAAGGGTTTGGAGAAAATGACCCGCCTCCGTCCTACCGAGTTGACCTTACAAGCGGCCGGTATTGGTGAATTCCATGATGAGTTTATGATGTTTTTGATTTGCAACAGCAACTCGGTTGGCGGTTTTGAACGTCTTGCGCCAGGTTCAAAGTTGGATGATGGCTTGCTGGATGTGCTGCTTATCCGCAAGTGCAACCTGCCGGAGTTCATTAAGCTGGTGTCGCTTGCAGTGCGAGGCGAGCATATGAATGATCCGCATGTGATCCATTTTCGGACAAATGAGCTGAAGGTGACAACGCCGGATTATGTGCAGATTAATTTGGATGGTGAATACGGGGGCGTGCTGCCGTTCACCTTCTCGGTGCTGCCATCGCATTTGCGGATTTTTGCCGATGAAACGGGCGAGTCTACTTATCAATAGGGTATAGACAGATATCAGATTTAGGGAATAATGGTCATAAACAGCGGGCGCTGGCATTGAATGAAGAGCGGAGAGAATGTATGCATAAAGGAAAAAATAGAGGCAGGTCGCGCGGCGCAGCAGGCAAAAGCCCAGCGGTGCAGCTGGATGCCCCTTTTCAAAAAAATGATGAAATCACTGTCGATATTATTGGCATGACGCATGACGGAGAAGGGGTGGGCCGTGCTGCCGGCTTTACCCTTTTTATTCAGGGGGCGCTTCCTGGTGAACGCGTTCGCGCGAAGATCATGAAGATGAAGAAGCAGTATGGCTATGCCAGGCTGGAGGAGCTGCTAGAGGCAAGTCCATCGCGCGTGAATCCGCCTTGCGATATTTATAAGGAGTGTGGTGGCTGCCAGCTGCAGCACTTCGATTATACGGCTCAACTGGAGTGGAAGCGTCAGCATGTGGTGGATAATCTGAAGCGGATCGGCAAGCTGCATGTGGCTGGGGAAGAAAACAGCCAGACTGGCAATGGACAAGCTGTTGAGATAGCAGACCACGAAGGGCAGGAAGACAAGGGACAGCGTGAGGGTATTGTCGTCCATCCGACGATTGGCATGTCTGAGCCGTGGCGTTACCGCAACAAAGCAGCGGTGCCTATCGGGCCGAGTTCGGCTGACGGCAAGCTGCTCGCGGGGTTTTATGCCCGCGGCAGCCACCGGATTATCGACATGGATGATTGCCTGATCCAGCATGAGCATAATGATGAAGTTATTCGCGCCGTGAAGCGCATCGGGCGCGAGCTCGGCGCCACGCCTTATGATGAAGGAACAGGCCGAGGCGTACTGCGTCATGTGATAGCGCGGACCGGTGTGGTGACGGGTGAGATTATGGTCGTATTGGTTACAAACGGCAAGAAGCTGCCGCAGGCAGAACGCTGGGTGGAGCTGGTCCGCGAAGCGCTGCCGGGCGTGAAGAGCATCGTTCAGAACGTGAATGAGCGCGATACGAATGTGATTTTTGGCGATGAGACTCGCGTGCTTTGGGGCAATGAAGTGATCTATGACGAGCTTGACGGAATTCGCTTCGCGATATCCGCGAGATCGTTTTATCAGGTAAATCCCATGCAGACGATGGAGCTTTACCGGAAGGCGGTTGAGTATGCGGGCTTAACCGGTACCGAGACGGTCATTGATGCTTACTGCGGCATCGGAACGATTTCATTATTTCTCGCGCGGCAGGCGGGCCGCGTGTATGGGGTTGAAATCGTGCCGGAGGCGATTGAGGATGCAGCGCGGAATGCGGAATTGAACGGCATAGAGAACGCGATCTTTGAAGCCGGGCCTGCGGAGGTCGTCATTCCCCGCTGGCGCGAGGAAGGGATTACGGCAGACGTCATTGTCGTCGATCCGCCGCGCAAAGGCTGCGATCCGGCATTGCTGGAGACGATTCTCGCTATGCAGCCGGAGAGAGTCGTTTATGTAAGCTGTAATCCATCCACCTTGGCGAGAGACCTAAGAGTGCTGGAAGATGGCGGGTATAAGACGATGGAAGTCGTGCCTGTAGATATGTTTCCATGGACGGTGCATGTGGAGAGTGTGGCTTTACTAGTTAGAGGTTAAATACCAATCATAATGGAGTGATTATTTGAGTAAAGCTAAGGGCAAGGGCGGAACAGGCAGGGGAACAGACAAAAAAGGCTGGAACCGTTGGCAAGCTAGTGCCAACAGAGCAAAAAATGCACCCAAACCGTATAAGAGCAAAGGCACTAAAAATAAGGATGGCGCAGCAGCTTCCAGTAATCAAAATAGCGACAAACAATAGAATAAGAGGGTGTCATATGACTAAATTTGAAGTAAGTAATGAATTGCCTGCAAATTATGAGGAATTAAAAATATGTGCGAATCGGACGTCCAATTGGAGAGAACGTTTAGATGCTGTGGAAGAGCTAGGCCAGTGGAAACACAAAAAAACGATCGATGTACTTACGCATAGAATGAATAACGATGCCGTGTATAAAATTCAAGAGGCTGCATACCGAAAGCTCAAACAATTTGGCGAGGATGTTCAACTGCCTCCCAAGAAAAAAGGCGAGTTGTTTAAAGGCGTAACCAAAATCTTGGTAAGAATTAAGAAAAGCTTGCCAGAAGGTCACTCGTTTGAACAATTTAAAGAAAAATTTAAAAAGATGAGACTCGATATATACGATACCTACGAAGGTGAAAAGGGCGCTGACTTTGATCAGTGGCTTGAAAATACGTGGACTTCGTTATCGACAAAGTAGTTAGGAATCGATAAAATAGATTAGAATCAATAAAATAGATCTAGGGGTGGTATTCTGAGAAAGCAAAAACCAATGTCCTTTGACGAATTGCTAAAGGATTTACAAGGCCAAAAAACGTTTCAAGAAGATCCAAATCATGTTACATTAGACGAGTTGTTTAATGAATCGTTTATGAGTAAGCATTCCAACTTTAAGAGCTTTGAGGAGTTTTTAGAGAAAGGAAACTTTCAAGTAAAGACTCATGAAGATATCAATAACATTCCGGACGAATTTTTTGATCGGCATGTTGCAAGAGAGACCCAGTTTGCTGATTGGCAATCCATGCTGGAAAGAGCGAATAAGGAATATACGAGTAAATAAGGATATATACTATACACAATAATATCGAAGAAGCAGGGAACGAAATAGTATCCTGCTTCTTTTTCTTTGTAGACTACACACGCTATAAATAGCAAAAGGAGATAGACAATGCCTACTATTAATGCAAAACCATTTGATCAAGAAATGCAAACCATCTTAAGTGAATTAATGTCCAGTTATCATGCAGGGGAATTGAGTAAGAAGGATATATCCGACATACCTGAAGATATATTTATAATTGAAGATGAAAATAAAATGGTCGGTTTTGGCGTGATTTGGGAATACGATAGCGGGAAACAGTTAATTCAAAAGGCGGAAAAGGATTATTTTAGCGATGATGAAAAATATCTGGAAAAGGACTTCTATATTGATATTAAGAACAAAACGGATTTTATATTTATAGAAGCATTGGATGTTTTGAAAGAATTTGAAGGCAAGGGTTATGCAGCATTGTTTGTGAATTGGCTTAAAGCGAAATACCCAAATAAAAAAATGTATGTATATACGCTAGATAAATCACGAAATTTTTGGTTTAAGCAGGGTTTTGAGGTTTTGGGCAATACAGTTTGGATGACATATAATTAAACTTGCTGATAAATTAATCGTCCGCGGATATCAATACGATTTGCTTGCAGCTCTTGTACGGCGTAATACGTTATCGCGTCTACGGCTTCCGTCATATAGCCTTGCCGGCTGAAGGAAGTGCGTATCCAATAACCAATTTCGAATTTTCGTGATTGCCAATCCATTCGGTGGAGACCGCCGCTGCCAACTAATCGTTTGCTTTCAAAGCTCTCTGGTATTGAAAATAAAATGGGATTCGTATCGATAGCGCCCATAGCCCCATCTCCTCAGAAAATATTTTCAGTAAACATAACATAGGTGTTATTCTCTGTTCAAGATAAAATCAAAATAGCCGCCCAAGAGGGCGGCTATTTGTATAATAAGTAATGGCTATATCCTAAACCTCTGAATGAGCTCCTGCATCTCTTCCGCTAACTTGGCCAGCGACATAGCAGAAGCGGTCATTTTCCCGGATGAAGCGGATTGCTCTTCTACAGAAGCAGATACCTGCTGCGTTTTAGAAGCTGCTTCCGTTGAAATGCTGGCAATTTGGTTAATATGATTTGCAATTTGCTCAATAGGCACCATCATCTGGTGAGAGGCTGTATTGACCTCTTGCATCTGGTCAGTCACTTGATTAACCGAGTGTTGGATGTCATCAAAAGTCTGTTCAACGGATTTGATTGCTTCAATTCCTTTGGACGATTGTTCGACGGTATGTTCCATGGAAAGGACTGTTTGTTCCGTATTCCCTAGAACGCTAGTAATTAACTCTTTTATTTGTTCAGAGGCTTGTTTCGATTCCTCCGCCAGCTTCCGAACTTCACCGGCAACAACAGCAAAGCCAAGTCCAAGCTCTCCTGCTCTAGCCGCTTCGATAGAAGCGTTGAGGGCTAGTAAATTGGTTTGAGTTGCTATTTGGGTAATAACCTCTACAATCTGTCCGATTTTCTTGGATTGTTCCCCTTGGCTTATGATTTTTTCCGCCACATGCTGAATATTTTCATGAATGGCCTCTATATCAGCAATGGCAGCGTATATAATAGTTGCTCCTTGTTTGGCCTTCTGAGAGGTTTCAAGGGAATTATTTGTCACATGCTGTGCATTTACGGTTACTTGCCTCATCCCGGCGGCAACCTCATTGATCATATCCGAACTGTAAGAGGCAAGTCTTGATTGATCTTCGGACCCGGCAGCTACCTGCTGAGTAGCTTTGGCGATCTGCTCGCTTACCTTGGATGACAATTCAGAGGTGGCGGACAATTGCTCTGATGATGCCGCGACCTGTTCAGAGGATAAGCTCACTCGCGCGATCATATCCCGCAAATGCAAGAGCATAGCATTGAATGCACCTGCTAATTCGCCAATTTCATCTTTGTTCTTTAAGTGAATCTGTTCAGCCGATAGGTCGCCAAGAGCAATTTGCTGCGCTGCTTTTGAAACGAGCTTGATCGGTTTTATGATTTTATTAACATAGAAGAGAATGATCATAGCGGATAATAGAATACTTAGTGCAATAACAAGCAGCAATCCGGATTGAAGGGAGTCGACTTTCTTCATATATTCAACGACAGGTATAAGCGTTAGAATATATAGCCCATATTTATCGTCCTTCACATAGGATGCCATTTGCTGAACACCATCTATGGTGATTTTTCCAAGCCCTGAGGATTGCTCATTCATTTTTGCATAATAAGCTTGAATATCCCCTGTTTCTTTACTAAAGTTCAGCTTCAAGGTATGTTCCGGATTATTGGATGCAAGCACTAGACCTGATGGATCAAGAATCATCGTATTTATTTGTTCTTCAGTATTGCTTATGGCTAATTGCTCAGTCAGCTTGCTTAAATCAACAGCCAACACGAGCACAGAGAGCACCTTATTCGTTGTTTCATCTACGATGGAGTTGGCGATCGCGATTACGGGTCTTCCCGTAATGGGGGAATACATATAGTCACTTATTGAAACACCAGGATTTTTTAACTGCTCAAAATAGTACGCTTCCAGCTGAGGATCTAATTTATAGCCTACGGAATTGCCTTTTATGCCATCCATAAATACTTTATCATCGTATGTAAAAAAAATATTTTCATACAGCCCGTTGGCATTCGTCAATCTACTATTTAAATTGTCGCTAATTTTGGCTACCTTGGAGCTGTCAATTGCCTTGCCATTAGCTATTTCTTTGAAAAAATCAACCATAAAAATTTCATTGATCATGGCATTGGATATTTGAAACTGCAAATCAAAGATGACATCGACTTGTTTATTCTTCTCCTTTGCAAGTGTTGTAAGGGAGCTGCCAGCTTCGCTTTCTAGTGCCTTGGATGCGGTGCTGCTCGTGTAGAAGAAATTAACCAGCATGGGAACAATCATCAACGCAATACAGATGGCCGAAATTTTCACGAATAAATTATTGAGCCTTTTTACATGGTGTTTTTTCATAGGTATATGCTCCTTTAGTGTTTAAAACGAGGGTTGTCAAATGTTTGTATAACTTTGAGTCGGCA
The DNA here is from genome assembly GCF_049725345.1 of Paenibacillus praedii. Taxonomy (NCBI): domain Bacteria; kingdom Bacillati; phylum Bacillota; class Bacilli; order Caryophanales; family Paenibacillaceae; genus Paenibacillus; species Paenibacillus praedii. Next base: position 54,251 of record NZ_JBMWAM010000006.1, on the reverse strand, counting down.
GTTACATAAACATATGCTAATAAGCCTATCTTGTCAATAAATAAATAAGCGGTGTAACATGTCATTGTTTTTGATGGCAACGTATTGACATCAAAATTCAGGATATGGTATATAAAAGGAAGAATTAGCACTCAGGTGATTTGAGTGCTAATCGAGTTGCAGATTGAAAGGAGAACCATCCATGGCAAAAAAGCAGTTTAAAGCGGAATCGAAGCGTTTGCTCGAAATGATGATCAACTCCATTTATACCCAGAAAGAAATCTTTCTGAGAGAGCTTATTTCTAATGCCAGCGATGCCATCGACAAAATATATTACAAAGCGTTAACAGATGAGCAAATGGTGTTCAACAACGAGGATTATTACATTAAAATAACTGCCGACAAGGCGAACCGCACGTTGACCCTTTCCGATACGGGTATTGGTATGACGAAGGAGGATCTTGAGAATAACCTGGGCGTTATTGCCAAGAGTGGCTCATTAGCCTTCAAGAAAGAAAATGAAGCGAAGGACGGCCACAACATTATCGGTCAGTTCGGAGTGGGCTTCTACTCGGCTTTTATGGTGGCGGATGTGGTTACGGTTATAAGCAAAGCCTTGGGCAGCGATGAGGCATTCAAGTGGGAGTCCAAGGGAGCGGACGGCTACACGATTGTACCGTGCGAGAAGTCTTCGGTCGGTACGGAAATTATTTTGCAAATTAAAGCAAATACCGAGGACGATCAATACGATGAGTATCTGGAGGAGTATCGTTTAAAGGCGATTATCAAAAAATACTCTGATTTCATTCGCTACCCAATCAAGATGGATGTGTTGGGTCAGCGGCCTATGGAAGGCAGCGAAGACGAGCTTGAGGATTATGTGGAAGAACAAACTGTTAACAGCATGGTTCCGATCTGGCGCAAAAATAAAAGCGAGCTTACCGCAGAGGACTATGAAAACTTCTACTTTGAGAAACGTTATGGCTTCGATAAGCCGATTAGCCATCTCCATATCAGTGCGGATGGTGCGGTCGTCTATAACGCGATTCTGTTTATTCCAGAAAACACGCCTTTTGATTATTACACGAAGGAATATGAGAAGGGCTTAGAGCTTTATTCCAACGGCGTTCTGATCATGGACAAGTGCGCGGATCTGCTTCCTGACTATTTTAGCTTTGTGAAAGGCATGGTTGATTCCGAGGATCTGTCTCTTAATATTTCGCGTGAGCTGCTGCAGCATGACAGACAGCTTAAGCTTATCGCCAAAAATATTAAGAACAAAATCAAAGGACAGCTGCAAAGCGTGCTGAAGGATGATCGGGAAAAGTACGAAAGCTTCTATAAAGCCTTCGGCAGACAGCTGAAATTTGGCGTATACGGCGACTACGGCGCGAACAAGGAGGATTTGCAGGATTTGCTGCTGTTCTACTCCTCCAAGGAGAAGAAGCTGGTTTCGTTGAATGAGTACGTATCGAGAATGCCTGAGGATCAGAAGTTCATCTACTACGCTTCCGGAGAGTCGATCGAAAGAATTGAGAAGCTTCCGCAAACGGAGATGGTTTCCGACAAGGGCTATGAGATTCTTTACTTTACCGATGATATCGATGAATTTGCGATTAAGATGATTACGAAATATAAAGAGAAGGAGTTCAAATCGGTATCCAGCGGCGACCTTGGCATTGAGCCTGATCAGGCAGAGGCGCAGGAGGGTGCAGAAGAGAACGACAACAAGGAGCTCTTTGCACAAATGCAAAGCCTTCTGGCAGGCAAAGTGAAAAACGTCAAAGCTTCAAAAAGGCTGAGATCTCATCCGGTTTGCTTGTCTTCCGAGGGTGAATTAACGATTGAGATGGAAAAGATTTTGAAGGCGATGCCTAACAGCCAAGACGTGCAGGCAGACAAGGTTCTTGAAATCAACATCAATCATGACGTATTCCAATCGTTAAAAGCAGCGTATAGCAGCGATGATAAAGAGAAGCTAAGTTTATATACGAACCTGTTGTACAGTCAGGCGCTTCTCATCGAGGGCTTGCCGCTTCAGGATCCAGTTGAATTCACGAACGATATTTGCAAAATCATGGTCTAACGAGGCCAGTATAAAAGCAACGAAAAACCGGCAATGGCTTCGACCATTGCCGGTTTTTTTGCTAGTGTTGCGGAATCTTATTTCTTAACGGGAAAATAAACGGTATAAGCTTGATCCTCTATCTCATAGAGCGGCACAAACCGAATGCCTCTTTCCTGTCCGGTCGTTCGGTAGCCAGGCAGCCACGATGCCCATTCTCTTTCGTTATCGGGCGTAAGCAGCTTCTCGGGATGCTCCGGATCGCCGTACAATACCCGTTCCTCTTCGCATAGTCCGGCCAAGACGACAGGGCCGTCCATGAAGGCGACCATATCGGGACGGTCGGGCAGAGGGGAGGCTGTGAGTTTCTTCGGCAGCTGTACAACCAGCTCGTCTCCCTTGCTCCAAATGCGGCGCACGGAAGCAAACCCGGAGGCGGCGTCTGCGGCAGATAGGACAGCGGGCTGGCCATTTATGGCAATAATCGGCTCGTCGCTCAGCCAGTCCGGCAGTCTGAGCTTGATCGTGAACTCCGTCTCCTGGATGCTATCTACTGAAAGCTTCATGCAAATTGCTTGAGGCCGCCGAGTGCTGTCTACAGCAGCATTGCGAATTCCCCAGTTGGTTTGAGGTTCTATCGTTTGCTTTATGCTCACGCTGCCTTGGCCCGTATGCCATGTGAATTCCGATGGAATATACTGTGCGGCTATAATTCCTTCCTGATCCTGATAGAACGCAAGATTGGCATGCAGCGTATGCGCTTGGACGAGGGAGCCGTGACAGCACCAGAAATGCTTGGTAGGCGTGCCCCATTTCTTCGCCGCCCCTGCATGAAGCGGCAGGAAGTAGGCGATCATCCCCGTTGTCGGATGCTGCTGAGCTAAAATGCCGTTATAGAGATTGCGTTCAATGTAGTCCAGGTACATAGACGCTCCCGTCCAGCGGAACAGAAAATCGGCGAGCCGGATCATATTGTAGACGACGCAGTGCTCCTGGGTGCGACTCCCGAGGCGGGCCGACAGTTCCCCCGGCGGGCTCCAAATTTCACCGTTGGTTTGGCTGCCCGTGCAGTAGAAGCCGCGATCGGTGACGGCCGATTTCCAGTAGGCTTCGACAATATCGCGCCACTTCTGATCCCCGGTGACTTCATAGGCTCTTGCAGCCCCGTGAATTTCGGGAATCGTCGTATTCGCATGCATGTTGGTCAGAATATCTTCGCCGCGAAGCAGCGGCTCGAACAGCCGATGGCGGGTATAACGGTGCATGAGCTCAAGATGTTTCGGCTTGCCGGTCGCCGCATAGACGTCCGCCCATACTTCCATCATCGCTCCAGTCTCAACATCCAGCACATCCGCGAGTGTATCCTTCGTCAGACCGTCGGTCCAGCGCAAAAACCAATTCGACCAGTTGTCGATGATTTCCAGCGCGCGGCTGCTTCCGGCAAAAGCATACATATCGTACAGACCCATCAAGGTTTTATGGAGGGTATAGTGAGGCGCCCAGACCTGCTTGCCCTCCGCAATCCAATGCAAATATTTCTCGGGAATCGAGCCGGCCCATTCTCCGCCGTTTTGAATTTGGCAGCGTCCAAGCTCTTCGACGATCCAATCCGCCTTCCCTTTGGCCTCTAAATCTTGTGTTGCCGCATACAGCTTAGCCGCCGCAGATAACCAATGGCCTAGAAAATGGCCGCGCAGTGCGCAGGAAGGGGATTCCCAGCCAAGATGCTGCGGTTCCCAGTGCTCATGAACATGAGTTTCGGGGATATACAGGTTAGCTTCAATATAAAAGTTTTGCAGCAGGGCGGAGCTGTCAAGGCTCATGACATAGCGGCGATTCAGCTTGGCGCGGGATTGGAACAATCCCGGCAGCAGCTTGACGCTTCCTAAAGCGGAAGCCGTTACTTGGTTTTGGGCGCTTGATGCCATTTCTATACTCATCTTCAATCCCTCCAGATTATTGGTTACGAATCCAAACCGCCATCTCGCCCGCCGAGCGGTTGCTCCAGGCAAAGTAAGGAATCGCTTTAAAGGCTGCAGGTACTTGGTTATAGGGTTGTGATGCGTAGAGCTTATCGTCGGCTTCGGCATTGACTTCGCTTCGCAAGGCGCTGCCTGTAAGGACGGAAACACCTCCCAGCAGCTGCTTGTCGAAATGTACATCGATTTTGGCGTCTCTCGAAAGCACGAGCTCTTGAAGATTCGGGCCATTGTCCTCCTCTTCGAGGCAGAACACAATCGGTCCGCGCTGCAGGGCGACTTTCCCGGCATTTTCCCGTACATTCGGATGCGCGTGCAGCATTTCGACCGGCATTTTCATTGTCAGCTCGATCCGGTCGCCGTCAAGCCATGTCCTCCGAATTTTGGCATAGCCCTTATCCAGCGAAACTGCGTCTATTTCTTGCCCGTTCACGGACAGACTGAAGCTTTGGCACCAGCCCGGTATACGAAGTGCCATGTTAAATTCAACGGGCTGCTGCAGCGTCAGCTCGAGAGCAACCTGCCCCTCCCAAGGGTAGCTTGAGGCTTGCGTCACTTGCACGGTCTGGCCATCCCAATCTAGGGTTAGCTTGCTGCCGATATATAAATGAACATAAAGCTCGCGGGCGTCCTTGTCCTCAGAATAAATATATTGACCGAGGGATGCGATTAACCGTGCGATGTTTGGCGGGCAGCATGCGCAGCCAAACCATGGCTGTCTCGTTTTCTTAACAGCCGACATGTCATGGCGGAAGTCGGAAGCTGCCGGCCATACCTCAAGAGGGTTGACATAGAAATAGCTTTTGCCATCGAGCGAAATGCCGCTCATAACGCCGTTGTATAGAGCAAGCTCCATCACATCGGCATATTCGCGGTCTTTCTCGATCTGAAGCATACGCTGCGCCCAAAACATCAGCCCGATTGCCGCGCAGGTTTCCGTATAAGCGCGATCGTTCGGAAGATCGAAGGGAACGGTAAACCTTTCTTCATAGGCAGAGGAGCCGATGCCCCCGGTAACATACATTTTTTTGCGCGTCACATCTTTCCAGAGCTCTTTCGCGGCGTCCAGAAGAGAAGGATCGTTAAAGCTCTGGGCAAGGTCGGCCATGGCACTGTATAGATATACGGCTCTTACCGCGTGCCCTTCCGCCGTATTTTGATCCCGGACGGGAAGGTGAGCCTGGAAATAATCGTAGCTGCGTTTCGTCCTGCCTCTGACCGGAGTTTGCGACTCTTCTCTTTCGCTGGCCTCCTGATCGAAGAAATGAGGCTGCTGACCCCGTTCATCGACGAAAAACTTGCTTAGCTCCAAATATTTTTTCTCACCCGAGGCATGGTAGAGCTTGACGAGCGCAAGCTCGACTTCAGGGTGCCCGTCGTAGCCGCGCTTCTTGCCGGGCTCAACGCCGAATACGGTCGCGATATAGTCGGCATAACGGCACATGATATCAAGGAAAGCCCGTTTGCCTGTCGCATCATAGTAAGCTGCTGCTGCTTCCATTAAGTGACCGGCGCAATACAGCTCATGATTGTCTCTCAGATTCGTCCAGCGGCCGCCGGGCTCCTTGACAGTATAATAGGTGTTCAGATAGCCGTCTGGCTGCTGGGCGCGGCCAAGCAGATCGATCACCTGATCGGCGATTTTCTCCAGCTTCGGATCACGGTTACCGGAGAGGACAAAGCCGACGGTCTCCAGCCATTTGCCAAGGTCGCTGTCCTGGAATACCATTCCGTAATATTCGCCCTCTGCTTCGCCGGCCGCGAGCCGAAAATTTTCAATCGTATGGCTGGGCTCGGCTCCTGGAATTTCGTCGTTCAATGCTTGCCACTGATAGGGAACAACGGTCTGAATGACATTGCTTACGCGTGGAGACCAGAAGTCATCCAGAATCGTCACCTGCTTCAAGGTGGATGCCTTCAAAGCCTTTATCTGTTTATTGTCTAATTTGCTCATACACGACTTCCTTTCGATTTTCCGTTATTCGCCCTTCAAACCGGAGAGCGTTACGCCTTTAATAAAGAAATCCTGAGCTAACAGAAAAATGACAATTAGAGGGGCGATGGAAAGCACCGTGCTTGCCATCAGAACTGGCCAGTCGGTTCCGTACATTCCCTGCATGGCTGCCAACCCAAGGGGCAGGGTCATCATTTCCTGGGAATTGATATAGATCAAGGGCGCCAGAAACTCATTCCACATGCCCATGAAGACAAATACGCCGAGCGTTGCCATTGCCGGCTTCGACAGAGGAACAAATACCCGCCAATAGACACCAAAGGGGGAGCAGCCATCGATCTTCGCGGCATCCTCCAGCGCAACGGGAATGGTAATGAAAAATTGGCGAAGCAGAAATGTGCCGAAGGCCGATACAAGCGCGGGCAAAATAAGCGACCAATGCGTATCGATGAGATTGTAGTTACGCATGATGATAAAGTTGGGAATGAGGGTTACCTGAGCTGGAATCATCATCGTAGCCAAGTATAAGCCGAACAGCAGGTCTCTGTATTTAAAGCGCAGCCGGGCAAACACATAGCCAGCCATTGAGCTGGTGAGAAGCTGGGCAATCACAACGATGACTGTAATTTTCAGGCTGTTCAAGAAATACGTATCAAACGGAAAACGATCGGCTATGCGTAAATAATTTTCCCACATGATCTTCTCCCCAAAGAGCGTGGGAGGAAAGACGAACACTTCACTAAGCTGCTTCAGTGACGTGCTGACCGTCCATAGGAAGGGCATAATCATCGTGATTGCCCCAAGCATGAGAATAACGTGCGAGGTGATTTTGAGCAGCCGCTTCTTCACATGTATACCTCCCTTAGTTTTCTCCCCATTTTCTTTGGCGCCAGAATTGAATCATGGTGATGATGAACATCAGGAAAAAAAGGACATAAGCCATCGCGCTCGCATAGCCCATATTGAAATATTTGAAGCCATGCTCATACAAATAACTGACGATGACGGAAGTGGAGCGTGCAGGTCCTCCTTGGGTCATCAAGAATACCGTGTCGAATACCTGGAATGATCCGATGAAGGACATTACAGTTACAAAAAAGGTTGTCGGGGATAAGAGCGGCACAGTAATATAAAAAAACTTTTGATGCCATCTTGCACCGTCTAGCTCGGCCACTTCATAGTAGTCAGTGGATATCCCTTGAAGGCCGGCCAGAAAAATAAGCATGTTGAAGCCGAGGTTTTTCCACACGCTGGTTATAATGACGGCAGGCATCGCCCAGACGGTGCTCGTCAGCCAGTCAGGACCATTGATGCCGAACCAATTTAAGAAGAAGTTCATAAATCCGTATTCGGGATTATAAATAAATTGCCATACAACGGCGACCGCGACCATGGAGGAAACGACGGGTAGAAAATAGGCGGCGCGGTAAAACTTTTTGAGGCTGATGTTTTGGTCAAGGGCAACGGCCAGCAGCAGAGAGATGACGATGCCGAGCGGCACGGAAACGCCTGCGAAGTAGAACGTGTTCCAGAATACCTTGATAAAGGTCTCATCTCTCCACAATTCGATATAGTTGCTGAAGCCAGTCCATTTCACGGGCGTAAGCATATCCCATGAAGTGAAGCTAAGAAAGAAGGACGCGAACACGGGAATGAGAGTAAAAGCTAGAAATCCGAGCAGATTGGGCAGGAGCAGCAGGAACGCCCAAGTCCCGTCCTTTTGAAATAATTTGCTCGCATTCATCGAATCCCCCCTTCGGAAGGGCCTTGGATCGCTCCAAGGCGCTTTCTATTATTGTTTTGCAAGCTCCGTATTGGCTCGGTCTTCGATTTTTTGCATCGTCTCCTCAACCGATTGTCCCGAATACCATAGCTTGTCGGTTTCTTCCGTAATAATATCGTTTACGATGTTCTGGGTGATCAAAGTGAAGGGGTAGGCTTCGGCTTCGGCAAAGAAAGGTACCATTTCTTTAAAACCATCGGGATGAACGGCTTCGTTAAACCATTTGGCTATGCCTTCCTCGGTGTACAGGGATTTGCGGTTCGGCATCCAAAGACCCTCTTTGATCAATTCGATTTGGTATTCTTCAGAAGAGAGAAATTGAATGAGCTTCCATGCTTCCTGAGGATGCTCCGTCTTGGCAGACGCAGCGTGAACATGCGCTTGACCATGCGTCTTCGGCTCCATGAAGCTTGGTAGCGGAGCTACACCGACCGGGAATCCCATTGTGGCAAGCTCCTGCAAGGCCCACGAGCCGTCGATAACCATCGCTACTTTACCGGTCTGAAGCATTTGATTAGGCCTCATCCCAATGCTTTCCAGCGTTTTGGCCGTAGGTGTGGCACCGTCTACTAAGCGAAGGTCCAGAATGCTTTGCATGACTTTTTTGGCCTCCGGCGTATTGACAGCCATCCGGGCGCCGTCTTCGCTAAAGACTTGCCCTCCGTTGGAGAAAATCTCAGCCGTGGTCATGTAGAAGTTCTCAAGACCGAATGCGCCATATTGCGAAACCTTATCTCCGTCTTTGACAGTCAGCTTTTTCGCGGCTTCGCGAAATTCCTCCCAGGTCCATGCATCGTTCGGATTGCTTGGCGGATAGGCAAGCTGTGCATCGTCAAAGATAGCTTTGTTGTAATAAAGGACGGGTGACACCGTACAACTGCTGACCCCGAATATGCTGCCGTCGATTTCCATAATTCTGGCCGAGGACGGGATGAAATCCCCAAGCGACATTTCTCTTTCGAACATAGAGGTCAGATCAAGCAGAACGTTACGCTTCTGAAAGGAGCGGTACTCCGTAGCGCCTAAGAAGAAAACGTCGGGCGCGGCGTTGCCCGCGAGCATCGTGAGAATTTTTTGGGCATACTGCGTGTTCGGAACCGGCTGATAATCGACTTTAATATTCGGATTTGCTTTCATGAAAGCGTCGAGCCCTTTTTTGACGGCTGCGGTCTCTAGTGGACTGGCTTCCCAGCCCATAAATTTCAGGGTTACGATTTCGCCGCCGCTTGATGCTGCAGAATTGCCGTTCGTATTCGTCCCAGTTGAACCTCCGCTGCCTGAACCTCCGCCAGAGCAAGCGGATACCGCGAAGGCTAAAAGCAAAATCATGATCAGAAATCTAGTTTTTTTCAATTGACAGACCCTCCTCATAATGATGATGAAACAGGCTGCAATTCATTTTGAACCGTTCTTTATGTAAACGTTTACAGGGATAAGCATACCATCTGCTTGAGGCAAAGTAAGTAGTCATCGCTTAACATTAAGTGGACAAAAATGACTAAAAGTTATAAATTATATGAAAACGGGAGGAAGGAGCGGGAGTGTTGAATTATACAAAAATCAATATTAGCAAACCCATTGAGTTCTTATCAGGCGGCCACTTTATCGCAGATGGAGTATGGACCCACACGAACCGTTGTCTCGATTCGTTCGAAGTGATTATCGGCATCGACAAATGTCTGTATATTTCGCAAGGAGATGAAAAATTCGAGGTCAATCCTGGAGAGGTGCTCGTGCTGCTGCCGGGGCTTGTCCACGAGGGCTACCGTTCCTGTGAGGAGGGCGTGTCTTTTTTCTGGTTTCATTTCCTTGCTTATGAATCGTTTGAATTTATGGATGAGGAAAACTTTTCGAAGGAATTGCTTGAGTTTAACAAGCCGGATTCAAGCAAGCTGTGCAGGGATGTCTATCTCCCCTTATATTTCAAACCGTCCAGCATTGAGCGGGTCAATATCTTGTTCCAGCAGCTTCAGCATGTAGGAATGTCCAACTATTACACCCAACAGGCAGCGCATTATGTTGCTACCCTGCTGCTGATCGAGCTCTCCGACCAGATGATCGGAAGCTATCAGGCATCCCCCGACAAGCCCCAAGGAGACCGCAATATTGCGGAAATCATTGAGTGGGTGAGAATACATGCGCTTGATGATATTTCGCTATCCGATGTTGCGGAGCATTTTGTTTATAACCGAAATTATCTTTCGCGGTTTTTCAAGAAGAAGACAGGCTTTAATTTACAGGAATACATCAATTTGATGAAAATTTCCAAAGCGAAGGAGTTGTTGACCAGGAGCTCCAGAAGTATTCAATACATTGCGGACAAGGTGGGAATCCACGACGAGAAATATTTTATGAGATTATTTAAAAAATACGAAAACATGACGCCGACGGAGTATCGCAAAGCATTTTACCGTGTGCATATGAATAATCACTAGTCTAGAAGCAGTTGGGTACAAATAACTGCTAGTGGATTATTTATACTTTCCGACATAAGAGGAGAAATTTCGACATGGCCTCACTTAGTTGCGAAACGGCTGAAAGAGAGGATGAAGACGGTGCCGGGTAAGGTGGACAATCGTAGTATTCGCAGCTAGCTTATAGTACAATATAGCCATTGAAAGGCGGCTGTAAAATGAACTTTTATACGACATTTTTTACGAATATGAGCATTCTTATTACCTTTGCCTATCTCTTTAATTTAGTGTTTAAATCTTTACTTCAAAAGCTCTCTCTCTCTCCAGTCGTTCGAGACGGCATGCTGATCGTCATATTTATTTTTTCGGGCTGGCTGGCGATGAAGTTTGGCGTTCAAATGAGGGAAGGGCCCGTCTTTGATTTGCGTGCCGTTCCGATCATATTTGCTACACTTCTATTCCGAGATCCAAGACATGTTTTTATCATCGGGCTGGGCATCGCAGTCTCCAGATTGGGCGTCAATGGGCTAACGGCGAATTCGTTCACTGGCTCACTAAATATAGCCATGTTAGGCGTGATTGCAACAGGCCTTGTCCTCCTATACAGACGGAAAAAAGAGTGGAGCTTTCGCCGTAAAGCCACGATCTCGCTTCTATTAATTAATACCGCCCAGGCTGCAGGGATTGTTCTATTCGGCGCAATACCGCGTGAGATGTATATTACACATGTTTTGCCGTATACGTTTCCGCTTGCTGTGCTGCTGGGCGCGTTTTTTTTGTTTATCATCCGGGATTTCTATCAGGAGCAGCTGCGCGTGGAAGAGCTGAAGACTAAGAATGAGCTTCTCCTGAGGCAGAGACAGGAGCTGCTTGAAGCGAAGCAGGAGCTTGAGAACAAGACGCATCAGCTCATGCAGGCCTCCCAATATAAATCGGAATTTATGGCGAATATGTCGCATGAGCTCAGAACGCCGCTAAACAGCATTATCCTGCTGTCACAGCTCATTCGTGAACATGAAAACGATGGGCGTCAGAGTGAAACCTTTCAGTACGCGGATATTATTCATAATTCCAGCACCGAGCTGCTCCAAATTATTAATGATATCCTTGATCTGTCCAAAGTGGAGGCAGGGAAAATGGAAATCGAATGGGGAAATGTCTCAATCGAGGATATTACGCAAATGCTTTATTACCAGATTGCGCCGCTTGCGGCAAAGAAGGACTTGTCTTTTGAGGTCATTGTAGGAGCAGAGGTGCCTAAGCTGATGGTTTCCGACGGGCTGCGTCTGAGCCAAATTTTACGCAATTTGCTCTCGAATGCAGTCAAATTTACGGTACGCGGCAGCATTGCCCTCCATGTGTCGGTTGAGCAGTCCTCAGGCTGGATTGTATTTGCGGTAAGAGATACCGGAATAGGGATCGAGCAGGATATGCACCAGCTTATTTTTGATGCGTTCCATCAGGAGGACGGCACACTGAAACGGAAATACGAGGGTACAGGCTTGGGCCTCACCATCAGCAAGAAGCTTGCCAAGCTGCTGGGAGGCACAATTAGCCTTAGGAGCAAGAAGGGCGAGGGCAGTGAGTTTCTGCTGCGACTGCCATTGCATCCGCAGCAGAATGTGAAGGAGCAAAGCAATGATGAGGACAGGGAGCGGATGTTTCAGGATCTAGTTTGACTGCTCGAATTATTGTACAAGAGTGAACGCGCCTTGATTTCGGGGTGCTTATAATAGATACGGAGATGGATGAGAGTGGTACAACGAGGAAGGAAAAAAGGATCGAGCGGGGAGCAAAGCCGTTCATTATTGCTTGCCATCGCGGCGGAGGAATTTGCCGAGCATGTTACTATGAAACGAAGATAAGCACCATTGTCAAAAGGGCCGGTGTCACCCAGCCTACTTTTTATATCTATTTTCCGACAAAGGATTCCGTCTTTCAGGAATTAGTAGAGCAGTTTCAGGCGAAGCTGTTCAATCTTACTTTGCGAAGCCGACTGGAGCCGGATATAGACACGGATTCTCTGCCTGACCGCATCGCGGCAGGCCTTGAAGCGCTCTTCCATTTCTTCAAGGAGGAGCCGCATTTGATGCGGATTGGCTTCCTGCTCGCGCCGGAGGCTGAAGAGATCAAGCGGCAGCTGGCCGCTCAAGTGCAAGGCAATCTGGAATCCGAGCAGCAGGCCGGTTACTTCCATAGGGATATGGATATGAGCACGATTGCCGAGAGTCTTGTAGGGATGATAGAACGATTGACGATAACAAAGCTGCTGCCTGGTCTGAAGACGCCGGAGGAGCTTGCTGGGGAAATCGTGCGATTATTTCTTTACGGGATGCTGACTGCAGACAATTCATAGAATGAATAGGCTATCATCGGGAATCACCTGCACAAAGAGGGGTTATGCAAGGCGCATTGAACTTTGATCTAAGCGGCTGGGCGCAGGGTTTTGTAGCTGCGCTGCGGGAAGAGGGCATGATTCAAGGACGCGGCGATAATCTGTTTACGCCTAAAGCTTCTACAACTCGTGCGGAAGCGGTAGTTCTGCTGCTTAATAGGATTGATAGAGCATAACAACAATGCAGCAGGGTCCGAGTATTCTCGGACCTTTTCTTTTACTGCGTACGCGCAGACCCGGGGATTGGATTTTCAGACAGGTGTGATTTAGAGCGCATTGAGGTTTGACGCGCAGTCTTGAAATCACCGGCAATTAAAGCTATTATGGACTTAGTTTAGACCTGTGCGGCAATTAGGACATAGACCGCATGATGTGCTTTGCAGCTAGCTAGTGTTGAACCAATTCAATACGAAGGGGGACAATCATGTACAGGCTGACGATAATTGCTTTTATTTTTACTCTATTTGTAAGCGGTTGCAGCAATGGGGCTGTGAATTCGGGCTCAAATGATGATGAGGTTGTGTATGTCAATCAAGATAAAGAAGAACGAATTGCCCAGAAGCTGAGGGATGTACAGAGCAAGCCTTACACCATTGCCATTGTCCCGAAATTGATGGGCATTTCTTATTATGACGCGGCAGAGGAGGGGGCTCTGGAGGCAGCCAAGGATTTGAATGTGAATGTGATTTTCACTGGTCCGCTGGACGGCAATCCCCAGAAGCAGACAGAAGTAATCGAGGATTTGATTGCACGCAAGGTCGACGCGATTGCCGTATCGGCTACGGATCCTTTTAAGCTGCTGCCCGTGCTCAAGAAGGCCCGCGAACAGAATATTAAAGTGATTACTTGGGATGGAGATACGGACCCAATCGGCAGAGATTTTTTTGTGAACATGGTCGATCCCCAGACGCTAGGTCGTCATTTGATGGACAATCTTGCGCTCAGCCTGGGTGAGAAAGGAAAGTTCGCGATCATTACAAGCTCACTTACGGCATCGAATACAACGGATTGGATCAAGTGGATCAAAATCCAGCAAAAAGAATATTATCCCGACATGCAGCTAACTGAAATCGTGACCAGCAACGATAATTATGACAGCGCCTTTGTCGCAACAGAATATTTGATGAAGGAATACCCGGACCTGTCTGGTATCATAGGGGTGAGCGCAGTTGCTCCGTCCGCTGCGGCCAAAGCGATCAAGGAAGCAGGAAAGACCAATTCAGTTAAGGTCGTTGGCTTGTCCTTGCCCAATGCGATGCGAGAATATATCAAGGAAGGGATAACGCCAAATATTACGCTCTGGAGTCCCCAGCGGTTAGGATATTTGACGGTGGCCTTGGCCAAAAATTTATTGGATGGACAGCTTCCGCATGATCAGCAAATGATTCCTAACGTTGGTAATATTCGCTTCAAAGATAATGTAGTCATCATGGGGGTACCAATCGTGTTTACAAAGGAAAATATAGATCAATATGACTTCTAAATTCAACATCATCCAGTGGTTAAATCCAAAAAATTATCGGTTGCGGTCAAAGCTGATCATCACTTATATTCTGTTAACGGTTGTTCCGATTTCGCTGCTTGGCTACATATCTTATTCCCAGTATACGAGAACAGTCGAGGCACAGGTTGGCGAATACGTTCCGAAAATTTTGGATCAAGCCAATGAGAATATCGATAAACAGATGGAGGAACTCACCTATGCGCCGGAGCTGCTGTATAATTCCAGCCAAGTGCTGTCTATTTTGCGCAAATATGATTATCCTACACGCTCTGAATTTTTGAATGACAGCTTTATTATGAACAGCTATCTCTCCAGCACTTATTTTACGGAAAAAGATACACTGCTGGGTGTATTCGTGTGGACGACGACACAGAGGCTGTTTTCCAGTACGGCTGTGTCCTATACAGGCTTCGAGAAGGAGCCGGAATGGCTTGGCCAGGATGGGATTATTTTGCAGGATCAGACAGATTTGCGCTTCAAGGGGAAGCCGCCGTTTTTCTTGATTGTCAAGCAAATTCAGGATGTCGAGAACCGAAGGAATATCGGAACAATCACGATTGCGGTCAAGCTGGCTTTTATGGAAAAGGTACTCATGGATATTAAAGACCAAGATCGAGCGGAGATCTGGGTGATGAATAAGCAGGGCAAAGTCATTTATCATACGGACCCTGCTCAAATCGGTACGGTCGAGGATATAGCTCGCTTTCCGCTCAGCAACGGGAGCTTCCGCTCGTACAAAAATGGAGAGAGGATGCTCGTGAGCGTCAGTGAATCCGAGCGGATGGACTGGATCACCGTTCACCAGATTCCGTTCAAATATTTAACCGAGCAAGCAGACGTTATTCGAGATTTTGTTATCTGGATATTTGTATCGATCGTCCTGGCAACCATCATTCTATCTGTATTCATGGCCTGGAGCGTCAGCCAGCCGATCTATAAGCTCAGCCGCCTTATGAGAACGGTGGAGAAGGGCAATTTCCAGGTGGATCTTATTATCGACTCGAAGGATGAGATGGGCATACTGGCGCGAAGCTTTAATTCAATGGTTTCTCGAATAAGAGAGCTCGTCCAGCTGAATTATCATATCGAGATCAGACAAAAGCAAGCAGAGCTTTATGCGCTGCAATCCCAAATCAATCCGCACTTTATGTACAATACGCTCGAAACGATCAATATGGCGGTGGAGGAGGACGAGAAGGAGACCGTAGTTGAAATGGTTACACTGCTCGGAAGAATGCTGCGTTTCTCTTTAAGCAACAAAGACCGGATCGTCGCGATGAACAAGGAAGTCGAGCACATCAACAATTATTTGAAGATTCAGAAATACCGGTTCGAGCAGCGGCTGGATTTCACGATTGACTCAGAACTTGAATTGCAGCAGTATTATACGCCTAAGTTTATTTTGCAGCCGATAATTGAAAATTGTATTAAGCACGGACTGGAAACCCGGAAAGCGCTAAGCATCCATATTCAAATTTACAAAGTAAAAGGGGTACGTCCGAATACGGAGGATATTGCGATTGCCGTGAAAGACAGCGGAACGGGAATTAATGAGGAGACGCTGGGAAGAATTCATCAATTGTTAAAATCAGATCCAATCGCGAAGCGGGACTCCGGCTTCGGCCTCATTAATGTGCATGCAAGAATTGCGATGCTGTTCGGAATAGAGTATGGTCTGACGGTTGAAAGCGAGTGGAAGGAAGGGACAGAGGTCGTCATTCTGATTCCTGTCATTACCGATATGCTAACCGTTGAAAAATATGAAAGAATCGAGGACGACTCTTACCGTGGATAAAATTAAAACCATTATTGTGGATGATGAGGATCGGATTCGTAGAGGCGTTGAGCGGTTGGTCAGCTCATGCGGCGAGCAATGGGACATTATCGGAACGTTCGCCGATGGCATTGAGGTCATTGCGTTCCTGAAGGAAAGCGGGCAGCAGATTGATCTGATGATTACCGACGTGAAGATGCCGGAGATGGACGGACTTACGCTGATTAAGGAAGTGAAGAAGCTTCAGGAGAATGAGATTTGCTCAGTTATCGTAAGCGGATACGATGACTTCCAATACCTGCAAACGGCGATACGCGAAGGAGCCTCTGATTATGTGCTGAAACCGATCGACCGCGCGCAGTTTGCAGATATTTTAGGCAATGTTGAAAATAAAATTGAGCAGCTGCGACGCAAAAACCAGCGATGGAACGACTTGCTGAAGGAGGCCGACAAGCTGGAGCTGACGAAGCAAACCCAGCTTCTAAGCGAGACGGTTTCTGCGGTATCCGAGGATATTTCCACGATGTATTGGATAAAGGATTTTCCCGAAGGGATTTACCAGCTGCTGTACGTCAGCATGGATGAGTTTCCGTATAAGACACGAGAGTACACCCCGAAGGATTGGGGAATTATGGCTTATGCGGTCCAGAACATTATTGATGAGGTGGTCATGTCTTTTTTTGACAACGAGCATCATGCAGGCTGGTGGTGGCGGGACGGCGGGTTTAATTTCTGGGTGCTTTTATGCAACCCGGATAAACAAACCAAAGATTATGCCGCGGTGGGCGAGGGCTTCTCCAATCATCTGAAGTCATGCATTAGTCAGTTTTCGCCGTTTAGCGCTTCAATAGCGGTGAGTGAGCCCTTCGAGGATCTATCGGTGCTGCTGGTGATGAAGAAGCAGCTGCTGTCGCTCATTCGATTCCGGATGGCCTTTGGCGGGAATAAGGTTTTCTCGTCCCGGTCAGCGGGAGAGATGGCGATGAAGGACGCCAAGACTGCTGTCTCCTCCGAGTTGAAGGAAATGGCGAGTAAGGCTGCCTTCATGCTGGGTGAAGCGACGAAGCCGGATATCGAGCTTCAGCTGAATGCTTTTTTCAGTGAGCTTACGAAGCTGAGAACGCCGGATGACATCCAATACGCGATTCATTTTTTCATGATTCAAATGTATAAGATATGTTTGGAGCATACGGAATCCGGCATTTTCTTAAGCGAATTAGATGATTTGTTCGAGGTTCTTAAGGTGGAATCTAACCTGAATCGGATGAAGAGTCTGCTGAAGCAATGTTTCCTGCAGGTGCATGAGAAGCTGCTTCATTTTAAGCAGGATCACGTGCATGACCCCGTCATGAAGGCGAAAGCGTGGATCAAGGACAATATTAACCAGAAAATTGCGATTAAGGATATATCCGATCAGGTGTATGTGAATCCGACTTATTTCTGCGAAATTTTCAAGAAGCAGACGGGGCAGACCGTATTGGATTATATTACGGATGTCAGGCTCGAGAAAGCGCGCGATCTGCTGCTGGATACGGACTTTAATGTCGGCAAAATCTCGCAGCTGCTCGGCTATCAGGATACAAAATATTTTAGCAGACTGTTCAAGCAAAAGTGGGGGAGGCTGCCCTCGGAATATAAGAAGTCACGCTAGTCATAAGCAGAAGGATATCTCCTACGGGGGGTATCCTTCTTTTTGATTAATACAGGTACCCGAGAATCGTCCCCCCTATCAGAGGATTGTTTACTTAGATGGCGGCCTTTAATGCTGTAAATTAAGGATAACAAGAGCAACAAGCTCTTGAAGCCGCAAGGCAAACCAAATCTGAAACGGTGAAAGGGGTTAATAACAAATGATCTCAAATGCAGCGTTGAAATGGATTCCGGATAAGTTTGAAAGATTTGTACGCTATGGAGAATTCCAAGGACCAGGCGAAACGATTACGAACGAGGACTATAAAGCCCGCGTTGAAATAGCAAAGAAAAAAGTAGTAGATGAAGGTTTGGACGCGCTAATCGTATTTGGTGACTGTTACCGGATGTCGAACATTCGTTGGCTTGTGAACTATCGTACGATCGACGGCGTATATCCACAGCCGATGCTTCTCTACATCGTGCCTGACCGCGATCCGGTATTTTTCCTGCCAATGAGCGAGATTCCTTCCGCACACAGCTCTTCGGCCATGTCAGCGCTCGGCGGCGACATCCGCGAAATCCGCAAGGACTGGGCGCCATTCCTGAAGGAACGCGCAGAGAAAGATAAGCCTAAGAAGGTTGGAATTTGCGGATACACATACATGGATCTTGAGTTCTGGTTCCCAATCAATGAGGCTTTCAAAAACTCCGACGTACAGCGTTCGATGATCATCGAGCAGCTGAAATCGAAGAAAAATGAAGCTGAAATCGCATCGATGAAACGTGCAGCCCGTGTATGCGACGCAGGTATCGAGATGCTGATGGACCTGCTTCGCGACAGCGAAGGCATCACAGAGCTTGAAGCGACTTCCCTTGTATACGCAGCTATGTTCGCAAATGGCGGACACGCCATCGCTTACGACATCATGATTCAATCCGGCGAGAACACGGATGTATTGTTCAAGCGTCCGACTACCCGCCAAATGAAGCGCGGCGATCTCGTTATGATGGATTACGGTATCCGCGTCAACGACTATTCGTCTGACAACGCCCGTACCATTTGCTACGGTGATGTAGGTCCAGAAGCGAAGCGTCTGATGGAAGCTTGCTCGATGGGCTACGAGGATTGCTTGCAGAAGATCAAAGCCGGCATGACGGGTATCGAAGCAGATCTTGTGATCCGCGAAGCATTCCGCAAATACGATGTTGAGCAATATTTGGTAGAGGTAAGTGAAGGCCGTACTGGCGCGCATGCGACAGGTATGGACCCTGAAGAGGATATTCCGGAAATCGGTCCAGCTTGCGACAACGTACTCGAAGAAGGCCAAACCTTCGCATACGAGCTGTCCCTGATCGTTCCTGGCATCGGCGGCGTTCGTACAGAGGATCAAGTCGTTGTTCGCAAAAATGGTCTTGAGCCATTCCACACCTTCAACCGCTTCTTGTATGTTGATTAATTAATCGCTGGCTTCAAGTTATAGTTGTCCCTGCCCTGTAGCGAATAAGCGACAGGGCAGAGGCAGCCCTTAAACATGGCGATGAGCTAAAGCTGGAGTGTAGAGAAAATAGGCTTCGCCCTATAGGACAGGACTTCACATGATTTGGATGGGAGTGAAGGAAAACAAATGGAAACAGCAGACGATCAAGTCCTCATTGAGTTAAGCGGAATCACGAAGAGATTTCCAGGCGTGCTTGCGCTTGAGAACGTTTCACTGAATGTGCGCAAGGGTGAAGTGCTTGCGCTGGTAGGAGAAAATGGCGCTGGCAAGTCCACGTTGATCAAGATTCTTTCGGGATTATATCGCAAGGATAGCGGAGAGATCCGGGTAAAAGGCAAGCCGGTAGAAATCAATGGCACCAAGGATGCGCAGTCGCTTGGCATCAGCACGATTTTTCAAGAGCCTTCGCTTGCTCCGCATCTGAACGCTGTACAAAATGTGTATCTCGGTCGAGAGCTTCTAAAGTCCGTGATGGGCAAAGCGCTGCAATCGCTGAGTGAGAAAGAAATGTATCAGGAAACAGCGAAGCTTTACCGGAAGTTTTTCCCTACGGTAGAGGATCTCGTTAAGCCTGTTAGTGAATTGGACGCACTGAAAAATCGCGTAATCGAGATTGTGAAAGCGCTTTCCATTGAATGCTCCGTCGTCATTATGGATGAGCCGACAGCCGCTTTGGCTGAGCAAGAGCGGGAAGTTTTATTTGATTTCATCCGGCTGCTTAAGGCACAAGGCGTATCGGTCATTTACGTATCGCATCACCTGCGGGAGCTGTTCTTACTGGCTGACCGCATCACGGTTATGCGTGACGGAAAATTCGTCGCTACGGTGAACAAGGTGGATACTAATATCGACCAACTCGTCTCTATGATGGTTGGACGCGAATTATCGAATCACATCGTAAAGGAAGAAGTAAAGCTTGGCAATGTGGCATTGAAGGTCAGCAACTTGAACCGCGACGGTGTGCTGCAGGACATTAACTTCCATGTTCGTCAAGGGGAAATCGTTGGTATTGCCGGACTTGCCGGGTCAGGAAGAACGGAGACGGTAAGGGCTGTTGTAGGCGCGGACCCGATCAACTCGGGAACGGTTACGATGGATGGATTGGCGTACCGGATTCGGTCGCCGCGAGACGCGATCAAAGCGGGTATCGGCCTTTTGCCGGAAAACCGGAAATTGCATGGCGCACTCATCGAACTGTCGGTCGCAAACAACATTACGCTGGCTGCCATTGACCGCGTAGTATCCAATAAGCTCGTGCTGAAGAAAAAGAAGGAATCAGAAATCGCCGAGGATTACGTGAAGCGTCTTGGCATTAAGACGCCGCATGTCAATCAGAGGGTCAGATTCCTCAGCGGCGGTAACCAGCAGAAGGTTATTTTGGCCAAATGGCTATTCACGCAGCCGAAGGTATTGATCTTCGACGAGCCGACGCAGGGTATAGACGTAGGGGCAAAAATAGAGGTTTATAACCTGATCGCTGAGTTTGTGCGTAATGGAGGAGCCGTTCTGATGGTATCCTCGGAGCTCCCTGAGTTGATGGGACTCTCCGACCGTATCTATGTCATGCACAAAGGGAAATTTGTTCATGAGTTTTCACGTGAAGAAGCGACAGAGGAAAATATTATGATGTACGCTTCGGGAGGACATGAATGAGCACACAAACCAAAAAACTAGCAAAGCTAAGTTCTCGTGAAGGACTAGGCGTATCGTTGATCCTTGTCGTATTGTTTATATTTTTATCCTTATCGTCACCGTACTTCCTGACCGTAGAAAACGTAACGAATCTGCTGATGCAATCCGTGTTCGTTATGCTCGTTGCCTTTGGAGTCATGTTCGTGCTCTCCATGGGCGGTATCGACCTATCGGTCGGTTCGGTACTAGGCCTCTGCGGAGGGGTAACCGGCTGGCTTATGATGCAAGGGATCAGCATGTGGGTTGCGATTTTGGCCGGACTTATTTTAGGCGGCGTAATCGGAACGTTTAACGGGATTCTTATTACTAAGCTTCGAATATCGCCGTTTCTGGCAACCTTCGCGATGCTCTATATTGCACGCGGACTGCTGCTTCTGCTTACGATCAATGAGCCTATCCGTGATTTTGCAACGCCGCAATTTAAGTTCATTGCACAAGGCTATTTGCTCGGCATACCGATGCCGGTCTGGATTGCTCTTATCGTATTAATCATTTGCTACTTCGTATTCAATATGACCAGCTTCGGACGTTTTGTTATTGCTGTAGGCTCTAACAAAGAAGCTTCGCATTTATCCGGCATTTCCACGGACGGTATTAAAATTCGTGTGTATGCGCTCTCGGGAATTCTCGCTGCAGCTGCCGGCGTTGTGTTGACCTCGAGGCTGACGGCCGTGCAGCCGCTTATGGGAACATCCTATGAGCTGGACGCGATCGCGGCAGCCGTTATTGGCGGAACGAGCATGTTTGGAGGCAAGGGAAGCGTGGTCGGCGTTGCGATCGGCGCTGTCATCCTTGCGCTTGTATCGAATGGCCTTGATCTTCTGGCGGTCAATCAGTTCTATCGTTTGATCATAACCGGCTTAATCATCATTATCGCGGTGGGCGTTGAACGTTACACATCCACAAGAGCGAAGACGGCCTAACTATAACCTGAATAAATAAAGCCGCTTCTGAAGGAGGCTACGAAATTGGCTAATCAAAGTCCAGAACCGCTCGCACAAACGAATTCCGATCAGATTAAAGATTTACGCATACCATTCAGAATCGATCGACAAGTTATTGGCCTTCTCGTTTTCTTGGCGGTCATTATCATTGGGATGTCATTTGCTTCAGAACATTTCCTTACCTACACGAACCTGCTCAACGTACTGCAGCAGTCGGCATTCGTAATGATTCTGGCGTTCGGGATGACCTTTGTTCTCTCGACGGGAGGTATAGACTTATCCGTTGGTTCGGTCGTCGGTATTTCCGGCGGCATGACGGCATGGCTGCTATTCCATGATGTGAATATTGTACTGGCCGTGATTGGCGGCATGATTGTCGGTACAGCAATCGGGATCATTAACGGGCTGGTCATTACCAAGCTGGGCATATCCCCTTTCATTGCGACATTGGCTATGATGATTGTCGCACGCGGCGTCCTCTACGTCTGGACGGAAGCGATTCCATTCCGAGAGTACATGAAAAGCAATTTCGAGTTTCTCGGTCAAGGCCGTATTGCGGGCATCCAATTCCCAATCATTGTAGCGGTTGTTCTTCTACTCCTGCTGCTGTTCGTCTTCCGCAGGATGAGATTCGGCCGCCACGTGCTGGCGCTCGGCAGCAGTGAAGAAGCCGTAAGGATCTCGGGTATCAAGGTCGACCGGCTGCGCATCAAGGTATACGCCTTGTCCGGTCTTATCGCGGCAATCGCGGGTATTCTGCTCGCTTCGCGTCTGACTACGGTACACCCGGAGATGGGCAAGAACTATGAGCTTGAAGCCATAGCTGCCGCGATCATCGGAGGAACAAGCTTATCCGGCGGTAAAGGAAGCTTAGTCGGAACGGCGCTTGGAGCAATTATTTTGTTCATGATCAAAAATGCAATGAATCTTCTCAACGTGCACCCGTATTGGGAAACAATCGTCGTCGGCGTCATCATTCTCGTGGCCGTGTCGGTTAACATTTGGGGCGGCTCGGGCAAGTTCAAGCTGTTTAACCGAAAGTCATTAAAGGAGGTGAAGCCAAGCTAAAACAGAAATGGCATGACACAGGCAAAGGGCAAGGGGTTCAGGTTTGGCTCGAGGCACTAAACATTGGATGTATGAAAATTCGAGGAGGTCAAACGCATGTCACGTACAAGAATGAGTATGAAATTGGTATTGTTGCTAGTCCTGGTAGTCAGCATGATCGCAGCAGGTTGCACGAACAATAACGCCCCTGCGGCGACGACTGACACGACAACTGACACAAACACGGTCGTTTCAGAAGGATCATCCACGGCTTACCAGTGGGGCGACAAAAATTTCGAGAGTTTCGTAAGAAAAGCATCGGAAGGGCGTACGTTGAAAATCGGCTTCACGCCTCCGGCTGCTTCGGAATTCTATGACATTATTGAGCATGGTGCGAATACGATGATGAACGAGCTTAGCGATCGCTTCGGCGTGAAGTTCGAGTTCGAGATGTCGGCACCGAATGAGCATCAATCCGTTGAATCTCAGGTCGCAACGATCGAGAACTGGACGGCGAAAGAGTATGATGCGATTCTGGTCTCCTCGGCAGGCGATTTCGATTCCATGAATGCCGTTTATCAGAAAGCGATGGATGCGGGTACTGCGATCTTCATGTTCAACATGCCAGCTGAAATGTGGGATGAGAGCGAGCTTAAGGCTGTCTCGGTTATCGGTTACAACAACCATTACCAATCCGGCTATATCGTAGGTAAGTATGCGGCTGAGAAGCTGAACGGAAAAGGAAATATCCTATTGGTATGGGGCCTTCCTGGTCACTGGTCGACATCACGTAAGAACGGCTTCCTTGAAGCGATCAAGCCTTACCCAGATATGAAAATCGTAGGTGAGCAGCGTGGTGACTATGTACGTGACAAAGGGATGCAAGCTGCTGAGAACCTGCTCCAAGCAAACCCTGACGTTGATTTGATCTATGGTGAGAACGAGGAAATGGCGCAAGGCGCAACGCAAGCCGTAGAGGCTCGTGGTTTGAAGCTGTGGGATGGCACAGACGGCATCATCACTATTGGTGCGGATGGTCTGAAATCCGGCTATGAATCGATTCGCGACGGCAAGCTGACAGCAACCGTTAACGTAGGTCCAGTAGATATGGGACGTGAATTCATTAAATCTGTGTTCATGCATGAAGTGCTTGGCTACACCGTTGACAAAATCATTAACGTACCGACAACAGTTATAGATAAAGAAAATGTGGACATCGCAGCTGCCTATACGGACTGGGCACTTGGTGTGGAGCGTAAATAACACAGAATGAAGCTAACCAAATAGGAGGTAACATAAATGATCTCAAATGCAGCGTTGAAATGGATTCCGGATAAATTTGAAAGATTTGTACGCTATGGAGAGTTCCAAGGACCAGGCGAAACGATTACGAACGAGGACTATAAAGCCCGCGTTGAAATCGCAAAGAAAAAAGTAGTAGATGAAGGTTTGGACGCGCTAATCGTATTTGGTGACTGTTACCGGATGTCGAACATTCGTTGGCTTGTGAACTATCGTACGATCGACGGCGTATATCCACAGCCGATGCTTCTCTACATCGTGCCTGACCGCGATCCGGTATTTTTCCTGCCAATGAGCGAGATTCCTTCCGCACACAGCTCTTCGGCCATGTCAGCGCTCGGCGGCGACATCCGCGAAATCCGCAAGGACTGGGCGCCATTCCTGAAGGAACGCGCAGAGAAAGATAAGCCTAAGAAGGTTGGAATTTGCGGATACACATACATGGACCTCGAGTTCTGGTTCCCAATCAATGAAGCGTTCAAAAACTCCGACGTACAGCGTTCGATGATCATCGAACAGCTGAAATCGAAGAAAAACGAAGCTGAGATTGCATCGATGAAACGCGCAGCCCGTGTATGCGACGCTGGTATCGAGATGCTGATGGAACTGCTTCGCGACAGTGAAGGCATCACAGAGCTTGAAGCAACCTCCCTTGTATACGCAGCTATGTTCGCGAATGGCGGACACGCCATCGCTTATGACATTATGATCCAATCCGGCGAGAACACAGACGTACTGTTCAAGCGTCCAACGGACCGTGCAATGCGCCGCGGCGACCTCGTTATGATGGACTACGGTATCCGCGTCAACGACTATGCGTCAGACAACGCCCGTACCATTTGCTACGGCAATGTAGGACCAGAAGCGAAGCGTCTAATGGAAGCTTGCTCGATGGGCTACGAGGACTGCTTGCAGAAGATCAAAGCTGGCATGACGGGTATCGAAGCAGATCTTGTCATCCGCGAAGCATTCCGCAAATACGATGTTGAGCAATATTTGGTAGAGGTAAGTGAAGGCCGTACCGGCGCGCATGCGACAGGTATGGACCCTGAAGAGGATATTCCGGAAATCGGTCCAGCTTGCGACAACGTTCTCGAAGAAGGCCAAACCTTCGCATACGAGCTGTCCCTGATCGTTCCTGGCATCGGCGGCGTTCGTACAGAGGATCAAGTGGTTGTGCGTAAGAACGGACTAGAACCATTCCATACCTTCAACCGCTTCCTGTATGTAGATTAGTATTAAACGAACCTGTTACAGGGCCTGATGTTGAACCTAAACGTCAGGCCCTTTTTCATTGGTCAGTAGGGGGAGAGCATCATGGGATGGGTTTATCTTACTCTTGTCATTATTACTAATATAATGGCCGTCGTTTCTTTTAAAATACATTCCGTACAGCCCAACTGGACCCTCTATTATTTGGGTTATGGATTTACGGCCGTCTGTTATTTCTGTTTATCCCTAAGTATCAAGCATCTGGGCATGACGATGTCCTATGTCATATGGTCAGGTGTGGCAATTGTTCTTGTAGCGGTATTAGGCTCGGCTTTTTTTAACGAATCGATGTCGATCATGAAAATGGTCTTCGCTGCTTGTGTTTTAATCGGAGTTATTGGTATGGTCATCACCAAGTAATGAAATCCACTTGATATTGGAAAAACGAGAGCTAAATGCAAGATGTTCCAGCTCTTCATCATACACGGAAAACGCTTTCTGCGCTAAAATGTACATAGAGTTGTTCAATCATGAGGAGGATATACGGCGATGAGACGAGTGAAATGGTTCGGCTGTGCGGGGCTTATCATTGTATTGCTTATTACGGCTGCATGCCGCAACTCCTATGACAATCCGAATTCCACTATGGATGCGGGAATTCCTTCAGACGCTGCCGTCTTCGATGATCCAACTACCATAGATTATGGATTATTTTGCGGGGATGGCTGTCAAGAGGTGTTGACACTGGAGGCCCCAAGAGAATCTATTAAAGGCACAGTAGGCGTTGTTGCATCGGGTACATTTCCTTACGGCGCGGGAACGATGAGAATGGCGGACGAAGCGGTTAGAAAATATTTTCCTAACATGGATGTCATCATCGGAAATGGCAAAAGCGATCCCGTCATACAGAGCGCGGTTATTGATGATTTTATTGCGCAGAAGGTAGATGTGCTCGTGATTGACCTCGTAGAGAAGGATACCGTCGATGCGGCGCTTGAGCGGGGGAAGGATGCGGGAATTCCGATTATTCTGATCGACAGGTGGACGAATGTGGAGCCGCTTACACTCATTAAAGCCGAGGACGTCGAGGTAGGCAGAAAGGCTGGACAACAGGTAGTCGCTTTGTTGAACGGCAAGGGCAATGTCGTTGAGATTAAAGGAACAGCAGCCTCTACGACAACGATTGACCGCAATAAAGGGATTTTAGAGGCGTTTGAGGGTTATCCCAATATTAAAATTATCGAGAGCATGAACGCGGATTTTGAACAGGCAAAGGGGATGAGAATGATGGAGCATGTGCTGCAGCGCTTTCCGTCCGGAGAGATCAGCGCAATCGTATCCCATGCCGACGTGATGACGATGGGAGCGATTGCAGCTATCAAGGCTGCAGGACGTGAGGACGAAATCTTCGTCGTAAGCGTGGATGCGCAGGAAACGGCGCTGGAGGCAATCGAAGCGGGTGAGATTCATGCAACGGTCGCTTATCCGATTGTCATGCCAATGGGCATTATTGCAGCGGCCAAAACGATTGCCGGCGAGAGCATGCCGAAATTCATAGAGCTGGAAGCGCCAATTGTGACGAAAGAAAACGTGGCTAAGTATAAAGGCAAAACAGGCTATTGAGGAGGAGTGGGACCATGAGTCAGCAGCAGGACGTCATCGTAGTTGGGAGCAGTACGGCAGCCGGCATTGTCGTGACAGAGCTTGCCCGCGCTGGGCTTCATGTCGTCGTTCTTGAGCACAGAGAGGAAGCGGAAAATAAAAGCATAAAAGAAGCCGCAGAGGAAACCGGAAATGTGGCGCTTCGTTGTTCTGTACATATGGGTCTCATCAACCGTGATATGAAGGGGAGAGTGAGCGGCGTATCGTTCTTTAACGAGGTGGGAGAAGCCGAGGACCTGGAGGCGGAGATTGTTATTCTTGGCGGCAATGCGCGCGAGAATGCAAGGCTGCTGCTTGTATCGGATATTAATAGCAGCGGGCAGGTAGGCAAGGCGTCGGGGCCTGGTCACGCCAATACAGCTGGTTATGGCACCCATCGCATGGGTTGGAATCGGAAGGAGTCCGTTGTCGACGCCTATGGCGAGGTTCATGAATGCAAAGGGCTGTATGCGATAGGAGAAGGACAACTTGCGGACAGTCCTTATGGCAGCGTTGTCAATACAATCGAGGCGCTCGCGCATATGACGGCAGACCGGCTGCTGTATCGTACGAGCACGGATTCGAGCTGTCTCTAAAATAAAGGTTGCTAATAGGAAGGAGGTTGATGTATATAATGAGATAGTAATCATACGAAGCTAGTGAGACATCCAAGGAGTGGACGGAATGTGAAAAGTAAAATGATAACCACCGCCCGAAATATAGGGGTACTCGGGGTGTACGGCGGGTTTATCTACATGGAATGGATGCTCCATCAAAGCATACCCTTACTGCTTCAACTGCTATTATGCGCAGTTATGATTCTATTCTCTTATTTCATTGCAACACCCGTTTGGATGAAATCCTTTCCAAGGAAGAGAAAGCTTGTTATTTATTTGCTGCTTGGCATCGTACTGCTGTTAAGTCTATTCTGGGATCTATTGCGAACGATTCATAGCGGCAATATGTTCAGCATAGAGATCTTCATCGTTCCTGTCGTGCTGGCGTTATTATTTCTTTCTATGAAGGAAGCGATCTTCGTATTATCCTTATGCGTCGTCATCAGCACGGTGAACGTGCTTACACATTTGGAAAATATTGTGATCGAAGGTGTCTATTCGGGTTTATTGCAAATCGGCATAAGCATTCTTATTATTTTCATCATGAACCAGGCGCTTAAAGTGAGAACGAAGCTGCTGAACAAGCAGGACATTCTGGTCGAAAATTCCAGAGCACTCGTTGTAAGCATCGATCGCAACGGCAAAGTCGATCTATGCAATCCAGCCATGCTTGCTTTACTGGGAATGAAACAAAATGAAGTAATGGGTCATTTCTTCTGGGATGTTAAAGTAAGAGCAAAAGGTACAGGGATTGAACAAGTTTTTCAACTGCTGGCGCAACGGGTAAAGGTCGAGCAGGTGGAGCTGAAGATCGAGAGCAGGACCGGCACGGCGACATTTCTGGCGGATACCTATCCAGTGAATGATGATGGGCTTGCAAGCGGACTGATCGTTGTGCTGAACGACATTTCCGATCGCAAGGCTATTGAACAGAAGCTGTACGATCTGTCCGCTACCGATGAGCTGACCCAAATTGCAAACAGAAGACATTTCGAGCGGCGGTTTGATGATGAAATCAATCGTTCTAACCGTTATGGTCGGCCGCTTTCTTTTATACTCATCGATCTGGATCATTTCAAGCAAATAAACGATACTTACGGTCATCTCTTTGGAGATAAGGTGCTTCAGACCGTAGCCCGGGTTCTAAATGAGAATATTCGCGATACGGACCTTGTTGCCAGATGGGGCGGAGAGGAGTTTGCCGTTCTCATGCCCGAGACGACAAGGGAGGAAGCAGAGGAGATTGGCCGCAGGCTGTTGGCTAATGTAGAGGAACAGTCCATACCGATTCAGGAGGATCTCTCGATTACAGTAACCTTCTCAGCAGGGATAGTCACCGGCGTGGAGAAGAGCAGCAAAGAGCAGATGATCGCTATTGCGGATACGGCTCTATATGATTCGAAGAAGAACGGCAGAAGGTGCGTTACGGTCGGACAATGATTATAAATAATAGGATTGGAAAAAAAGCATCTCAGGCTCTCTTTTGAGCGTCACGGATGCTTTTTTTCTGATGAAAAGCTAATGTCTCAACGCCGAACGGATGACTTGAATTTCATCGTATCGTTATACACACTATAGGTGTTTTTACCGGCGCGTTTCGCGTGATAGAGCGCCAGATCGGCGCATTTGTATAGTTCTTCTGCGTTCTGCGCGTGTTCTAGGGCAAGAGCGATGCCGATTGAAGCTGTCGTTTGAAAATCTTTGACGACATTGGTCCCCATGATATCGATAGGACGCTTCAGCTCTTTAATGATCTTACGCGCGATTTGCGAAGCGGCATGCTCATCGTCAATTTGATTAAGGATGACGACAAATTCGTCTCCTCCAATGCGTGCCGTGATATCGCCCTGCAGATGTACGATGGAGCGGATTCTGTTGGCTACTTCTTTAAGGAAGGAATCGCCAGCATCATGTCCGAGGGAGTCATTGACCTTTTTAAAGTTGTCCAGGTCGATGTGAAGCAGCGCCGTTTTTTTTCCTTTTTTCTTATTCTTCTCCATGCTTAAAGTAAGCGCATTCTCAAAGGCCGCACGATTCGAAAGACCCGTAAGCAAATCATGGGATGCCAGATACATCGGTCTTGCAACGAGACGGGTGATGATGTAGGAAATAATGAGCGCAATGACGATCGTCGCCAGCAGCTGAAGCAGGAAAATCTGATTATTTTGCTTCAATTTGTCCAGCAATTCCTGTTCATTATATATAATTTCAATAATGCGTTGATCTGTAAACTTAACCATATCGTCATCAAAGTGTGTGCGGTAAGGCACATAGCGGTAAGTAACGAGGTTGCCATGCAGTGTTCTTTGTACTTGTTGTACTGTGGAATCAATATACGCTTTGTTGAGGTAAGGCTTGTTTTCCTCGGAGACCAGCAGTGACTTGCTGTCCTTCCCTGTCTTGCCAATCGACCTCCCCGAGGTTGTGAACACCGTGATATCATTGATATAGCTGTATTTATGGATTAAGCTGCTGCTGATTTCAAGGAAGTTAAAGTTTTTGAAGATAGGACTGTTTTCTTGATACAAGCCAAGCTTGATCAAATATTTGTGGTCATGCGTAGGGACATAGCTGTATTTTCTAATTTTACCAGTATTAGTATCCTGATCCAGGTCGTCCGCTGCGAATTCGGTTCCATTCAGCCGGTCTGCCAAGAGCTGTGTGAAGGTGTTCATACTGCCGTCTTCTTCCCGGAAGCTCATCCCGATATCCGGGGCAAAGCTGCTGTAAAGGATCGTTTGGGTGTCATCGATAATATAGATGTCCATTCCGTCAAATTCATTTTTGAGGGCTTGATAGTTCCAGGCTGCCACGTCCGGGTTATCCCGGTATTTTTGCAGTAATCTATTTGAATACGCTCGCATGTGCGCTTCCACATCTTCATCTAAAATATGAAAGGCCTTGTCCGCATCCGAGACAGCGGTGACGACGATGTCTTCAACCAAGGAAGACTCTCTTTTGTATCCGGTTACTAAATTTTCCTTCAAGCGGTTCTGATTTACCATCGATACGCTGAATGTCAATAATATGCTGAAAATACCCATAGTAGCCATTAGTTTCGTTTTAAAGCCAAGCTGCAAAGCGTTACCCCCTCGATGAAATGACTAGGACTATCTTACTATAATATTGGTGGGCATGCTAGAATAGTTTGCCATAACTGTGATTTAGCTTATTGCAGGTGACAGGATGGTGGCTGCTATTGCTGCCGGGTACAAGTCAAAGGGAGAGGTTTATAAGCTGATGGCGCAGGTCTCCTTACCCGTTTTGTAGAATTATACCAGAACAAAATAAACGATCTTCTGTTACCTCATCGGAAAACACGTTCAGGTTATGCTCAGTTTGACCATCTGGTAATTTCACCCTATACTATCTTTGCCATTGAAACTAAAAATTATAAAGCTAATATTAAAGGAGTACGTGATGAGCGCTTGGAGCGTTAGCAATCGGTTTAAAATGTACAATTCGTTGATGCAGAATGCAGGACATATAACAGAACAGCCCGCCCCGCGAGTCAAAGAAGTTGAATATTGTAATGGTTCAAAGTGGAATAATCAAAGTCTATGGTGATTTAGAAATAACCTATCAGGAACGATGGTGATTATGAGGATTGATATTGAAAATAATACGATAGAATTTAATGTTTTATATGGAATTAGAAAAAAGATTTCGATTCATATCGATTCTTTGGGTCTCATAACAGTTAAAGCTCCTAATGGAACAAGCGATGAAATGATTATGAGCGCTGTGGAACATCATGGGAAAAGGATATTGGGAAAATTACATACGATGGCGGAAGCTCGAGAAACCCCTAAGACAAGAAATTATCAAGGTGAAGGAAAGTTCCTTCATCTTGGGAAATATTATTTTCTTCACGAGCTAATTGAGACGAAAGAGCTAAATGAAGAAGAGCTTAAAAGCAATCTGAAGAAGTTCTATTTCTCAAGCTGCAAGAAGATTGTAGGGGAAAGAATCAAAGTATATCAAACGCAGCTGAAAGTAAAACCAAAAACCATTGAAATAGTAGAGTCTAGAACCAAGTGGGGAAGCTGCAGCTCGAATAAAAAAATAACCTTTAATTATCGCTTAGCCATGGCTCCAATTGAAGTTATCGATTATGTAATCATCCATGAATTATGTCATCTCACTCATATGAATCATGATCGATCATTTTGGCGGCGTGTAGGAAGCATTATGCCGGATTATAAAGAAAAGGAAGAGTTCTTGGCAAGGCATGGGTATGCTATGACGCTTTGAGAATTATACGAGAGTGATTTCCCGCAACCGATACATGTGGAGTGCTGTGTGTTGAAAGGAAAAAGCAATGAATAAGCAGAAGGGTTCGAGAATTTTTAAAAGATTCTCGAACCCTTCTGCTTATATTATTCCAAAGTTACTTTGCATGAGTCAATCTCTTCATTGTAATGAATGCTTGTTGTTTTGTAAAATGCTCGGTGGAACCGAACTTATTGTCACCAACGCTGCCCATCACTGGTGCAAAAATAAAATCAATTTCGTATTGAATGTACAGGTACTAAAAAAATATGAAAGATATTTGGCAAAGAGGTGACCTCAATGGGTCATCTTTTTTTTGATATGGCTCACTCACCTCCTGAATGAGAGAACGAATACGTGTCTCTGTATGTTATTTATATGTAATGTTTATTTAAATATGACAAAACTAAATACAAAAATATAGAGTTGAATTACAAAGATAAACTTCCTATAACGTAATATAATCAACTCAAGACATATGACGATAAAGAATTATGTTATATAAACTAACACAAAAGGGACGGGTGAATGATGGAGAACAAACGGCAGCAAGGCTCCTCCTCCTCTCTTCTACAAGCCAAGGGGTTAACGAAGCGCTTTGGCTCTCTGGTCGCCAATAAGGACATCAACCTGGAAGTGGGAAAAGGGTCCATTCATGCGATTCTTGGCGAGAACGGAGCAGGGAAAAGCACGCTGATGAAGATGCTCTACGGCGTGTATGAGCCGGATGAGGGAGAGGTTATCATGGACGGATCGGCAGTGACGCTGCATCCGCCGATCAAGGCGAGGGCGAAAGGGATCGGCATGGTATTTCAGGATTTCCGGCTTGTACCCGCATTGTCTGTGCTGGATAATATTGCGCTTGCCGTCTCGGAAGGAGGCTGGCGTCTGAAAAGAAAGCAGCTGCGCGAGCGTATCGTGCACATTTCTGAAAAATACGGCTTGGCCGTCAATCCGGATGCGGAAGTGTGGCAGCTCGATCTCGGGCAGCGGCAGC
This sequence comes from Paenibacillus praedii, assembly GCF_049725345.1. Taxonomy (NCBI): domain Bacteria; kingdom Bacillati; phylum Bacillota; class Bacilli; order Caryophanales; family Paenibacillaceae; genus Paenibacillus; species Paenibacillus praedii. Next base: position 21,549 of record NZ_JBMWAM010000006.1, on the reverse strand, counting down.
GGCTGGAGATTGTCAAAGTGCTGCTCGTTCCTGGAACGCGCATTATTATATTCGATGAGCCGACGAGCGTTTTAGTTCCCCAAGAGGTGGAAGCATTCCTTACGATGCTGGATCTGCTCCGCAAGGACAATTACGGCATTCTGCTCATTACACACAAGATTAACGAGGTGCTTGCGTGCGCCGATCAGGTTACCGTTCTGCGAAGCGGACAAATCACGTATCAGGCGAGCCGCAGCGAAGGGCTGGACGGGGATACATTAATCAAAGCGATGATGGGAGTAAAGACGCTCCATACCGTCGTGAAGCATAGCGCCGCTTCGGAAAAGCCTGCCGATCCAGTTATGCAGGTATCGCAAGGGACGATACTGGGCAGTCACGGAGAAACGGTGCTGCAGCAGCTGAATTTGACCTTAAGGGCTGGCGAAATAACGGGAGTTGCCGGCATTTCGGGGAGCGGCCAGCGTGAGCTGGCTGAGGTGCTGTTCGGCCTAAGGCAGCTGTCGGCTGGCTCGCTCACGATTGGCGGGCAGGAGCTCAAAGGCGGTCCAAGCTCATTCATGAAAGCGGGCGTTACCTTCGTTTCCGAGGATCCGTTAAAAGAATCGGTCATACCGGGCTTTACCATTCTTGAGCATATGGTGCTGGACGGCATTCCGGTGCAGGCCAAGGGAATGGGCATGGATTGGAAAAGGGTGCGCAGTCTGCTTGACGGCAGCGAGGATGCCCGCGCGCTGGCGCTGGCGGATGCCGGCCGCAGAGCGGATGAGCTCTCCGGCGGGAATGTCCAGCGAATGGTGCTCTCCAGGGCGCTGATCAGAAAGCCCGGTATTTTAATTATCAGCTATCCAAGCCGGGGGCTGGATATCGGAACGACACATACGATTCAGCAGCAGCTGATTACGCTGGCTGAGCAGGGAACGGCGATTCTGCTGTTCTCCGAGGATCTGGATGAGCTGTTCAAGCTTTCAGACCGGCTGGTTGTGCTCTCGGGAAAACAATTATTCGGTCCGTATATTCCGTCTGAGACAAATCCGACAGAAATTGGCTACCGAATGCTGAAAGGAGAATCCGCATGAAGCAGCAAGCTGTGCCAGCATCATCGCTTAATGGAGACTTGTCCTTTCGAAAACGGCTGAAGCCGATCGGACTGCAAATTGCCGTTGCGGCGGCCCCTTTTATTCTATTCGGATTATTTCTGCTCCTCTATGATGTGAATCCAATCGTGCTGTATGGTTCGATGCTCAGCTCGACGTTTGGAGATTTATATGGCTTCGGCGAGGTGCTGATCAAGGCGACGCCGATTATATTAACCGGCTTGGCAGCGGCTCTCCCGGCGAGAGCCGGCATGATCAATGTGGGAGGAGAAGGGCAGCTCGCGATTGGCGCGCTCTTCGCAACCTGGTTTGCTGTATTTTACCTGAACAGCATGCCAGCGTGGATCGGGATTCCGCTTATGCTGCTTGCAGGCGCATTGGGCGGCGCGGTATGGGCATCCATTACCGCTGTGCTGAAGGTGAAGGGCAACTTGAATGAAACCATCTCCAGTCTGCTGCTGAATTATGTTGCAGCCTTTACGGTCGGCTTCTTCGTTCATGGACTGCTGAAGGATCCTGACTCGTTCAATTGGCCGTTTTCTCCGGAAATTTCCTCGGCGCTGCGGCTTCCTATTATTAACGGCACCAGACTTCATTTTGGTATTGCGATAGCAATCGCGCTTGTACTGGTTGTGTGGTTTGTGCTGAAACGGACGCGGCTGGGCTTCCGGATCCGCGTTCTCGGCAGCAACCATCTGGCTGCTGAGCGCGCAGGCTTCAAGGTGAAATGGATGCAGTTCGGCGTACTGCTGGCAGCGGGCGCGCTTGCCGGTACGGCCGGAATGATTGAGATTGCAGGCATCGAAGGGCGGCTGAGACCTGCAACCGGCGTAAATTATGGATATCTTGGCTTTCTGGCGGCCTGGATGGCTTGGAACAGCCCGCTGCGGTTGACGATTACCGCTTTTATCCTGGGGATGATCACGGTAGCCGGTAATTCTCTTGAGATTTCATCAGGCCTGCCGTCATCATCGGTTCACATTCTTATGGGACTCGTCTTATTCTTCTTGTTAGGCATCGGAAGGAGGTTGAAGAAATGATAGCAGACATATTAACCGGTGCGATACGCTCGGGAACGTCAGTTATGCTGGCGAGCCAAGGCGAATTGATAGCCGAGCGGGCGGGAGTCATTAACCTGGGTACGGAAGGCTCGATGCTGTGCGGTGCGCTTGGGGGATTTGCCGTCACGGTGTGGACGGGCAACCCTTGGCTGGGCACGCTGGCCGGCGGGATATGCGGACTGCTCATATCGGCCATTCACGCCTTTCTTGTATTGACTTGTCATGCCAATCAGCTTGCGACAGGGCTGACGATTATGTTTTTCGGAATGGGGATTACCTCATTTTTTGGACGCGGCTTTGTAAGTGAACAGATCGTTGGCTTTAATCCAGTCGCGATTCCTTTTTTATCGGATATTCCTTTTATCGGGCAGGTGCTGTTCAATCATGATCCGCTAACCTATTTATCGTTTCTGCTTGTACCTCTGCTGTGGTTTCTCCTGTTCCGGACGCGGCTTGGCGTCATTCTACGGGCGACAGGAGAGCGGGAGGAGGTCTTGTTCGCCAATGGTATTAACCCGAAGCTGGTCCGCTATGCGGCGGTGCTGGCCGGCGGATTTTTAGCTGGTGTAGGCGGGGTGCAGCTGTCTGTCGCTTTCACGCACAGCTGGGTGGAGAATATGGTGCAGGGCCGCGGGGTTGTAGCGGTGGCTCTCGTTATCTTCGCCTCTTGGCTGCCGTTTCGCGCCATGCTCGGCGCTTATCTGTTCGGAGCTGCTCAAGCGCTTCAGCTTACGGTTCAACAGGCAGGGCTCCCGATTTCGCCATTCTTCCTCTTCATGGCGCCTTATCTCTTGACTTTGGCTGCACTGTATGTAGTTGAACGGAAGAAAAGAAGCCAGACGCCGGAGGCGCTTGGCAAGGTATTCACCGGCACCTCAAGCGGATGACCTGCCGGATCGCCGGGTTCCCGGCAGCATTCGGCTGTATCATATAAAACAGATAAAAAGTGGAGGGAAACCCAATGAAGAAAAAAACAAAAATGTATGCAATACTCGCAATGGCATTTATTCTGCTGATTACCGGCTGCAGTCAGCCTGGAGCCGAGCAAGCTCCTACTTCGAATGCAGGATCGGGCAATACGGAAAGCGCGGCTGTTCCAGGTACTGATGGAACAGCAGTAGGCTTCATCTTCGTAGGCGCAAAGGACGACTATGGCTACAATCAAGCGGCCTACCTGGGAAGTGCGGGTGTAGAAGAGGCTTTTCCGGATCTAAAGGTTCTGCGTGCCGAGAATGTTCCTGAGACGGCGGAGGCTGAACGGGTCATGGAGCAAATGATCAAAGACGGAGCAAAGATTATTTTCCCAACCTCTTACGGTCATCTTGACCCGGCGCTGAATGTGGCCAAACGCCATCCGGATGTTGCCTTCTTCCACCAGGGCGGATTGAAGACAGCGGACAATCTGGGAACGTATTTCGGAACGATCTGGGAGCCGGTTTATTTGGCTGGCGTAGCTGCAGGCAAACTGTCTGAAACAGGCAAGCTGGGTTATATCGTATCGGTGCCTATTCCACAGGTTTTGCTTAACGTGAATGCCTTTCAGCTGGGCGCCCAATCAGTGAATCCGGATGCAACAACTTCTGTTGTTTTCACGGGAAGCTGGTGTGATCCGGGTCAGCAGGCGAATGCGGCCAATTCCCTAATCGACAGCGGCGTGGATGTGCTTAGCCAGCATCAGGATTGTACGAAGACGGTGATCGAGACGGCTGAGCGCCGGGGTGCGATGTCGGTAGGCTACCATGCGGATGCTTCGACGCTGGCACCAAAGGGCTGGATTACAGGCTCGGTATGGAACTGGTCTAATCTGTATGTGGATATGGTTCAAACGGCGGTTGACGGTAAATTCAAAGGAAGCATCTATGATGGCAAGTATCGCGGAAGAATGAGTGACGATGTAGTGCAATTGACGGAAATGGGCTCGGAAGTGCCGGATGACGTGAAGCAATATGTACAGGAAACACGGGCTAAGCTGCTTGATGGAACGCTGCAGCCGTTTGTTGGACCTGTTTTTGACCAAGCGGGCGCCGTTCGAATTGAAGAAGGCGCGGTACCAACGATGGATGAGCTGGAAGCCGCAGATTTTCTAGTGAAGGGCGTTATCGGCAATATTCCAAAATAACAGGAGGCGGGTCCGTATGAGCGGATTGGGAGGATTAAATAAATCGAAACACGGCGTCGTAATCGGTCTTGCGCAGCTTAAGCTGCCGGTGGTGGAAACGCCGCAGCAGCTTGCGGATCAGACGGCCCGAATCGTGGAGATGACAGCCAAAGCCAGACGTGGCCTGGCTGGAATGGACCTTATTGTATTTCCGGAATATTCTTTGCACGGTTTATCGATGAATACAGATCCGGCACTTATGTGCCGGGTCGATGGACCGGAGGTGGAGGCTTTCCGGAAGGCTTGCATAGACAACCGGATATGGGGATGCTTTTCGATTATGGAAGCTAACCCGAACGGTAATCCCTATAATACCGGACTCATCATTGATGACCAAGGCGAGATCCGATTGAATTACCGGAAGTTGCATCCTTGGGTACCAATTGAGCCCTGGGAGCCGGGCGACCTGGGCATTCCGGTCTGCGACGGTCCGAACGGGAGCAAGCTCGCTCTTATTATATGCCATGACGGGATGTTCCCGGAGATGGCGAGAGAATGCGCGTATCTCGGGGCGGATATTATGATTCGAACGGCAGGCTATACGGCTCCGATTCGTCATGCGTGGAGCATTACGAACCAGGCGAATGCCTTCTGTAATTTGATGTATACCGTCTCCGTCTGCATGAGTGGCAGCGATGGAACCTTCGACTCGATGGGAGAAGCGATGATTGTCAATTTTGACGGTGTGCCGCTAGTAACCGGAGGCGGCCGGGCCGATGAGATTGTCGCCGGAGAGGTGCGTCCGGACCTGGTTCGCGAAGCAAGGCAGCAGTGGGGAGTTGAGAATAACATCTACCAGCTTGGCCATCGCGGCTATGTTGCCGTTAATGGAGGGGCGACCGATTGTCCTTATACCTATATGAAGGACATGGTTAATGAATCCTATAAGCTTCCATGGGAGGATGAGGTTGTCGTGAAGGACGGTACGTCTGAAGGCTTTCCGAAGCCGGAGCGTGAATATAAACGCGGCTAGCTCACAGACATCAGGCTGTTAAGGAGGGAAGCTGTATTGGAGTTCAATTATCTGAAGCATCAGAACCATAAACGATCTGTTCAAGCAGTCCCTTACACGTGGCCTTATGATGGAGAGCTTGTCCCAGAGAAGACAGCCGTGCTCGTGATCGACATGCAGATTGATTTTTGTGGTAAAAGCGGCTACGTGGACCGGATGGGGTACGATTTGTTTTCGACCGCCCGTGCAATCGAGCCGACGAGGCAGCTGCTTGATGTCGTGCGCGCAACTCCGGGTTTTACGATCATTTATACAAGAGAGGGACACCGCCCGGACCTCTCTGATCTGCCGGCCAACAAGCGCTGGCGGAGCGGACGGATCGGCGCGGAGATAGGGACCGCGGGGAAGGCGGGACGTATCCTGGTGAGGGGAGAGCCGGGATGGCAGATTGTTCCTGAGCTCTCGCCGCTGCCGGGCGAAATCGTTGTGGATAAGCCTGGCAAGGGCAGCTTTTATGCAACAGACCTTGATTTTATATTGAAGAGCCGTCAAATTACACATCTCATCCTGACAGGCATGACGACCGATGTCGGCGTCCAGACCACGATGCGGGAAGCGAATGACCGCGGGTATGAATGCTTGATTCTGGAGGATTGTACCGGCGCTACAGATATAAGCAATCATGCTGCCGCATTGAAGATGGTGACGATGCAGGGAGGTGTATTTGGGGCAGTCTCGACCTCGGACAAGCTGATTAGCACGCTGCTTCGTTTGCAATTGCAGACCGGGTATCAGCAAACGATTTTAGAAACATGACAACAAGCGAAAAGGGGAGTAAAATAATGAATCAATGCATGACATTGTCCGGCGCGCTGCCGTATGAGTATACATTTTGTCCTGAACGGACAGCCTTGCTTGTCATTGATATGCAAAACGATTTCTGCGCGCCTGGCGGCTTCGGCGAACGTCTGGGCAATGACATCGCGCCTGCCCGGTCGGTTATTCCTGTTATAGCGGATGTGCTGGCAGCGGCCCGCGCCGCAGGTTTAATGATTATACATACAAGGGAAGGGCACCTGCCCGATCTTTCGGATTGTCCGCCTTCCAAGCTTGCCCGCAGCCGAAGACAGGGAGCGGGTATCGGAGATGAGGGTCCGATGGGACGGATTCTGATTCGTGGCGAGCGGGGGCATGATATTGTGCCCGAGCTGAAACCGATCGAAGGCGAATGGATATTGGATAAGCCTGGCAAGGGAGCATTTTATAAGACGGATCTGCAGAACTGGCTGGAAGAAAAAAAGATTGAATCAGTTATCTTATGCGGTGTAACTACCCATGTTTGTGTACACACCACCTTACGGGAGGCGAATGACCGGGGCTATGAATGTCTGGTTCTGGAGGATGCCTCTGCGGCATTCGATCCGGAGGATCATCAATCAGCGATTCGAATGGTGTGGCAGCAGGGTGGAATATTCGGCTGGGTAGCAGCTTCAACTGCTTTCATTGAGCTATTGGGTAAGAGGCATGAATAGATAGGCCAATAGCAGGCTGGAACGTGATTCTTGGGGAAAGGAGAGTGGAGGATGGAAGAGGGGCTTGGATTAGCGGTTAAGGATCTTCTTACAATACCCCATTTCAAAACGGCGGTTATTCTTGGCGGTGAAAAGGGATTGGATCAGATTATTAGCAAAATCAATGTGATGGAGGTTCCGGACGTCATTGATTGGGTGAGGCCCGGCGAGTTTTTGATGACGACGGGCTACGCATTCCGCAACGAGCCTGAAGTGTTAATGACGCTCATTGCGCAGCTCGCAGAGAAGGGCGTAGTCGCACTCGGTATTAAGACCAAACGGTTTATTGAGCATATTCCTGAGGCTGCCGTGGAAGCGGCGAATCTGCATGGCTTGCCCCTGATTGAGCTCCCGCAGGACATGGCCTTCTCCGATGTGGTGCGCGAGGTGATGGAACGGGTGCTCATTGCCGAATCCCGCCATTTATCAACTCTTCAAAGCCGGGTTCAACGTCTGTCCCAAGTGCTTCTGCACGGGGATGGGCTTTCTGCATTTCTGCATCATTTGGAGCTGCTCGTACGAAATCCTGTCCTGATCCTGGATTCCAACAACAGTTGGACGGCATCTCCCGCCGCAGAGCGACTATGCAGACAAATTAAAGAGGCGGCGTGGGAGAAGCTGCGTGAAGACCGCATGCTGGAAACCGGGTTTATACAGATTGCGGACAAGTATGTCCGTTCCTATGTGTCGGTTGTTCAAGATAACCAGGTTCCGCCGTTTCTGCTCGTCATGCTGGAGGCGGAGAATGAATATAGCATCGTGGATACGTTAACGATGAACTGGGCCAGTGAATTGGTCGGCTTTGAGATTAGCAATGCGCAAACAAGAAAGAAGATCGAAGCAAAATACATCGATCAGTTTATACAGGATTGGATGGCAGGGCGGATCATCTCGCCTGTTGATCTGCGCATGCGCGCAGAGGCGTGCGGCAGCCCGATTGATGATGAATCAACTTATGTGGCGGGAATGGCTTCCTTCCGTGGCGCGCGCCCTGGGGTAACCGAGCTGCAAGAATTGGCACGGCGGATGAACTGGGATACAGCAGCGGGCAAGCAGTCTGTGCTATGGACCGTCCTTGAAGAAGAGCTGACCGTACTCATCACTTTGCGGAAGCCGGAGGAAGGGAAGAATGCTGATATGCTTCATATGGGCATCGCAGGAAGCGCTTTGGCGCGCTTTCATCAGATGTTCCCGGATCGCTCCATTCAATTATGCTTAGGCCGGGAGGCGCCGAGCCAAAGTGAAGTGCCGGCCAGCTTTCGCGAAGCGAAACGGGCTGCTGAGGTAGGCCGGGTATGCGGCATTACCGACGATATGGTCCATTACAAGGATTTGGGCGTATATCTGCTGCTCTACCGCTTGCAGGGAACGGAGGAGCTGGAGGAGTTCAAACGTACGTATCTGGAGCCGCTTCTTAATTATGATCAAAAGCATCAAGGCTCACTGTTGAATACCTTGCGGATGTATTTTCAATGCAACGGAAATGCGAAGGAGACTGCCGAGAGGTTGTTCCTTCATTATAATACGGTTAATTACCGGCTGGAACGAATCCGCAATGAGCTTGGCTTGCGCCTCGATGACCCTGAGACAAAGCTGCAGCTTCAGCTGGCGGTTAAATTGTATGAAATTAAGGAGCTTCCGCAATGAGAATCGCCAAAGCGATGAGGATCATGATCAACGGGTTTGAATACGGAGCCTTCCGGCCGAATGACAAGATTACTCGTGAACAGGCAATGGTCATCATCTTATCATTTTAGAGAAATCTGGACACCTCTTAAATGAATTGGGATTCGACTGTATCGGGATGATGAGGGACATATGTATAATATGTAATTAATGGAACAGCTACTTAATATGTTGCACTACCGCAAATAAAGAGTATACTCCTACGTACAAGCAACCTCGAAAGGATTTCATTTTATGCTTAAGCTCTCCTCCTTTCGTTGAAAGCTGCTTTCTGATTGGAGTATTACAACATGAATCAACAGACCGCATCAAACACTCCTAGTCGCTTATCCGAACGGAAGAAGCCCCGCAGACGCAGGTATATTCCGGTTAAAAGCAAGTTTTATCTGAGCCACATCATCGCACTATGCTGGTTGTCCTTCTCTATTTTCATTTCACTTCCATGGATTTATGATCTTGGACAGCAGATTACCATCCCTTTAGCGGTTTTCATTGTTGTCGGTATTTCCTATATTCCCGGTTATATGAATGCCTTCATGGTGTCGAGTCTCTTATTCGACAAGCAGCCTGCCTTGAAAGTGCCCAGACCGACAGAGCCAATAACGATATTGATAGCCTGCTATAACGAAGAAGCCGGAATAGCCAATACGATCAGCTACATCGCTACTCAGGATTACGAAGGAGAAATCACGGTTATTGTCATTGACAATAACAGCACCGATCGAACGGCTGCGGCTGCCCAAGCTGCCGGGAATGAGCTCGGGCTTCATTTGAAGGTGCTTTATGAGCCTATGCCGGGGAAAAATCACGCGTTAAACGCTGCGCTCGCTCATGTGGAGACCGAGCTGATCCTTACTTTAGATGCAGATACGCTGCTTCATACCTCGGCAGTCAGTAATATTGTCGCAAGGTTATTAACTGCTCCCAAGGAGGTATGTGCCGTAGCCGGGGCCGTACTTGTACGGAATGGACGAGACAATTTTTTGGCGAAAATACAGGAATGGGACTATTTTCTCGGCATCGCAAGCATTAAGCGGCTTCAAGGCCTGTTCCAAGGGACGCTGGTCGCGCAAGGCGCGTTCTCGCTATACAAGCTGGATGCGGTTAAGCTAGTCAGCGGTTGGCCAGATGCTATTGGAGAGGATATCGTATTGACCTGGCGATTCCTCGCTAACGGTTGGAAGGTTTATTTCGAACCGCTCGCCGTAGCCTTTACGGATGTGCCGGTAAGCTTTTATCATTTTTTCAGGCAAAGAAGCCGCTGGGCAAGAGGGATGATCGAGGCTTTGAAGGTCGTTAAGCCGTGGCAGCAGCCCTCGCCATACACTAAGTATTTAACCTTCTGCAATTTAGTTATGCCTTACCTGGATTTCGTCTATACGTTTGTGTGGCTGCCGGGCTTAATATTAGCTCTCTTCGGCTATTATTGGATTGTTGGCATTACGACGATGCTCGTGCTGCCTCTTACCTTCGGCGTCAATTTCATCTTGTATAGATACCAGAGACGCGTGTTCGAAACGTTGGATTTACGAATCCGCAAAAATGTATTCGGCTTTTTCGCTTATGTTTTGCTTTACCAAATCATAATGAGCCCGGTTTCGGTATGGGGCTATATGCAGGAGGCGCTTAAGCTCAACCGGGTGTGGAAATAGCCTATGGCGGCTCCTCCATTTATTCTGTTGAGGCAAGCAACTTAGGCAATTCCACTATCACGGCCGTCCCTTCACCGGGGCGGCTGTCCATTCGCATGGAGGCCTGCTTGCCGAATAAATGCTCCACTCTCTTACGCGTATGAGACATGCCGATGTGCCTCAGGCCGGAATTCTTCTTATTTTCTTTCTTATCCCAAATGTCCCCAAGCAGTTTTTCCTCGATGCCTATGCCATCATCGATAATTTCAATCGTTAGCTTGCTTTTCGATACGGCTGCCGATATCAGAATCTTCCCATTCGCCTCCTTAGGCACAATCCCATGGAATATTGCATTCTCCACAAAAGGCTGAATCAAGTTCCGCGGAACCAGGCAATCATAGGCTTCGTCCTCGATATCCCACACGACTTCGAACATATCAATATACCGATACGATTGAATAGCGATATAATCTCTCAGCAAGGCGATTTCTTCGCGAAGAGGGTTGAGGGACTGGGAGTCGCCCAGCTTCACTGCGTCCTGCAGGATACGGATAAAGGAGCCGACCATGCGCACGATATCATCATTACCCTGTTTCTGTGCCATGTAGATGACCGCATTTAATGTATTGTAAACGAAATGCGGATTTAATTGGGAAAGCAGTAGCTCCAGCTCCAGCTCTCGCTTATCCTTCTCATATTGAATCGACTCCTCCAAATGAGTTTTAAGCTGATGGGTCATCCGGTTAAACCCTTGACCCAGCTTCTCCAGCTCGTCTCCGGTTTTGATGCTTACCGAAGTTTGCAGATTGCCGCTCGAGACGGCATTCATTGCATGGTACAGACGCATGATCGGTCTCGTGATGCGGAAGATCGCAGGCATCATCAGGAGCAGGATGAGTGTCGTGCTGGTCAAAGAAAAAACGCCAAGCAGATAGAGTACGATTTTGCCCCTTTCGATGAGTGAAGCTTCTGATAAAAAAGTTACAAGCTTCCAATTGTTGCTCTCAAACCGGTCGATCAGCATATAGCCGCCATGGATGTGAGAGGTGCCTTCCTGCTGCTGCCCGGCAGCGGCTGCAAGGAGCGCGGGGGTGAGCGATGCATCCTCTGCGAAACTCTCTTTCTCGTAGAGCAGATAGCCTGCTTCATTTAACCAAATGAAGCCCTCGAAGTCCTCGCTGCCGAAGTCGAGCAGCGATGCAAAGCTTTCGTAATCCAGATTCAAAATTAATTCACCGATCGTACGTCCCGGCTGCTCAATATCCTTGACGGTGACAATAAAGCTGATGGTCTTGCCCTTCTCCGTGGTATTGTTGCTGATAATCATGTCATGCGGCTCGGTAAAGGCATACTGCTGCCCGGACCGAGCATGGTTCTGATACCAGGGCTCCTTCAAATGCTTACTGAAATACTGGTCGTTTCGAGCCTCGCTCCAGAAAACTGGCCCACCAGGGAGGAGAAGGGCAAAGCTGGTTACTTCCTTGCGGAGCCCTTTATTATCATCCAGAAAGTCCAAGGTGTCTGCGATCATAGCGAATTGACCGAAGGTATCCAGTTGGTTGTACGTTTTGTAGAAGGCTTGAAGCTGATCGGAAATAATGAGCGAGAACGAAAATTTGGCGATATCGTCCGACATGTATTCCAACTGTCTGACCGTTTGGCTGAGCTTCGTCTCATCCTCGTGTATCATTTGTTTTACCAGAATGGTCTGATAATAATAATAGGTAAAGGCTGCAGACAGCACGAAGCTGATGATCGCCACAATGACGATCCGCTGCAGGATGATAGAACGAAGGCTCTTCATGAAGGGTAGCCTCCATGCCGGTATTGATGGGGGAGCATGCCTGTCATTTTTTTGAACACCTGGCTAAAATGCTGCGGAGACCGATAGCCGACTCTCGCGGAGACCTCAGTCATTTTGGCGTCCTCCTGGATCAATATGCGCTTGGCCTGAAGAATACGGTGCTCCGTCAAATAATCGAGAAAGGTCCGCTCAAGCTCACGCTTGAACAATTGGTGGAGATAGGAGGCGCTAATACAGGTGGAGCGGGAGACGTCTTCGATGTTAATGTCCTCGTGGTAGTGCTCATGAATATAGCGCAGCGCATTCCGCATTTTTGCGGACAGCCGGTCATGCTTAATTCGTTTAGAGCAGAGGCTCTGAAGAATCGTGATGAATCGGTTCATGATCTGATCTACGTGAAAAATCGGACCGGTCTCCTTCATATCGAGCGGGTTGGTCTCAAGAAGCCCTTTGGAGACGGCAAGACGCTGATTGACAAGTGCGGTCAGCGCATGAACAAGCTCGTACAAGCCCGGCAAATTCCATTGCGGATGGCAGACGGATTCGAACAGCTTATGGATAGCGCTTGCAATTTGCTCAGGCTCATTCTGATTCATTCCTTCCAATAGTTTCTCAAGGTGAAAGCTGGGGAACCACATCGGATCAGCTTGGTCATGAGCAAGCAAGGAGAGCTCATCCACGCACAGCAGCTGCTCTTTCCCTCCAAAAACAGCATGCCGTGCGGCGGCCTCGATTTGCCGCAGGGAATGCTGAAGCGACGTGAAATTTTGGTTCTGGAAGGAGAAAAATAAAGAATAGCTATGGTCGCAATGCCGCTTCAGATGCTGTTGAATGGTTGCTGCGAGTTCACGAAACGAATCGCGCAGCAGGGCTGCGGATTTGTTTTTCTGCGAAAACAAGGCGACGAATGGCTTGCGATGAAGGGGAAACTCGCCAACCAGCTGCCAGGAAGGGTTATCCGCGCACAGGTGAAATTCTGCGGTATCCCATGTAAACGACGAAGTGCTCTCTGCACTTCCGTGAATAGAACGAATAGCCGTGAAGGGTACGTCTCTTTGGATAAGCAGCATCGCGTAAGGCGGCTTGGCTTCGTTCTGTTCGAATAGGGTTGTTGTTAGCTCCGTACCTATAATTGCCTTCATAAGCTGTTCGGAGCGCTGCATTCTTCTCTGCCGATCGTCAGTTTCCCAGGACTCCTTAGCTTTGCTCAGCTCCTGGAGCAATTTGTCCCGGTCGACTTCATGCTTGATCAAATAGCTGGAGACGTTTCCAAAGGAAATGGCCTGCCTTGCATAGTGGAAATCCTCATAAGCGCTCATTACAATAAACTTAACGCACAATTTGCGGTCCGCAACCGCACGTATGAGCTCCATTCCGTCCATGACGGGCATGCGAATATCGACAATCATGATCTGCGGCCCGATTTCCTCACAAAGACGCAGTGCACTGCGGCCGTTCGAGGCGGTTGCTGCGATCTCAAAGCCCAATTCCTCCCAAGGCAGAAGACTTCTGATATGCTCTAAGGCAATTCGTTCATCATCAACCAATATGACCTTCATAGACAATTACCTCCGCCATTCCGTCTCTATGATTGATTATAACGTACAAGATGGTGCTGGAAGCAAGGTAAGTGTAGAATCTCGACCGAAAGTGTTGAATTCCAATGTTTACGCTTACATTTACGGACGTGTATATTGAAAGCGTACACAATATCCGGTGAAAAAGAGGAGAGGTTATACAATGTTTACGCAACCTTGGATAAGACGGATTGGTTTGTGGGTCTCTGTTATGATGCTGGTTGGTTTACTTGCAGCCTGTGGAGGCGGCAACTCTGGAAACGGAAATGGATCCAGCAGCGAAGAGACGGGGAATGAGGGCGATAACACAGGAACGAAAATCAAAGGAAACGAGGACTATAAGGGGGAATTCGTATTATGGACATGGGAGCCTGAGCATCCAACGGCTCTTGCGGCCTTTAACGAGAAGTATCCGAATATAAAAATGAAGCGGGTTAATGTAGCAGCAGAGGATATTTCCAAAAAGCTGCAAACGACCATCGCATCGGGCGGCGAATTGCCGGACGTCGTAAGGATCGAGCGCGGGCAAAAAGCAAAAATTTTCGATATGGACATTCTCGAAAATCTCGAAATGCCTCCGTACAATGTGGATAAATCTATTCTGTTCGATTATGACATTGCGACCTTCTCTAAGGACGATCATATGATCTCCATACCAGACGATATGAGCGTAGCGGGGATTGCTTACATTAAATCGCTTGCCAAGGAATATTTCGGAACCGACAATCCGGAGGAGATGGAAGCTATTTTTACCGATTGGGATGTCTTTATTGAGAAAGGGAAAGAGGCTCTGCAGCAAAGCGGAGGCAAGGTGCAAATGTTTCCGAGTCTCGGCGATGTGCTCCAGACGCTCAAGGGTCAGCGTCCAGAGCCTTATTTTGACGGCGATAAGCTGAATACAGAGATGCTAACGAGTACGGTAACGGACCTAGTGAAATTCCGCGACGCCGGTATAATCGATAAGCTTGACCAGTGGACGCCGGCTTGGAATGCGACGTTCGGCGGGGAAAAATATATTTTCGCCATCTCACCCGTATGGATGCCGCAGTATGTGATTGGACCAAACGACAAGACGGACGACCGCTGGGCGCTGATGGTGCCTCCGGGCGGCGGCTTCATTCGGGGCGGCTCCTCGCATGGCATTCCGACAGGCGCCAAAAACGCAGAGCTTGCGTGGAAATGGATCGAATTCACCTCGTTGTCACAGGAGGGCGCAGTCGCACAGAAAGCAGACGGCGTGTTCACACATTACAAAGCGGCTTATGAGGACGAAGCGTTCACGAACTGGACATGGCGGAACTTCGGCAGTCAGGATATCGGCCATAAGTTCTTCGTCGACATTTCGGCAACGACCAAGGATATGCCGGAGAATATCAACGATTTGGTGCTGGACGAGGTGATGAACATTGTGCTCCAGACGCTTGCTAAGGATGCGGCGTTTGGCGTGGAGCAGGCGCTGGACAGAATTCAAAAAGAACTGAAAGCGAAAGCACCTAACATCGTATGGGAGTGATTGACTAGCGATGGATGCCGTAAAAAGAAGATGGGTACCTTACTTTTTTCTCTCGCCATATATGCTGTTTTATTTGGCCTTCGGCCTTATTCCGATGGTGTTCTCGTTATACGTCAGCCTGACGAGCTGGAACGGGATCGGAGAGAAAACGTTCGTCGGGCTGGAAAACTACAGGTTTCTATTCAGTCCTGATTCGTATTTCTTCAAATCGGTCGGTAATACACTGCTGTTTGTCGCGTTTACGCTGCCGCTGCAAATTATTTTCGGACTTCTCATCGCCTCGCTGCTCTACAGCCGCTGGGTGAAGTGGAAGGGCTTCTTCCAACTGGTTAATTTCATGCCGTATATCGTAACACCCGTCGCGGTGGGGCTGATGTTCAACCTACTGTTCGACTGGCAAGCGGGATTTATTAATAAAATATTGCTTCATTTCGGATTGGTGGACGAGGGCATCTACTGGCTGGGCGATCCGATGTATGCTCGAATGGTCATTATTGTCATGCTGTTCTGGAAGGGCTTCGGCTACACGATGATCTTCTATTTGGCTGGCTTGGCCAACATTCCGAAGGATTTGTATGAAGCTGCGCAGGTGGATGGAGCCTCAGGGTACCGGACATTCATATCGATTACGCTGCCGCTTCTTAAGCCTGTCACCATCTTTATCGTCATTACCGGTATTATTGGCGGCTTTCAATTACTTGAGGAACCAATGCTGCTGCTCGGCGGCTCCGGCATGGGATCGAGCACAGCCGTTATTGGAGGACCTGACCGATGCTGCTTAACGACGGTATGGAATATGTACGACACCGCATACGGCAGTACGACTCGTTATGGACTTGGGGCCGCGATCGCCTATGGCTTATGTGTCATTATCGCGTTGTTCTCCTTCATTGGCGCTAGATTTTACAGGGGGGATCAGGAATGAGCCATACGCTTCGAACGACAATTGCGACATCCGTGATTGCGCTTCTATCCCTCTTCGCGCTGCTGCCCTTCTATATCATGACGATTATGGGAACGTATCAGAACGAGGATCTTTTTACGAAAATCGTGCTTGTTCCGGGTACGTACCTGCTTGAAAATTTCAAAACGGTAGCGGCCAGCCGGTTCGATCTCGTTTACTGGAACAGCTTGATCGTATCCGTGGCTAGCACAGTACTGTCGGTGCTGGTCAGTGCATTCGCAGGCTTTGCTTTTGCCAAGCATGAGTTTAAGTATAAGGGCAAAATATTTGCGGCTGTACTGCTTACGATGATGATTCCCGGTCAGCTTGGTCTTGTTGCTTACGTTATTGAGATGCGTTATCTTAGTTTATCAGGCACGCTGCTGCCTCTCATTCTGCCTTGGGTGGCCAATGCGTTCGGTGTTTATTGGATGACACAATTTATTAAAAGCGCGGTTCCGACAGAGGTGCTGGAAAGCGCGCGGATCGACGGCTGCTCGGACATCGGGGTGTTTTTTCGGATCGTGATCGCGTTTATTTATCCTGCGATTACAACGCTGTCGCTTCTGGTGTTCCTCTGGTCATGGAATAATTACCTGCTTCCGCTTATTATAATCAATAAACCCGAGCTGTACACGATACCGCTTGGCATCACAGCGCTCGGAGATGCCTACCGCACCGATCTGGCAGCACAAATATTAGGCCTCACGCTGGGCACGGTCCCGGTGCTCATCCTGTTCGCCATTGGCTCGAAGAGCTTTATTCGCGGGCTGACGGCAGGCTCGGTGAAGGGGTAAGTAAAGCCTAATGTCAAATAAAGCCGAAGCCGATCCCCGCATATGGATGCGTGGGGATCGGCTTTTTGCCCGTCAGCGCGAAAAAAAGCACCCTTACGGGGCTAATCAGGCAACGCTTTATGCGAAGCTTTCTCCGTACTATAAGGTTGGTGTATTTAATGCGGTCTGGATATTCTGAAGGTCTAACTGGATTTGCTCATTCACGTTCCAAGGGTGGTACCAGCCGCGATCGATCATGTACAGCATGATTTGCTCATGCATGTCGATTGCTTCCTCTAGTTGTGCTGTTAGCGTCGCTTTGATTTCCGGAGTGCCGGACTCCGTTACCGCCATGGCATAATTCCGCACGCCGCTCTTCGCGGCGATTAGAAAATCTGTTGCAATGACTTGATCGGTCATTGTATTCAGGCCTGTCAAATGCTCAAGAATGGTGTTCATGCCTTCATCTCCTGTTGAATTGCTTTAGCTAGAATTGCACTCATCTCCTGCAGCTGGCGAGTCGAGATGTCAATGTCTTGCTGCATAATGGCCTTTAGAGCCGGGTCTGAGACTAACCCTTGCATCGTTTTTGACTTGGTCAAACCTACCGTTTTGAATGCCGCTAATTCGTGAACCTCAAGCGTTTCGTGCAGAGCATATTCCATAATAACTGTACCTCCAATCCCTCTATCGTCAAATCATGGCTTGAGCACTACCTTGATGCAGTTATCTTGTCTCGTATCGAAAATTTCATATCCGTGCTTTGCATCGCTGAGCGGGATCACGTGAGTAACAACGTCGCCTGGGTCGACCTTGCCTGTATCGATCAGTTCGTACATATACGGCATGTAGTGGATGACCGGCGCTTGACCTGTGCGGATGTTGACATTACGCTGAAAAATATCGCCGAGCGGGAAGCCATTGTATCGTCCGCCGTATACACCTGTTATTTGAATCGTTCCGCCTTTGCGTACAGCCTGCGATGCGATAACGAGACCGCCCATAGCACCGCCATGGAGCTTAAGACTGGAAGCCAAGGATTCCAGCGGAGACATTTTGCCGCTCATTCCTGAGCAGTCAATTACGACGTCCGCACCTCCTTTGGTCATTTCCTTCAGCTCATTTCCAATGTTTTCTTTTGACAACGGGTTGACGATCTCCACATGGTTTGTCCGTTTCGCATGCTGCAGACGGTAATCGAGGTAGGCGACCGCGGTCACACGCTTTGCGCCTTTGAACCACGCAAACTTCTGCGCCAGCAGACCAACCGGGCCGCAGCCGATAACGATGACGGTGTCGCCTTGCTTCACGCCGGCATTATCGACACTCCAGAATGCGGTTGTCAGCGCATCGGCAATTGTGCTTATACATAAAATAACAAGGTTTTATCCTAAGCCTATAAAGCCTTTTTAAAGCTTTTCGATGACTCTGTTAATAAACGGATAGTGCTTCATTTCCTAATTTGCGTTAAACTAGGTGAACAGGATTTGTCAAGGAGAGGAGCGGGATCGATGCGTACAAGGCTGTCATACTATCATGGGTTTATTTTATTTACGGTTGCGTTTGTTACATTTGCCGTGTTAACACCTGGTTTCACCAGTCAAAATGCCAGCGCTGATGCCAATTACCCCTCCTTTACCCGAAATGACGAATCCAGCTTCCTTAACAGCACGAGACAATCAGGGGGCTCTAATCCTTTCTCTGCGAATGATGTTGCCTCACTCCAACAAATATTCCGTCTATTATCAGAAAGACTATATACCGTCCCTTCTGAATTCGACAATTCGATCGCTGTTCGTCTGCTTCACCTTAAGCTGGACCCGATCAAGTTCACATCGGAGTTCGTGGCGCGCTCCTCTATTTATTTCAACCAGCTTTACTGGAAATGAATCGAGAAGGGGTTTTATTAAAAAATGAATATGAAACGATTATTAGGTTTTCTGTTAAGCATCATTATTTCGTTTACGCTTGTGATTACCACTTCGCCAACAATCGTTGACGGCATTAAGCTGGGCCTTGATTTAAAAGGCGGTTTCGAGATTTTGTATGAAGCTACTCCCGTCAATGAGGGAGGCGTTGTGACCAAAGAGGCGCTCCGGGAAACTGCCAAAAGCTTGGAAAAGCGTGCCAATGCTTACGGCGTAGCTGAGCCGGAAGTGACGCCTGAGGGTGAGAATCGCATAAGAGCACGTATTGCAGGCATCACGGACGAGCAAAGCGTTCGAGATATTATGAAGAAGCCTGCCGAATTAACATTTCGTGGGCCGGATGGCACGAAGGAGATGATCGGCAGCGATTTCGTAGAGGGTGCGGCACAGGTCGCTAACGATCAGATGAATAACCCGATCATCCTTATTGAGGTTAAGGATCCTCAGAAGCTGCGGGACGTATCCCAAAAGCTGCTCGGGAAGCCGCTAGCCATCTATCTGGATGACGAGGAGCTGTCGGCCCCGGTCGTACGCTCGGTTCTGACGAACGGTAAAGCTGAAATTTCCGGCAATTATACGCGAGAGGAAGCTCTTGAGCTGGCCGATGTCATTAATTTAGGCGCGCTGCCGTTAAATCTGAAAGAGATATATACGCAATCCGTAGGCGCTTCGCTTGGACAGCAATCTCTTGAGCAGACGATTCTCGCCGGCATCATCGCTTCGGTGCTTATCCTTCTGTTCATGCTTATTGTCTATCGGATACCTGGTCTGATCGCATGCATCACGTTAGTCGTTTATAATTGGGGCTTGCTGCTCCTTATGTACTGGATGCAGGCGACGCTTACGCTGCCGGGAATTGCGGCATTCGTGCTCGGCGTCGGGATGGCGGTCGATGCCAATATTATTACAGCGGAGCGAATTCGGGAGGAGATGCGAACTGGAAAAAGTCTGCTCTCCGCGGTCAAAGCGGGCTCCAAAAACTCGCTTAGCACCATTATGGATGCCAATATTACAGTTATCGTAGCTGCATCGGTATTGTATTTTGTAGGTACTGGCGCCATTCAAGGCTTTGCTCTTACGCTGATCCTGAGTAACCTGCTGAGCATGTTTACGAATGTATTCTTTTCCAGGTTCCTGTTATCTATGCTGGTCCGCAGCAACATCATGACGAAGCCTGAATATTTTAACGTGAAAAAAGCGGATATTCATTCGTTGGCGGATGGAAAAGAGAAAGCAGCTTCCTATTACAAGGTTTATGATTTTGTGAAGCATCGCAATAAGTTTTTTGCCGTCTCCGCGGCCGTTACTGTCCTTGGGATTCTGATGCTCCTTATTTTTAATCTCAACTATGGCGTAGATTTTAAAGCAGGTACAAGCTTAGACATCGCAGTCGGACAATCGATTACGCATGCTGAGGCTGAGGAGTTGATCACGAGTGCCGGATTTACACCGTCGTCACTTACTGTTGGCGGCGATAAGAGCGACCGTGTATCCGCTCGCTTCGAATCGATTCTCAGCTCTGATGATGGGGACGTGAACCGGATACTGCAGCAGTTTAAAAATAAATATGGTGACCAGGTATCAGGTGAGGAGAATACCGTTGACCCTGGTATCGCGCAGGAGCTAGGCATTAAGGCGATCTTCGCTATTATCATCGCAAGCATCGGGATCATCGTGTTCGTCAGCTTCCGGTTCGAGTGGCGATTCGCCTTGGCCGGTGTTATTGCTCTTTTACATGACGTATTGATGGTGGTCAGCTTGTTCGCGATTTTCAGGCTGGAGGTCAATCTGCCGTTTCTTGCGGCGATCTTGACGATTATTGGTTATTCCATTAACGATACGATTGTCATATTTGACCGTATTCGTGAAAATCTGCGATTTTCAAAGCTCAAAACGTTTGAGGAGCTGGCCCACCTGGTGAATGTCAGCATATCGCAAACATTGACGCGCTCGATTAATACCGGTCTTATGGTATTATCCGCATCGCTGATTCTCCTATTTGTCGGAAGTGAGTCCATCAAGCTGTTCTCGCTTGCGATGTCGTTAGGCTTGATCTTCGGGATGTACTCAACCATATATATCGCGAGCTCCATATGGTTATTATTGAAGAAAAAAACGTTGAACAAGCCTAGCAGAGAAGAGGTAAGCGAGCAAGTTTAAAGCGAAATGTATTAAAAGATAGCTTGTAGCTCTGTTCTTGCAAGACTGGTGGGGCTTTGCCGTCTGGGACAAGCAAATCACCGATTCATAAGTATACGACAAGGGAAGTAACGTTTTATCTGTGATTTAGAAAAGAATGAAGCCTACACCCTCCAAGGAGGAGACTGCAGGCTTCATTTATTTGTATGTAGCAGGAAACGGCACTAACTATACAAGTTACAACTATATAGTAGGTGTTTAATAGATATCCTTCGTCTACTATGATTCCGAATTCTCATCTTCGCGGAATTCCTCTAGACGAAAATCATCTACTTTCTCGCCGTCCTCCCAAATTTCTACGAAGAGAGCATCGCAGTTTTCGAAATCGGCAGATTTCAAGGATAAAGCTTTTTCCTCGTCAGTCCCTACATATACATTTTCCATTCCATCCTCATTGAACGAGAGTATGACGTATGTTTTCATTATATTGCACCTCCAGCAAGTATATTTGTAGCAGTATAGCATGAAATCAATTATATGTAGAAACATGATGCAGAAAAAAAGTTTTAAAAAACGCTTGACCTTCTAGGCCTGTACATGGTATATTCTAATTCCGGCCGAGAGAAACGCGCGGACGGCGAGAAAGAAAAGATTGCTCTTTGAAAACTGAACAACGAGTAAAACTGCCTCATGAATCCTAACGGATTGATGAAAAA